>CAIMSU010000240.1 GCA_903844155.1 uncultured Pseudomonadota bacterium | reverse complement strand
GCCGCCCTTTGCGGGCGTCCTCCGTGGGCGGGCTACGCCGCCTGAACGCCTTGTCGGCGTTCGCCGTCGCAGTGCTCCGGCCGGCGGCTCCGCGTCGGGCGCGGACGCCCGACCGCGCCGGCATCGGCGTTGATTTTTCGGCGTTCCGAGGCCACGTTCGCCGCCAGCCGCCGAGTACGGCGCCCGTCACCGAACGTGCATGGAACGCCGCGCGGGGGGCCAATCCGACCAGCCATCCACGCGATTTCAGGTGGATACAGACGCCATGTTTGCCGAGCGCACGGATTGGCCCCCCAGATGCAACGCCGCGTCGATCCTGCGCCGGTCGATGACCTGAAGTGTCCCGCGAATTTCTTGACAACCGGGGAATCTCGTCTAAAGTGCGTGGGTCGTTCCACCGGGAGTCTCTCCATGCGCGCTTCGTCGATCTTCACCCCCGCGTTCACCGTCTTCACCCTCGCGTTCGTGTGCGCGCTCGGCGCCACCCCCCGCATCGCCCGTGCGGCAGACGCGACGGACCCCGTCGCGGGCGACGACGACGACTTCTTCAAGAAGGACGACAAGCCCAAGCCCCCCGATGTGCCGGACGCCAGCGCGTTCAACTCGGGCGAGGATGACATGCAGATCGCGGCACCCATCGAGGTCACGCCTCCGCCTCCGCCCGTCGCCGCTCCCTCCGTGGCCGCCGGCCCGTCCAAGCTCGGCCTCGATCTCAACGGCAAGACGCCGCTCGCGGACAACTGGGGACCGACCGTCGCCTACACGACCGTTGACTCCGTGGTGGTCGAGATCCCCGTGCTCTACGCCGTGAACGGCGCGGGCTTCGACGGCAACGCCTACTGGCTCCTCGCGGAGGTCTACGCGGACGGCAAGAAGATCGGCGAAGAGCGCACCCAGGTGATGAAGGAGACGGTCTCGAGCAAAGGCCCGTCCGTTGAGTTCTTCCGGTTCTTCGCGCCGGTTTCGGCCCCCAACGGCGTTCTGGAGGTCCGCGTGTCCAAGATCGCGTCCGGCGCCACCAAGCCGAGCCTGCTCTTCACGCGCTCGGTCAGTTACACGCTGTAGGTGCCTGACCCGTACGGCTACTCCGAACCCGCGCCGCTTTCTACCGGTTCGGCGACCCAGGCGCTATACGCGGGCGTGTTCGCCCTGATCTGCGCGGCGATCGCGCCCTGCCTCTGCTACATGCCCTACCTGATGGCCCTGCCGCTGGGTGGGTATGCGATGTACGCAGGAAGCCAGGTTCGCGGCGGAGGCGACGCGCTTTCGACCTCCGAGAGCACGATGGCCACCGGGGGGATGATCGCGGGCGCCGTCGCCTCGATGCTCTCGCTGACGGTGTTGCTGCTCGTCGTCGGGTACTTCATCCTCGTCTTCGGGATGATGGCGTTGGGCGCCGCGAATCAGTGATCAGCCCTCTTCGCCCATCTTCCAGCGCATCTTGCGCAGCATGCCGCGCAGCACGCTGATCTCCAGGGCGTCCAACTCCGCGCGATGCAGGAGCCGCCGAACGGTGCCTTCGACGAGGATCGTCTCGTGGCCGCGCAGGTAGCTGGCGAGCTCCAGGCTGTGCATCCACTCGCCGATGAGCGGCTCCAGGGCCCCGAGCGGGGCCGGTTCGTGCGGCGCCGAGGCCCCGGGCGCCGGTCCACGCTGCCGACCACCCCGTTTTCCGACGCCCGGTGCGCGGGCGATCCCACCCTCCGCGCGTACGGCCTCGAACAACGCAGCCCCGACCAGCAACGCGGCCTGAGCGAGGTTCAGGGAGGCGTGGGCGTCCGTTGGGATGTGGATCAGCGCGTGGGCGTGGACGAGGGCGTCGTTGCCAAGACCGGCGTCCTCCGGGCCGAACAGGACGGCCACGCGGGCATCGGGTGCGTCCAGGACTGAGAGCGCGTCGGCCGCAAACCCTGCGGGCTCAAACGCGGGCCAGCGGTTGTGGCGGTCGCGCGCCGTTGTCGCGTAGACCTTCGCGCAGTCGGCGACAGCCTCGGCGACGGTGGCGCAGTATCGGGCACCGTCGACCAGGTCCGTCGCGTTCGGCGCCATCCACCGCGCGCGGTCCATGTCCAGCGCGCGCGGTGCGACTACCGCGAGGTCCTCGATCGCCATGTTCTTCATCGCGCGGGCGACGGCACCGACGTTTCCGGATTGTAGCGGCGAGACCAGCACGAACCGCATGCCTCGCAGGCGTGCGTGGGCCGTTGCCACCTACTTCCCGCCGATCAGACCCTTGAGCCACGCTACGAACCGCGCCCACACCCCTTGTTCGGGCACGAGGGCGGCCTTCGTCTCCGGCTTCGGCTGGGCCGACTTCGGATCGACGTCCGTCTTCCCGGTGTTCTCGGGCGGCGTGGTCGGCGCGTCCGAGGCGTTTGGCAGCGGCTCGATGGACTCGGGCTTGACCTCCTCGAGCGAGGGCTCGTCGGGGGTCAGCGCCGTTGGCTCGATGGCGGGCGGTTCTGCTGCGGGCGGCGCGACGGGCGCTTCGGCGCTGAATTCCGACGCGAGGCCAGAGGTCGGCATCGTCAGCGGCATGGGCGGTGGCGCGGGCTCGTCTGCGGTCTCGTCCTTCTTCGCGGCGGTCGGCACCGTGCTGCCGCTCAGGACCTCGACGCCGCCGGCCTTTCCGAGCTTGAGCGTGCTCTCGACCGTCTGGCCCGTGCCCTTGTCGCGCGCGGTCAGGTTGAGGATTCCCTCGGAGTCGATGTGGAAGGTCACCTCGATCTGGACCTTGCCCTTGGGTGCTGGCCGGATGCCCGAGAACACGAAGGTGCCGAGCAGCTCGTTGTCCGCGCAGAGGGTGGCTTCGCCCTGGTAGATGCGCAGCATGATCGAGCGCTGGTTGTCCTTGGAGGTGGTCAGCGTGCGGGTTTTGTAGTCGGGCAGCGGCTGGTTCTTCGGGAACAGCACGTGCATCGACCCATCGACCTTGTTGATGCCGATGGGCATCGGGAGGACGTCGAGGAGCGTGACCTCCTCGGTCGACGACGCGCCTGCGAGCGAGTGCGCCATGATGGAGGCGCCGATGCCGACGGCCTCATCGGGGTGCACGCCCTTGGACGGCGGCCGACCCATGAAGTCCGTGACCTTGCGCTGCACGAGCGGCATGCGCGACTGGCCGCCAACGAGCAGCACCTCGTCGATCTGGGCCTTGGAGCTGCCGGCTTCGCGAAGGATGCGATCGACGTTCGCGATCGTGCGATCGACGAGGTCCATCGTCAGCTCTTCGAGCTTTTCGCGGGTCAGCTCCACGTCGATGTCCAACGGGCCGGTCTCGCCGTTGGCGATGTACGGGATGTGGATGCGCGTGCGCATCGCGCCGGAGAGCTCGATCTTCGCGGCTTCTGCAGCGTCGCGGATTCGCTGGACCGCAACGCGGTCAAACGACAGGTCGACGCCGGTGGACTTGAGAAAGGTCTCAAGCACCCACTGCATCACGCGATCGTCAAAGTCCACGCCGCCGAGGAACGTGTCGCCGCCGGTCGCCACGACCTCGAAGATGCGGCCCTTGATGTCGATGACGGAGATGTCGAACGTGCCGCCGCCGAGGTCGTAGACCGCGATGCGCTGGTTGAGGTTCCGGCCGAGCCCGTAAGCGAGCGCCGCTGCCGTCGGCTCGTTCAAAACGCGCAAAACCTTGAGGCTGGCCAGCTTTCCGGCCGTCCGGACGGCCTGGCGCTGCCGGTCGTTGAAGTACGCCGGTACGGTGATGACCGCCTGGTCCACCTCGCACCCCAACGCCTCCTCGGCGACCTCCTTGATCTTCCGAAGGATCGCCGCCGAGATCTGCTCGAGCGTGAAGACCTGGTCGCGCACCTTGACCAGGACCTCGGAGCTCTCGCCCTCCACCAGCTCGTACGTGAAGACCTGCCGGATCTTCTCGATGGTCTTGGAGTGGAAATTACGCCCGATCAACCGCTTTGCGGCGGCGACGGTGTTCGTGGGGTTGAGCTGCGCCTGCTTCTTGGCGTCCTGCCCCACCAGGCGTTCGCCCTTCTCGTTGATCGCAAAAACGGACGGAATCGTAGACGCCCCGCCCTTGTACGTGATCACCCGGGGCTTGCCGTTCTCGACGATCGCAGCGCACGAGTTGGTGGTTCCGAGGTCGATACCGATCGCTTTGCCCATGGATCCTTTCTTCTCCGCCGAAGCGGGCGAGTTTCACCGCCGAGGCGGGCGAGCTTCACCTCTCCACCGGGGCGTGCAGAGTGCGCAGTGGATTAGCACGTTGGCACCCGGCCAGTCAACGTCCTCGGCCGCCGTTCCCGTCGGAACACCGTCCGGAATCGGCGCCGAAGGGGGCGGATCAAGGGGCCGGATACTGCACCATGACCTTGCCGTCCTTCCGGTCGGTGCTCTTGGCGAGCGCGTCGAGGGCGCGATCGAAGGGCAGTCGCGTGGTGATCATGGCGGCGACGTCGAGGCGGCCGCGCTCCAGCAGGCGCAGGATGTTCGGGAAGCAGCCGCCGCCGACGTGCCCGCGGGCGCCCGAAATGCTCGCAGCCTGGCTGACGAGCACGTCCAACAACACCGGCGCGCGCAGCCCGGTACGGCCGAGGTACACCATCTTTCCGCCGGGCGCGAAGGCTTTTTCGATCTCCGGCATCGTCTGCAGCGCGGCGCCCGCCGCTTCCACGAGCATGTCTGCGCCCCAGCCACCGGTCAGCTCCAGGATCGCCTCGTGGGGTCGGCAGGAGCGCGGGTCGAGCGCTACGTCCGCGCCGAGCGCCCGCGCGACGTCGAGCCGCTCCGGCACCGTTTCAAACGCGCAGATGGTGGCGGCACCTGCGGCCCGTCCGAGCGCGATGGCGCCGAGGCCGATGGGACCGCACCCGAACACGGCGAGGTGCGAGCCCGGCGGCATCCCGCCCGCGGAGACGAACATCCCGTTGTACGAACACGCGATCGGCTCGACCAGCGCGCCGACCTCACAGCCGAGCTGCGCCGACCCGTACCGCTCCGCGAGCCCGTTGATCTTCCACAAAAAACGCTCTTTGGACGCCATGAGCGGCGCGTAGGCCCCCGGCGCCGAAAACCCGACCATGTCGAGGTGCGGGCACTGGTTCGGTCGCCCGATCCGGCACGCCTCGCACACGCCGCAGTTGAGCATGCCTTCGGCGGCCACCAGGTCGCCACGGCGCAAAAATCGCACGTCCGGACCCACCTCCAGCACTTCCGCCGTGTATTCATGCCCGCAGATGCACGGCATGCGAACGGGGCCGGAGAACAGGATGTAGCCCTCGCCGTCACTCTCGTAGCAGTGGGTGTCGGACCCGCAGACCCCGCACGCGCGCACGGCCAGCAACACCTCATCCCGCGCCGGCGACGGGTCCTTGACGGTCTCCCAGCGAAATACCGGTTTCTTGTAGACCTGCGACGCCATTCTCGCCTTGCCCGTGGCGCGTTCGCGGTCGGAGACCTCGTAGCCGGGGCGCGGGCTCCATTCGGCGTTCATGACGACGGCGTTCATGCCCGCAGTCTAGCCCGCCGGCTTGCAGACCGTAGCGGCGCGATTCATCGCGCCTCCGCGGCGGGTCAGTTCGTCAGGGTCGGCGCGCCGCCTGGCACGCCCCCGAGCCCGGCCGAGACGCTGGAGGGATCCAGCACGAACAGCACGCTGCCATCGGGCGCGATCGTCGACCCGGTCACCTGCGGCAGGCGGCTGATGGGGAAGGGCGGTGGGCTGACCAGCGCCTCCACCGTTCCGACCACGCGGTCCACGGTCAGGCGTCTGCCGTCCTTCATGTACAGGGCGTTGGTGCCGGCGCCAGCCGACCGCTCCTCGAGCGCGCGCGAGGGCACGGCGAACGTGAGGCCGCCAAGCTGGATCAGGGTGAGCTCCCGCAGCTCGATCTTCGCGGGGAGATCCAACCGAATCCGCGTGCCTCGGCCAGCGAGGGTGGTCACGGTGAGCTTCCCCCCCTGGGCCTCCACCGTCGCTCGCACGGCACCCAGGCCCTGGCCCCGCCCCGCGTGCAACCCAACCTCCGTCGCCGTCGAAACGCCTGGTCGCATCGCCAGTTCGACGGGATCCCCCTTGTCCACGCCAGCGGCGAAGCGGATCGCCTCGGTGTCGAAGCCGCGCCCGTCGTCCGTGAAGATGATGGAGATCTCGGCCGCTTTTCGTTCGGCGGTGAGCTGAATGAGACCGATGACGGGCTTGCCGCTCGCCGCCCGCTCCTCCGGCGTCTCGATGCCGTGGATGATCGAGTTTGTCACAAGGTGGACGAACGGTCCCTGGAGGGACGACAGCAGGACGGGGTCGATGAGCGTGCCGTCCCCGCGCACGTCCAGTCGGACCTCGCGGCCGTAGAGCGCCGCCACGGACCGGACCTGGCGACGCAGCGGGGGTACGACCGAGTCAAAAGTGACCTGGCGCAGCTCCGCGAGCGCCGCGTACAGCCGGCGTGACGCCGATTGCAGGCGATCAACTACGGCTCTCACCCCGTCGTCGTCCGGGACGAGCGTTCGGAGGCGCGTGGAGGCCGCGAGGACCTCGGTGAGCGCGTCCGAGGCGCTGGCCCCGCGGGGCCGCTCGGTGCCGTCGGCATCCTCATCGTCGGCCGAGGGCAGCAGGAGCGTGAAGGCCGTCGTGCCGGAGGTCCGGAGGAACGCGCGGGCACGGTGTTCGAGGGCGGTGGCGGGGGACGGCTCCTCGCCGATCACCACCTGGTCGATCTGACGGCTGATCGTCTCCATCCCGTCGCGCGCGAGCTGCAGCGCGGGGGCATCGCCAGGGACGCGTTGCTGCCGGACAGCCTCGAACACGTCCTCGAGCCCGTGCGCGAGGAGCGTCATCGACGCGTAGCCCATCGTCGCGCTCATCCCCTTGAGCGTGTGGAACAGGCGCATCAGCGTCTTGTAGTCTTCCTCCAACAGCGGGCGGCCGAGCACCACGTCGGCCTGCGCGACGATGCGCCGGGCTTCGTCGACGAACAGGGCTCGGTATCTGCTGGTATCCACTGAGGGGAATCGTACCACGCTAAGCACGGGCGGTGCGCGTGCTCCTCATCCACTCCTTCTGGCACCCCCGGGGCGGAGACACCACCTCGCTGGCCATGCAGCGCGAGGCGCTCGTCGCGCGCGGCCACGACGTCGTGCCCTTTGGCACACGGCACCCCGACAATTGCCCGGAGCTCGGGGATGCGGGGTGGCCGGGCTGGCGGGATCCGGGGTCGCGTTCGGCCTTGCCTGGAGCTGTTTGGTCGCTTGCGGCCTCTGCCGCTCTGCGGCGGGTTCTCCGGGGCTCTGCGCCGTTCGATGTCGCGCACATCCACCACCTGCACCGCCACCTGACCCCTTCGATCCTCCCGGTCCTCCGTGGCGCGGGCGTGAGGGTGGTCTGGACGCTGCACGACTACGAGCTGTCGTGCCCCACCGCACACCACTACCGGGCTGGAAAGCCGTGTTTTGAGTGCGCGGGTGGTGCAACGTGGCCCGCGTTGCGGCACCGCTGCTCGCGACTCGGCCCATCCACGTGGGATGCCGTCGCCCTCGTGGCAGAAAAGCAGGTGTACCGGGCGTTTGGGGCGCTGGCTGCGGTGGACGTGTTCATCGCGCCCAGCCGCTACCTCGCCGACCGGATGAAGCGGGAGGTGCCACCGGACCGGATCGTCCACGTCCCCAACCCCGTCCGCCTCCCCGCGGTGCTCGCGAGCGGGCCGCGCGCGGGGGTGGTGTTCGCGGGGCGACTGGTCGAGGAAAAGGGGGTCCACGACGTCCTGGCGATCGCGCAGGCCCTGCCGTCCGTCGCGTTCACGCTGCTCGGCGACGGGCCCCTGCTCGGGCAGGTGCGGGCGTCTGGGCTGCGGAACGTGGAGGCGCGCGGCGCGGTTCGGCACGAGGAAGTTGTGGCCGCGCTCGCTGCCGCTGCCGCCGTGCTCGTGCCCTCACGTTGGCCGGAGAACGACCCGTACGCCGTCACCGAGGCGCAGGCTGCGGGGGCCACGGTGCTCGCGTCGCGCATCGGTGGGATCCCGGAGCAGATCGAGCATGGGGTGGACGGCCTGCTCTGTCCGCCGAGTGAACCCGCGGCCTGGGTTCGTTCGCTCGCTGAGGTGCTCGGGGACGAGGTCGCCGCGGTGGAAATGGGTGAACGGGCGCGGCTCCGGGTTGCGCAGGCGCGAAATCCCGACCGGATCGCGATAGCCCTTGAGGCGGTCTACACCCGGAGCCGGTCCTGAAGGCGCTTTTCTACATCCCCCCTCCGGAGTACAACCGGCGCAAAGTGCCGATTGACCGGTTGTACGGCTGCAATTTCGGGTACGACTACAAGCCGCCGATGCACCTCTTGCAGTTGGCGACGTTCATGCGGGAGCGCGCCGGCTGGGACGTTCGCTTCCTGGACTGCCCTGCAGAGCGCATCGACGCCCGGGGCTTTGAGCGCGTTGCTCGCGGTGAGACGGACGGCCGCTTCGACGTCTCCGTCTCCTGGTCCACGTACCTCTCAGCCGAGGAGGACCTGCGCGGCGCCAAGGTGCTCCGTGCGGCAAACCCAGCGATCCAGAACGTCTTTACGGCGACGGCCCCGACCTGGAAGCCGGAGGAGTTCGTCGTCGACGGGCAATCCTGGGCGCTGCTTGGCGAGCCGGAGATGACCTTGCTGGAGCTCAGCGCGGTCTGGGAGGGGCGGCGGACGCCCGAGACCGTCGACGGCCTCGCTTACTGGGAGCACGGCCAGAAGCGGACGGGGTTCCGGCAGCTCCTGGACGTGCCCTCGCTGCCGATCCCGGACCGGCGACTGCTTCTGGGAAAATACCGGGCGAACCGGCTCGACAGGTACCCGATCACCGCCGCGGTGTTCAGCCGCGGCTGCGGCTTTCGCTGCACGTTCTGCACGCCCAACGCCGTCGATCAGACCATCGAGCTGGAGTTCAAGCGCCTGCAGCCCACCTACAAGGATCGCCCGCCGCTCCGCAAGCGCACGGTCGACCAGATCGTGGCCGAGATGGAGGAGATCAAGGCGCTTGGCTACGGGGCGGTGGAGATCGCCGACAACGTGCTGACCTGGGGCAAGTCGCGGACGACGGAGATCTGCGACCGCATCGCCCCGCTAGGCCTGCAGTGGATCGGCCTGGCACGGGCGAACATGCTGCACGACGTGGACATGGTGCGGGCCATGGCGCGAGCGGGCTGCACGATGGTCTACATGGGCTCCGAGAGCTTCGATGACGGGCTGCTCGACGACATGGCGAAGGATCTGAAGGTCAAGGACGTGATCAAGGCCGTAGCGGTGTGCCGGGAAGCGGGGGTTGAGCCCGAGGTCAGCGTGCTGATGGGCGCCTCGCCGAAGGAGACGTGGAAGACGCTTTTCCACTCCTGGCGCGCCGCCCGCCAGCTTGGCACCCGGTTCGTGCATTTTTCGGTGGCGCTGCCCTCGCCGTCGACCGAGCTGTACGACCAGGCCATCGAGAACGGCTGGTTCGTCGGCGGGGACTTCGTGCCTGCGGACAACTCCAAGGACGTCATCGTCAACCTGCCGAACCTGAGCGCGTTCGAGCTGCGACTCGCCCTGAAGTTGGCGTATGCGACGCAATACCTCTCGCCCCGCGGCCTGCGCCAGCAGTTTGACCATCTCGGCTCCATCAACGATCTCCGGCAGAAGGCCAAGAGCGGCGTGAAGTTGTTCCGGTTTCTGGCGGAGAAGGACCAGGCTCGGGGTGGTGCGGTGCAGCCCGGACACGTCACGGCGTAACTCCGGCGACACAGGGGCTGAAAACGCGGTATCCTTCGCCCGCAAACCCACCGAGATCAGCCTTGACGTCGAACCTGCCCATCGCCTGTAGCACCGCCCTGGCACTTGCGGCCGTCACCCTGCTTCCAGCCTGTGGTTTTGGCCTCTCGTACTACAACCCGACCATCGGCGAGACGGGGATCATCGACACCAACACGGGCGGCGACACGGACACGGACACCGACACGGACACCGACACGGACACTGATTCGGACACGGACACCGATACGAACTCGGGAAGTTTGTCCATCACCAGCGTCACGCCAGCCTACGGCACCACCGCGGGCGGCCAGCAGGTCGTCATCAAGGGAGGCCCGTTCGATGCCTCCACGTCAGTCCGCTTCAGCGGTGTGTCCGCCACCGTGGACTCGCACACGAGCAGCGAAGTCCACGTCACCACGCCGTCCGCTTCGGCGGAGGGCTCCGTGGACGTGCAGGTCTCCACGAGCGCCGATTCGGGCACGCTGACCAGCGGCTTCTACTACATCCAGGATGCCACGGGCCAGACGTCGGTGCTCGGCAGCATCTACTGGGAGCACTACCTCGGCTCGTACTGGGCCTCGACGCCGCACGACGTTGGCGCGGCGTACTTCACGTTCGTCTCAGGCACGAACTTCCAGGACTGGCAGTTCTGGGCTCCGACGATGGACACGTGCAAGTCCGGGTATACGCCGGACACGTCCAGCGTCTACATCTACGACATGGGCGCCACCTCCGCCAAGTGGCAATCGTCCACCGGGCAGGCGCTCAACTTCAGTTGGAATTCGACGGACGGCGAGTACGAGCTGGCCACGCTGAACAACAACCAGTTCGTCCAGAACGGCACGTACGACCTCGGCACCGTGAACGGCACCGCGTTCCCGTCATTCTCGATGTCCAACATCGCAGCTACGCCAGCCAGCTTCACCTTGAGCAACCCGTCGCTCAGTGGCTCCAGCGCCCCGCACATCTCCAAGTCCGCCCTCTCGCTGCAGTGGTCGGGCGCGGGGAGCGGCGACTACATGATCGTCGAGATGGACCTCTACGACTCGACGACGTCGTCGATCGTCGAGACGGTCACGTGCGCGCTGAACGACGATGGCAGCTTCAACGTCCCATCCAGCACCTGGCACTCGTGGGCGACGAACCGCGAGCTCTTGATCATCGTGGGTCGCGTGAAGCTCGCGTCGGGGACGTTGCCGCTGAACAACGGCAACACCGAGGTCGCGGGCGAGTACGACGTCGTCGGCGCTGGCTTCACGCAGTAGAAAGCGGGAGATCAAGTGTCCGCAGACGCCGTGACGGTCCTCGGCGTGCGGGTAGACGGGCTCGACGTGGCTGGGCTGCTTGCGCGCGTGGATGTGCTGGTGGCGCGCGGAGGGGCGACCGTCGCGTACGCAAACGTGCACGTGATCAACACGGCCGCATCGTCAGAAGGGGCGGATGTGCGGGCGTTCCTGAACGGCGCGGACGTGTGCTATTGCGACGGCGGGGGCGTGGTGATGGGAGCCCGGCTGCTCGGCCACGCGCTCCCGGGGCGCATGACCGGCGCCGACTGGATCTGGGACCTGGCGCGGCATGCCGAGGGCCGGTACCGGCTCTACTGGCTCGGCTCCGAGCCGGGGGTAACCGAGGCGGCTGCGGCGATCTTGCGGGAGAAGCACCCACGGCTGGCGATCGTCTGCGATCACGGGTTTCACGGCAAGAGCGGGCCGGAGAACGACGAGGTCGTCGCGAAAATCAACGCCTCAAAATCGGATATCGTGCTGGTCGGCATGGGGACGCCGACGCAGGAGCGCTGGGTGGCCGCCAACCGCGCCGCGATCACGGCGCCGGTGGTGTGGGTGCTCGGGGCGACGGCCGACTTCGTGAGCGGCAAGGTTGCGCGCGGACCGGCGTTCCTGCACCAGAACCAGGAGTGGCTCGCGCGGCTCTACACCGAGCCGCGGCGGTTGTGGCGGCGGTACCTGATTGGGAACACGGTTTTTCTCGCTCGGGTGGGCGCGCAGGCGTTGGGCGAGCGGGTGAGGGGGTGATCGCGCTCCTCCTCCTTGCCTGCAAGCCCGCCATGCTCGTGGTCAGCGACCTGCACGGCGACAAGGTCTTCGTCACCAACGCCGAGACCGGGCACATCACCGGAGAGGTTGACGTGGACGGGACCTGGACCGCCGACTGCCGCGCGGCCGACGACAAGCACCGGTTCTGCCTCGTCTACCAGTCCCACGAACGCGCCCTCGACGACGGCTCCGCGGAGATCGACCTCACCTTCACGCCCGTCGGCAACGAGGATTCCGCGAACGGCGACGACTACATGGATTTTGGCGGCCGCATCGTCGGCGAGCGGTTTCCGGAGGGCGTCTCGATGGACACGCCGGACACGCGCTGGCAGGCCGACCACCTCGATTTTTCCAAGGTTGATCCGGACCAGCTCATCTGCAAGCGCGACCCGCTGGACCCCTGCGAGCCCGCCGCTGGCCAGAGCGTCGATGCCGTGCGCGCCTGCCAGCTCTACTGGCCACACGAGTTCCAATTCATCAGCGAGGATGCCGACTCCATCCAACTCGCGGTCGCCGACACGCGCAACCATCGCGTTCTCTGGCTCGATGCGCCCCTGCAGCCATCTCCGTCGCCAGGTCCACCGTCAACCGGGACGTGCGCGACGGTCACGGAGGTGGTCGGCGGGACCAGCGATCCCACGGTCCCGGGCGGGAGCGCCGACTGGGACATCTACACGTCCGTGAACGGCCTGAACTTGTGGACGGACGACGCCGGGGATCGGCACCTGTACCTCTCCATCAAGGACACCATCGGCGATCCGACCCAGACCCCGGGAGACGGACACGGAAAGATCCTGGAATGGTCCGAGACGGGCGGGTGGCACCAGGAATGGGAGTTTCCCCCGCAGGTAAACGACGCCTCGGCCCTCCCCTCCTTCGTCAACAGCCCGCACGGCATCTCGCACGACGACACGCGCATCTACTTTGCCCAATCCCTCGGCGACAGCGACGCCTGGAACGACGGCGTCGGCGGCACGTTCACGGTGCTTGATCGCGATGGCACCTACGATTTTGACGTCGTTCTCCCGAACACGGTGGTGAGGTACGCGCGCGACATCACGCCGCTTGGGGATGGCCGCTTCGCGCTCGTCGACAGCGGGACGAAGGGCGACGAGCACGCGCCTGCGGACACGCACTTGTGGCTCGCAAAGCTGCCGGATGCGGCAAAATCGACGCTTTCGGGGGTCTGGACCGCGGACCACGCCGAGCAGGACCTGGAGACGGGCACGTTTGTCGCCAGGCCGGCGTACAAGGACGCATGGGTGCTGTATTCGGCGGAGATCCTGGAGTAGGGGCGGTGTCAGGGCGTCGAGAGGTCCCGGGCTACTGCGCGACCCGCCGCCCGTCCGGTCAGGATCGCCCCGGAGACCATGGTGCTGTCGATGTGCTGGGCCTCCCAGGGGTGCGCGAACCCGGCCGCCTCGCCCGCAGCGTACAGGTGCGGCAGGATCACGCTGTTGGCGTCAAGCAGGTGGCCGTCGAGGTCGATCTGCAGCCCGGTGAGCGACTTTGCGGTGGTGAGGCGCAGGGGGAGGGCGATGAGGCGGCCGCGGCCGAGGGGATGTTCGGCGTCGGGGCGGGCCGGGGCGAGGAAGAGACCGGCGGTGAGCGCCTCCGGCGCGATGTGGATGCGCCTCGCGAGGTCCTCCGCGCTGTCGCCGTGCACGCCAACCGCCTGACCGGCGATGCGCCCGGGGACGAAGTCCCGCAGGTCCACGCTCCAGAGCTTGACGTCGTCGAGCGTCGCGCGGTCGAGCACGATCCAGCCGGAGCTGCCCGGCCGTCCAAGGAGCGCGATCCCGCTGTCCCCGCGTGGGCTGCGCATGTCGTTGAACGGCGCCCCGATGCTGTCGATCGGCCAGCCGCGGTCGCCGTCCATGAACATGAGGGCGGCGCCCGGATGGTCCGTATCGGGCACGCCGTGGGCGTAGAGGAGCACCTGGGATGGGAGCCGTTCGGCGCCGCCGACGGCCACGCCGAGATCGATCCCGTTTCCGTCCGAAAAGCTCGTCGCGCCGCGCAGAAGCGGGACATCCGCGCCGAGCCCGAGCCGCTGGCGAACGCGATCCAGGTTCCCGGCAAAGCCACCGGTCGCGATGATGACCGCCCGCGCCTTCACGCTCCCTGAGGCCAGCGTGACGGTGACGGTGTCCGTCCCTCGAACCAGGCCCGTCACCTTGCTGCCGAGGTGGAAGTTGACGCCCTTCGCCTTCGCCGCCGCGACGAGATGCGCGATCAAGCTCGCGCCCTTGCCGTCCGGCGTCAGCAGCGCGACATCCGGCTCGATCCGGTTCTCGACCGGCCGCCAGCCCTGCCCCATGTCCCGCAGCCAGTCGACGACATCGGGGCCGACGCGCTCCACAAAGCGCGTCCGCGCAGGGTTGGCGTGTCCGCTCGCGGCGTCCAGCCGGGCGAGGGCGGTCGGGCTGGGAATCGCGGTGACGGCGTCGCCGTAGACGGCGCTGCCGCCGAGCTCCTTCTGGGCTTCGTAGATGTCCGTAGGCCAGGACGGGCTCGCGGCCTCGATCGCGGCGGCGAGACCGGCCGGCCCTCCGCCGATGATGACGACCCCGGGCCTGGAGCAGCCGACGAGCGCCAGCATCGCACCAACGAGGCCCGTGCTCGTCAGCGCTCGCATCCCTAGCTCGAAGCCTTGCGCTTGCCCGCGAAGAACCTCACGTTCAGCGCTCCGGCCGCTCGGAACCACACCCACGGCGGCACCAGCAGCGCGCGACCGTCTGGCAGCGGCTCGGGCTTCTTCGACTCCGCATCGGGGCAATGCGAATGCACCTCGGCCATCCACGTGCCCCCGACCTCGTCCAGCACGAGCTGGGAGCAGGGATCGCACATGTCCGGCAGGTAGCGCGCGACCCAGTCGACGGCCTCGACCGTCGGCGGCTCCTGCAGGAACACCGGGCTCGCGATGCGGAGGCGACCGGGAAATTCAGCCGATTTGGACTGGATGTCCAGCACACGAAAGCCAAGCCCTCGCGGTCCGGGCACCAGCTTCGGGTCGACCTGCGCGACGACCTCGGCGCGCGGCGCGTGAAACGTGCCCGGCACCTGCTTGCGGCTCACCCGGTCGCGGTCGATGTGCAGCTCCTCGATCTTGCCCGGGAGCCAGCTCACCCAGTGCGCATCTGCCGCGAGCGCGTCTTCAAGGTAGGCGAGCTCGGCGAACGAGACCTCCTCAAAGGCGTGGCCGAGGCGGAGCGTGAGCTGCCCGGTCAGGTCGCCGCGTTGGCGTGGGGTGAGCGGGCGTCCGGAGCGGGCGATCTCCTCGGCGAGCACGATCCAGCGCTCGTTTTCGCGTAGGTGGGCGTAGCGGGTGAGCAGCTCCGTCACCCGGCGAGCATCGAGGTCGAGATCGCGCGGGGCGATGGACAGCGCGGCAACAGCGATGCGCTCGGGCTCTTCGTCGCTCGCCGCATCCGAATCCGGTGGGCGCTCCAGCGTGATGGACAGCGCTTGCAGGCATTGTTCCGGCTCTTCCTGCAGCACCGCCGTGTGCCGTGGGTCGAACGCTGCATGCGTTCCCTTCGCGAGCGCCCAGATCCGGTCCGTCGACAGGATCTCGCCCTCCGACAGCACCCGTCGCAGGTCGTTCAGCTCCCGGCGCTCGGCCGAAACGCCACCGAACAGCCGACGCAGCCAGCCCGCCTCGGCGATGATCTCGTCAGCCCATCGGTCCGCTTCCTGCTGCCACCCTTGGTTATCGCTCGACTCTGCGGGCCATACGCTGCACAGGAACGTGAGCAGGTGCGCGACCTGGTAGCGGAAGTAGGGGCCGGGCGGCGCTCTCAGCCGCTGCTCGATCCAGTCCTTGAGCGGCTGTGCCAACTCGCTCGCCCGTGCGGCGATGCGTTCCCGCTCCCCGTCCGCGATCGAGCCGTCCGCCCAGGCCACCACGATCATCGGGAGGAAGCGCAGGATGTCCGGCTCGGGGTCGGCGAAGCCGAGGTCTCGCCAAAGCCGACGGTCGATGGCAGCGAGGAGGGCGGGTCGGGAGGCGGTCATGCCAACGGGAAACCAGGTGAGCGCGATGGGGGCGTCTCGGATAGACGCGGCGGGTCTGGAGATAGCATGCCCCGCGGCGCGGGTCGAATCGGATGGTACCTCGTCTGGGCAGTCGCTTTTGGGAGCGTCGGTTCCTCGATGTACTTCGTCCCTGGGCTGCTCCTGCAGGCCGCCGGCTCGGGTGCGCCTGCGGTCGTCGGCATCCTCTCCATCGCGTTTTTGGGCCTGGTGATGAAGGAGGCCGAGCTGACGCGTCGGCATCCGGCTGGTGGGGGCGCGGTCTCGCAGGTGCGCGAGGTGTTCGGCGAAGGGCCGGGTGCCGTCGCTGGGCTGCTGTTGCTGTTCGATCTCTCGCTCACCGTCGCCGTGAGCGTCGTCGCCGGGCTGCAGCAACTGGAGGGGGCGCTGCGGGCCTCGGGCGGGCTCGGCGGTGCGATGCCCTGGCTCGCGGTGGGATGCGTCGCGGCGATCGTGGGGATGGGAGTAGTCGGCGTTCGCGGGGTGGTATCGACGGGCCTCGGGATCGGTCTGTTCGCCCTGGGGCTGAACGCCGTGGTGCTCGTGAGCGCGGCGGTCCGCGGTGGCAGCCAGCCGGAGCCGGTGGTGCTGACGTCGTTCTCGCGCGCGTCGCTGGGCCTCGGGTGGCTGGCGTTCTCGGGCATCGAGGTCTGCGCGCTGCTCTCTCCGGCGATGAAGGAGTGGGGAAGCACGCCGACAAAGGCGTTGTCGGCGCTCGGGGTGGCAGTACTGGCGACGGGTCCGTGGCTGATGATGTACACGGGCGGCCTGCCCCACGCGCTCCTTCGCTCGGCGCACACGCACCTGCTGCCAGAGCTGGCCTACCAGACCGGCGGTTTTGCGCTCTCGCTGACCGTCGCCGCGGCCGGCGCGGGGCTCCTGCTTTTTGCGGCGTACGCGGCGTTGACTGCCAGCTATCAGGTCCAGATCGTGCTGGTGTCGCTGCGCGCGCTCCCGCCTGAGTCGACGCGGATCTCGGCGCGCTTCCAGACGCCCGCACGGGCCGTCGTGATCGCGGGCGTGCTCGCGGCGTTGCTCATCGTCGCTGCAGGCGCGAACATCCGCACCCTCGGCCTGTTGTACGCGCTCTCGTTCTCCGGCAGCGTGGGGCTTGGCAGCGCTGCGCTGGATGTGCAGCGGTGGCAGGACGGGCGGCGTGGGGTGGGATTGCTGGCCGGGGTCGTCATCACCGGGCTGCTCCTGGCGGGGGAGGTTGGCGTGGCGCTGGCGGAGCCGCGCTCGGCCGGCGTCCTGCTGGCGATGCTGGCAGGGGGCGGCGGTCTGGCGGTCGTGGTGCGGACGGGCGCCTGGGGTCGGTTCGTTGCGATGGTGCCCGGGCTGGCACCGCCGACGGAGGTCACGCACAGTGATGTGCCGTTCCTCACGCTGGCACAGGTCCGGGCGGATCCGGAGGGCGCCGGCATCCTCGTCGCCAGTCGTGGTGCGGATCCCCGTGTGTTTCGTGAGGCCGTCGACCGGGCGCGTCAGCGCGGGGCCCTGCGCGTGCACGTCATCTACGTCGACGAGGTCCCCGGTCTGCTGTACCCGCAAAAGGCCGAGCCGACGGCGGAGGGGCTCGCGGTTCTCGCCTCGTCGTGTCGCTCGATTCGCCAGCTTGGCGCGGAGCCGGTGCCGGTCTGGGCGATGTCGCACTCCGCGGCGTCGTCCGTCGCCGAGGCCGTCGTGGCCTGCCGCTGCGACACCGTCATCATCGGCGCGACGCAGCGCACGCTGGTGTGGCAGGCGCTGCGCGGACGTTTCGTGCAGGACCTCCGGAAGGCAGTGCCGACGGATGTGCGGATCACGGTGGTAGGGTAGGGAAGCCGCGCTTATGCCGACTCCGATGCTCAGCCCCTCTCCCATCGCGACGGAGCCCCACCGGCTCCTGTTCGTGTGCACCGCGAACATCTGCCGTTCGCCGATGGCCGAGGCCTTTGCGCGGGCGTACGCCGACGAGCGGGGATGGGCGTTGGAGGCGCAGTCCTGTGGTGTCAACGCGCTGCCGGACAACCCGGCGGCGCCGCGGTCGGTCCGCGCCATGCAGGAGATCGGGCTCGACATCACGGCTCACCGCAGCCGGCCCGTGGACGCCGAGATGATCGCCTGGGCATCGCACGTCCTGGTGATGGAAATTCGGCACGCCACCGCGGTTCGCGAGCGGTTCCCCGAAGCCGATGGCAAAGTGATGATGCTCGGCACCTTCGGAGGCGTGATGGAGATCGAAGATCCTTACGGCGCGTGGTTCATGCCCCGGTATCGGAGCTGCAGGGAGGAGTTGAAGCGCTGCGTGAGCGTGTTCATGGATCGGCTGCCCGCGCGCCCACTCCCGGACGAGGAGGGCGCCGGGGAGCGCGTGAAACACGAGAGTGAACCCGGATGATCCTCGCACCCGCGCTGTGGTGGCTGCTCGCGGGATGCGGGCACAAGACGACGGGCGACAGCGGCGGGGGTGACGCGGACACCGACACGGATTCGGACACCGATGCGGATTCGGACACCGACACGGATGCTGACACCGACACAGGCGGCGACACCGCGTGTGCCGCAACCGGATACTCGGTGTCTGCTCTGGATCTTTCGCTCCCGGCCGGCTTCGACGGGGCGGAGTACCCGGACCACGCGCTCCAGACCTCCTCAGGCACCCGCAGCTGCGCCTCCGGCACCGGCGGCTACGTCTGGGCCCACGACGATCTCGATGGCGACGGCTTTGCGGACCTCATCCTCGCCTCGGACGGGTGCGGGACGGACGCAACGCTTGGGGCGACGCACTGGAGCGTTGGGCCTGGCAGCGCCGTCGGCATGGCCGCGTTGACGGAGTGGGCCTTGCCGGCGGTCTTTTCGGAAGGCAGCTACCCGGCGAACGCGCTGAACGCGTCGTCGGGGACCCGGACCTGCGCGAACGGCGGCAGCGTCGTCTGGACCCTGCAGGACCTGACCGGCGACGGGAAGCCCGATCTCGTCGTCCCTTTTGACACCTGTGGCGCGGCGACCGACGTCGGGACTGCCGAGTGGGAGGTCTACACCAACACCGGGTCGGGCTTCGCCGACACACCGAACGCGTGGGCGCTGCCGGCCGCGTTCTCGTCGGCCAGTTACCCCTCTGCTGCGCTCAACAACACCGCTGGAACGCGGACGTTCGGGTCATGCAGCTACGTATGGACCCTGGAGGACATGGACGGCGACGGCGAGCCCGACCTCGTCCTCCCGTTTGATTCCTGCACCGGGTCGGGCACCGTCGGCACCACCTCCTGGACGGTCTATTTGGGCGGCGCAGCGGGATTTTCATCGACGGCTACGGCGTTTCCGCTCCCGAGCTACGGCGCTTCCTACCCGACGGCGCCCTTCAACAACACGTCCGGCACGCGCACCTGCCCGGACGCCTCGAAGAGCTACAGTTGGGCGCTGACGGACATGAATGGCGACAAACGCCCCGATCTGGTCGTGACCTACGACACCTGCGGGACGGACACCACGATCGGTTCCGGCCAGTGGCGCCTTCATCCCAACACGCTCGGCGCGTTCTCCGCAGCGGTGAGCCTCACCCTGCCCACCGTTTACGGGACCGATCCCTACCCAGCCTTCGCGCTCTACGCGCTCGCGGGCACGCGCACCTGCAGCAACGGCGGCAGCTACGTCTGGTCGACCACAGACATGGACGGCGACGGCCTCCCCGACCTCGTCGTCCCCTACGACACCTGCGGCGGGACAGACGCCCCGGGAACCACGACCTGGCGCGTTCATCGGGGCTTGCCAAACTCCTTTTCGGCCGACGTGACCGCCTGGTCCCTCCCGATCGCCTACACCGCCGGCGCCTACCCGAGCGCCCCATTCAACGCCCTCTCCGGCAACCGTACGTGTGACAACGGCGGCTACTACGATTGGGAGCTTGGCGACGAGGACGGCGACGGCATCGCCGACTTGCTCGTCACCGTCGACACCTGCGGGGGTGACGCGGGTCTCGGGTCCACCAAGTGGGAGACCTACACAGCGGGCTGTCACTGATCTACTCGATGTCGCCCTTCAGCCGTCGGATCTCCCGCCCCTCGCGCTTTGTCGGCCGTCCAACGCCCCGATCCCGGACCTCGACCTTCGGGACGACGACCTCGGGCGGTGTCAGGTCCTCGTAGAGCCCGACCGCCGCGCTCGCTGGGCCTCTCCGTACCTCCAACGCCGCGATCTTCCAGATCAGGCGTCGGTCCGCGCGCATCGCCTCCACCTGGTCCCCGACCTTCACCATCTTCCCCGCGTCGGCCCGCTCCCCGTTGAGCTTCACGAGGCCGCCGGTGCAGTGCTCCTGCGCCACGTTGCGCGTCTTGTAGAGCCTCGCGGCGACGAGCCAGCGATCGAGGCGGACTTTTTCTGTAGTGGCGGGCTTTTCGGGCGTCGGCATCTGCGAGACGTAACCGCCGGGTTTGGCCTGCGGTGTGGCTGACGCTCGTTTGGGCGGCTCGCTCGCTCGGGGGCGCGTCGGCCCGGCGACGGACCGTCATTGTTACGATTCACAGCGTGTGTTTCATCACACGCGGATACGAATTACGGGATGAGGATCGTCACATCCAGCGCCAGCGTGGCACGCGCAGGACCGCCGGACCCGGGACGATCAACCGACTGGAGGGGCCCTCTGCATACAAGCAGTCGATGATGTAGACGATGCCGTCGCCGGGCGCCGGGATGATCCAGACGCCGCGGCGCCGCGGGGGGATCGCCAGCCACCCAAGGTCGCCGCCGAACCTCTCGATCACCACGACGCCCACCACCGGCGCCGGCTCCCCGATCGGCGGCCGTTGCTGGCGTTCGCGCGTCCACATCGGGCCGGCGGGGCACGTCAGCGTGGTGGCGTGCGCGCGCCCGCAACCCAGCCCGAACACCAGCCCCACCACCAGCCCCGCCACGTACCTTCCCGACGCCCGGCGCCGACCATGTGTGAAAACCGACAACGTCACTTTTCGTATGTACGAAAAGTGACGTCGTCGGTTTTCGTATGTTTTGGTGGACGGGGGCAGGGCTGAAATCAAGCCTTGTCGGTGAACAGCACCGTCCACGTCCCCGTGATCGCAACGGTGTCGCCGTCACCGTAGTCGGCGCCGGCTGGAGTCTTGAGGATCTCGCTGGCGAAGACGACGACACCCTTGCCACCCTTGGAGGACGGCGTCAGCGTCTGCACAGTGAGGGCGAGCCGGATGGTGTCGCCGAAAAACACAGCCCCTTTGTACTCAAACGTCTGACCGACGAGACCAAGGACGGTGCCCTCGAAGATGCCAAGCGTCTGCCCGAGGCCCGTGGAGATGGCAGCCGAGAGCATGCCGTGCGCGATCCGTTGCTTGAACGGGGTCTTTGCAGCGAAGACGGCGTCCGTGTGCAGCGGGTTGTAGTCGCCGGAGATCCCGGCGAAGTTGACGACGTCCGCCTCGGTGACGGTCCGGCCGACGCTCACAAAGCGTTGGCCGAGGGAGAATTGCGAGTAGAGGAGGCCACGAGCCATGGGCGACGCCGGGGTGATGGGGGTAGGGGCGAGGGGATCGTGCCCCGGCGGCGATGCGAGCGCAACGTGCTCGCGCACCGCTTTCACCAAGCCGTGACTCGCGGGTCAGTGCTTTCCGCGGTACCGTTGCCGCGCTCTCCATCGTCATCGAGGCTCCATGCGCGCTTTCGTCTTCCTTCCCGCCCTGTGCCTGCTGCTCCCCGCGTGCGAGACCGCGTCGCCGGCCTCATCGTCTGCGCCGACCTACTACCAGGACGTCGCGCCGATCCTCGCCGCCAAGTGCGTCGGGTGCCACGTCTCCGGCGGGATCGCCCCGTTTCCTCTGGACTCCTACGTCGCGGCAGGGCCGATGGCCTCCCCGATGGTGGACGCGGTGACGAGCGGGAAGATGCCGCCCTGGGGTGCCGAGGAGACGGATGAATGTACCCCTCCGAAGGCCTGGAAGAGCGATGCGCGGCTGACGGACGCGGAGAAGCAGAGGCTCTCGGACTGGGCGGACGCCGGCGCGCCCGAGGGTGATGCGGCGACCGCCGCCGCGCTGCCCACGCCCCCGTCGCTGACGCTCGAGAACCCGACGGCGCAGATCCGTCCGACGAGCACCTTCACGCCCACCGCCGGCACGGACGTCTTCATGTGCTACAGCTTCGACCCCGGCTTTACGCAGACCGAGTATCTGACTGGCCTGCAGGTCGTCGCGGACGAGACCTCCGTCGTCCATCACGTGCTTGTCGGCATTGACTCTCGTGGAACGACGGCTTCGGACACCGGCTGGTACGAGTGCTCTGGGGGCAGCCTCGGGGGCGCGGACCAGCTCATCGGCGCGTGGGCCCCGGGCGGCAGCCCGCTTCTGACCCCGGACGGGACGGCAACCCAGATGGATCCTGGGATTCGCCTCGTGATGCAGGTGCACTACCACCCGGCCGGCGCCACCTCCTTCGGGCCGGACGCGACCGGCTTCGACATGGTCTACAGCGAAACGCCGCCCACGCAGCAGGCGATCGTCTCGCTCATCGGAAACGCCAGCACCGAAGCGGATGGTTTGCTGCCGGGCGACGGCGACCCGAGCGGTCGTGCGACGTTCAAGATCCCGAAGGACACGGCGGGGCACGTCGAGACGATGGAATTCCCGATCCCCGCGGGCGGGCCCTACTCGATTTTCCGGCTCGGCACGCACATGCACTACGTGGGCGTCGACGAATTGGTAACGGTGAAGCACAAGGATCCGCTCCCCAACGAGGCCGAGACCGAGTGCCTCATCCAGACCCCCCACTGGGACTTCAACTGGCAGCGGAGCTACCAGTATGACGCTCCCATCGCCGATCTTCCGCAGCTTCGCGAGGGTGACACGCTCACGCTGCGCTGTACCTACGACAACGTGCTCACGAACCCCGGGGTCCAGCAGCTCCTGGCGGACACGGGGGAGACGGCCACCCACGTCGTCCGGCTCGGGGAGACGACCGATGACGAGATGTGCCTGATTGGAGCGGGGTTGGTGTTGCCTTGAGACTGGCGCGCTGGCTGGCGCTCGCGCTCGTGGGCGGGTGCGTGAAGCCGGGCGGGGCGGACGCGCCGCTCTACTACGGGGATTCCGCTGACTCAGCGGCCGGTGACAGCGCTCCCGGGCCGAAGTTCCTGCTGATCGCCGGCGATCCCGCGGGGACGGTTGCCTCGGCGTGGATCGACTGGTTCACGGCCCTGGCCGCGACGGAGGTTCACAGCGCCACGGACGACCCGGCAACGTTCGGCACGTCGCAGGAATTGACCGTTCTTCTCCCCGATCTGCCGCGAAACGCGAAGGGGTCGGTCGCGGGCTGGACCGCCGGCACCGGCAACGTGCTCGCCATGGGCGTTGGCGGCGCGCATGCGTACGATGGGCTTGGCATCGGCATCGGCTACGCGGACGGTGGCCAGGGGGCGGTCGACGGTCTCTCGATCGCGGACGGTTTCGGGAGCAACGCGGTGTTCGCGGGGGTCGACCAGTCGGCCGGGCCGATCGTGACCGTCTGGCAGGAGCCGGTGACGGACGTGGGCATCGTACCCGTGGCGGCGGGGCTCGAAGTGCTCGGTTGGGATGACCGGTACCCGGGGAGCTACGCGGATCTCTGCCACATCGACCGGTACTGGTTCTGGGGCTGGGGGGACACGGACGGCACCCCGGACCGGTTGACGGCCGATGGCGGCGTGGTCTTCCAGAACCTCGTCGGTGCGCTGGCGCCGTAGCGGGTGAGGATGGAGCTGGGTCTGTGTCGGCGACGTCCCGCGGTTGGAATCGAGCGGCCGGCCCGGACCTTTACGCTGGCGGCCGCCGGTACTCCGGCGCTTCCGCCCGCGCAAAGTCGCTCGATTCGCCCAAGCGAATCGAGTTAGGGCCCGGCCCGGGGGGTTGCCGCGCCTCGCGCGGCGGAGGGGGCCAATCCGTGCGCTCGGCTAACACGTGCCTCGTATCCCCCTGAAATTGCGTCAGTCGCGGTTCGGATTGGCCCCCAGCCCGCCGTTCCGCGCACGAACCGTGACAGGCGGCGTACTCGCCGGCTGGCGGGGTTCGTGGCCTTGGAACGGTGAGAATTGACCGCCGAGGCTGGCGCGAGGTGTGCCGAGCGCCGGGATCGGCGGG
>CAIMSU010000239.1 GCA_903844155.1 uncultured Pseudomonadota bacterium | reverse complement strand
CGGTACGCGCTGAAATCGGACGTAGTAGATCAGGGCCGTCGCCAGCAGGCGACGGCGGGGTGCGCGGGGCCCGCCCCGCGAACGAGGGAAGCGCGGGCCGCCCGCTTAGACCCTTTGGGTTGCGGGCGAGCCCGCGCTAAGTGGCGCGATTCATCGCGCCTATTCGACCCCGTGGTCGACGTAGCAGAACGAGTTGCCGCTGGCCCGACTGTCGCACCACACCGCGTAGACGTCCGTGTCATTCGCGGTCAGGCCCTGGAAGTGACCGACCCAGTGGTAGGTGTCGTAGTCGTCAAAACCCTTCTTGAAGGTGTCGTCCGCCACCGTGTACTCATCCCAGGTCTTGCCGCCGTCGACGCTGGTTGAGCCGTAGAGGCGCCAGCCGCCCTCGCGGTCGTCAAACCAGGTGGTGTGGATGCCGCCGGCCGTGTCGACCGCCATCCACGGCTCCATCTGCTGCGCACCGGCGTTGTCCTGGTTCAGGATCAGGCCAGCCGTCGTCGTTCCGGCCTTCGGGTCGAAATCGTAGTAGACGGTGTCGCCCGTCGTCGTCGATCCATTCTCGAGCACGTCTGTCGTGACCGCGATGGTGCCGTCCGGGAGCAGTGCTGTGACGGGCGAGTAGAAGCCGTCGAAGCCGGAGGCGCCGGCATAGATCGGGTTCTTCGGCGCGAAGCTGAGCGCCGGGTAGCGGGCGAAACCTGCGGACGTGTAGACCTCGGAGCCGTGGTCGCGCGCCTCGGCCTCGTCCGTCGGGTTCTCGCCGACCGCGGAGCTCGCCTCGGTGGCCGTGACGAGCGAGGAGGACACCTTGGAGTCCACCCAGGACCCGCTGGTGTCCGTCGCGAGCGTCACGTCCATCGTCCCCGAGCGCATGTTGTAGTTCGCGCGGGACGCCCAACCATTTCCGTCCGCGTCAATCACCGGCACCCCGTTCAGGAAGCTGCCGGAGGCGACCGTTGAGATGTCGGTGAAGCCTGCGCACCCGGTCGTCGACTCCGAGTAGTCCTGGTACATCAGGTTTCCGTTGAAGCGGTCCCAGGACATGATCGCCCGCCCGGCGCCGTCGCCCGCCATCCACTGCCGGTCGACGAAGTCCCCTTCGGCGGTGATGTGGACGGGGTCCGACCACGTGAGGCCGCCGTCGGTGGAGTCGAGGCATACAACCGCGCTTTTTGTCGCGTTGGCGTTCTCGACGAGCAGGTAGGTGAAGTAGACGTAGTTGCCGGTCTGCAGGAACACTGGGTCGTTCTGGTAGGCATAGGACGCCTCGTCGAAGGGCTGCGGGGTGCTCCAGGTGGCGCCGCCGTCCGTGGAGCGCGTCCACTTCACGTAGAGGTTGTACCCGCTCAAGTCCATCCACGCGGCGAGCAGCGTGCCGTCGTCGAGCACGAGCGCGCTTGGCTCGGCCTGACTGTCGGAGGTGCCCGGCGAGATCTCGACGTCCGTGCCCATGCCGGTGATGGCGAGGGGGACGGGCGCGGGGGGCCCGGAGTCCGCGTCATTCTTGTTCTTCTTGGCGGGCTGGCAGCCGGCGAGGAGGCTGGCGCCGGCGAGGACGACGAGGAGGCGGGCGGGGACGGACATGACGCTCCAAAGTGCGAGGCAACCATAGCGCAAGGTGTCGCAACTCAGTCGCAAAAAATCGGTGTCGGTTAGTCCCCTCGAATGGCCGATCTGCTCGTTGCGCACAGCCTGCACCTGCGGATGGACCCGCGGGCGGCCGCCGAGCAGCAGCCTCATCCGCCGATCGGCGTACTCGTGACGGCTGCGGAGCTGCAGCGTGCCGGCCACGACGTCGCGGTCTACGACGGCACGTTCGGGTCCGTGGACGATTTTCAGGCCGCGCTCGCCGGTCATCGACCGCGCAGGGTCGCCGTCCTCGCCGATCCGCACACCATCTCGCAGAAGATGTGCCTGTCCGTGTGGCGGGATGCCGCTCTGGCGATGGTCGCGATGGCGAGAAAGGCCGGTGCCGACGTGATCGTCGCGGGGCCAGACGTCTCCGACCACCCCGGCGTCTACGCGGGCGACCGCGTGACGGTGGTCGTCGGGGAGCATGACGACGCCGTTCTCGCCTGGGCCGGCGGTGCGACGGCAACCGGGGTGAGGAAGGCAACGCCGCGCTCAACGCTCGCCGGCCTCGCCCGACCGGCCTGGGAGCGCGTCGACATGCCCCGGTACGCCGAAACGTGGCGTCGCACCCACGGCACCTGGGAGATGGCGCTGGCGACCTCGCGCGGCTGCCCGTACCGGTGCAACTGGTGCGCCAAGCCGACCTGGGGACGCCGCTACACCGTTCGCCCTGCCGACGACGTCTGGGCGGAGATCGCCGAGCTACGCGCCCGCTACCGGCCCGATCGCCTCTGGTTCACGGACGACATCTTTGCCATCCAACGCCCGTGGCTCGCCCGCTACCTGGAGCTCGCGGCCGCCGATCCCATCCCCTTCCGCTGCCAGTCCCGCGCCGACCTGCTCGTGGACCCGGCCGTCGCCCGCGATCTCGCCCGCGCCGGCGCACGTGAGGTCTGGCTCGGTGCCGAGAGCGGCAGCGACAGCGTGCTCCGGGCGATGGACAAGGACGGCACCGTCGAGGAGATCCGCGCCGCGACCCGCAACCTCCGCGCTGTCGGCGTTCGCATCGGCTTCTTCCTGCAGCTTGGGTACCCCGGCGAGCGCTACGCGGACGTGCTCTCGACCGTCCGCATGGTCCGTTCGCTCGCGCCCGACGCGATCGGCGTCTCCGTCAGCTATCCCCTTCCCGGCACGGTTTTCTGGGATCGGGCGATGGCAGGGCACAGCGCCGACCCCGCGTCCGAGCGCTGGTCCGGATCGATGGAGAACCGGGTGATGTTCCAGTCGCCCTACCCGCAGCCCTTCTACGACGCCGCGCGGGAGGTGCTGCGGGCCGAGCACGCGCTGGCCAGCGTCGTCCGAACTCCGACGGTTCGCGGCCTGCTTCGGGCGCCGTGGCATGCAGGCAGGTGGCCCATTGAGCGGGCGCGGGTGTGGGCGTTGGGGCGGGTTCTTTAGGGCCCTCTGGGCGGCTCGCTCGGCCCCTCCCCGCTCCAGAACCTGCATGGAACGCCGCTCAAGCGAGGACGCGGGCTCACCCCTCCCCAGCCACCAACATGGCGATCGACGCCCGGATCCCGGCATACGTCCACGGTTCCGCCGTCACCAGCCCGCGCGCAGCCGTGAACGGCACGCCCCGCTCCCGGCACTCCGCCTGGACGAACCGCCGTCGCCCCCTGCCGACCGGAAAACGCAGGAGCACGCTGGCCCGGCACTCGGGCGGGACGCTGGAATACAAGAGCGCGAGCGAGTCATCCGCGCACCCCTGCACGACCACGGTGCGATGACCTGCGGCGCAGCGTGTGCCGAGCAGGCCTCCGAAGAACCCCACCGCGCCCTCGCGCCCGTACAGGCAGTCGACGCCGTCCACGATCAGGCTGGGCGCGTGTTCGAGCGGGGCGGCGAACCGGCCGTTACGCGCGCGCCCGACCAGGTGGGCCCGGAGCGCGGGTCCATCGACCACCAGCGGCTCCACCACGGTCCCGGGCGTGGCACGGGCTTGCGCGAGCCGGGCTGCAACGGTGGTCTTCCCCACGCCTCCCGGGCCAAACAGGAACACCAGCGACCGGTCCCGAATGACGGTCGGCAACGGCCGACGCCCGAGGAACTCGCTGGCGGTTCGCGTGTAGTGCGCGGGTTCCGACATGGGGGCGTAGCACCTGCGTTGGGAGGGATGCTGCGGAAGAACGTGCTGTGGCCGAACGGCAGCCGCTACCCGGTTGCCGCTACCCTGGACGTGATCGCCGCGACGATGTCCGCGATCGGCGCACCGGGTTGGAACACCATAGCCACTCCGGCAGCGAGAAGCCCGGGGATATCTGCATCCGGGATGATCCCGCCGGCGAGCACGAGCACGTCACCACGGTCGGCAGCGCGGAGCAGTCGGACGACCTCGGGGAGGAGGTGGTTGTGCGCGCCCGAGAGAACGGAGAGGCCCACGACCTGCACATCCTCGTCGACCGCGGCCCGTACGATCTGCGAGGGGGTCTGGTGAAGGCCGGTGTAGATCACCTCAAAACCGGCGTCCCGCAGGCCACGCGCGACGACCTTGGCGCCACGATCATGGCCGTCAAGGCCGGGCTTTCCGATGAGGACGCGGATGGGCATGCTGTCCTAGCCGAGGTAGTTGCGGGAGATGACGATGCGCTGGATCTCGCTGGTGCCCTCGTACAACGTGGTGATGCGCGCGTCGCGGAACAAGCGCTCCACCTCGTATTCCTTGGAGTAGCCGTAGCCGCCGTGGATCTGCAGCGCCTTGTCCGCGCAGAAATTCGCGGTCTCGGACGCCGCGAGCTTGGCCATCGAGCAGTAGTGCGAGGCCCGCGCCGTGTCGCTGCCGTCCTTGGTGATGGCCGCGCGCCAGGTCAACAGCCGCGCGGACTCGATGCGCGTCGCCATGTCCGCGATCATCCACTGGATCGCCTGGTTTGCCGCGATGGGCTTGCCGAACGCCATGCGCTGCCGCGCGTGGGCGACCGCGAGGTCAAAGCTGCGCTGCGCGATGCCGAGCGCCTGCGCGGCGATGCCGATGCGGCCGCCGTCCAGCGTCGCCATGGCGATGCCAAAGCCGCGCCGTTCCGCGCCGAGCAGGTTCGCACGCGGCACGCGCAGGTTCTCGAAGATGAGCTCCGACGTCGCGCTCGATGTGATGCCGAGCTTGTCCTCGAGCTTCCCGACGCGGAACCCGGGCGAGGCGGTGTCGATGATGAAGGCGCAGACGCCCTTGTGGCGCTCCTCCGGCGCCAGGTTCGCGTAGGCCACGCAGACCTGCGCGTACGGCGCGTTCGTGATCCAGATCTTGCTGCCGTTCAGCACGTAGGCGTCGCCGTCCAGGGTCGCGCGCGTTCGTTGGGCGCCTGCGTCGCTCCCGGCATCGGGCTCGGTCAGGGCGTAGCAACCCAGCTTTCGGCCCGAGGCCAGGTCGGGCAGGAACGCCTGCTTCTGCGCCTCCGTGCCGTTGGCGAGGATCGGCCAGCAAACCAGCGAGTTGTTCACCGACATCGTCACGCCGACGGATGCATCCGCGTAGCAGATCTCCTCCAGCGCCACGACGTAGGCCAGCGTCGAGAGCCCGGCTCCGCCGTATGCCTCGGGCACCATCATCCCCATGAACCCCATGCCGGCCAGCTCAGCGACGATCGCGGCCGGAAACGCGTGCGCGTGGTCGCGTGCCTGCGAGCCGGGGAGGATCTCCTTGCGGGCGTAGTCCCTCGCAAGTTGCTGGATCTGCTGGACGTCTTCGGGGAGCTCGAACATCGGGGGCCTCAAGGTCACGGGAGCGGCCCGGCTATCACGCCGGGCCGTCATGCCCGCGGTCACGGCTGTCCCTTGTACCGCCCCGCCGGGTGGTCGGAACACGCCTCAGTCCAGGCGTGCTGCACCATCCGCTGCGCGTCGCCATCGACCGCCCACGCGAACGTCGGGATCGCGTCGCAGACGGCGCGGGACGCCGCCACGGCCTGCGAGAGCGCCGCCGCCACCTCGGTCTCCGCGGCACCCCGACAGTCCCGATCCTGGCACCCGACCCGCGTGATCGGCTTCCCCTCCGCGATGCGCGTGCGGTCGTAGTGACGCCAGAACAGAAATCCGAGGCTGGTGCCCGGCGCGTTCACGTGCAACGCGGCGAATTTCACGCCAACCTCCGCCACCGGGAGGTCCAGCCAGGCGACCGCCACCATGCCGAGGACGTGGTCCTGGCACTGCATCGCAAATCCGCTCTTCGTGCACGCCACCAGCGCGCCCGTCATGTCGCCGCGCCGGCTCTCGTCCTCCGCGGCCTCGAACCAGCATTCATCCCGCCAGGTGCCGGCATTTACCTGCCCACACTGGTCGAAATAGCTGTCCTGGGCGGCCACCGAGGCCTGGCAGTCGCCGCGTAGATTCGGATCCGCCACGGTCAAGCACACATCCCAGCCAGCAGGCCCGTCCGGCGCGTGCAGGGCGCGGAGGTAGCGCGCGTGGTCGGGCTCGCGAGCGCACCCGAACAGCAGCCACGCGAGCATCAACGTCACGCGCCGAGGTAACCGCCCGCGAAGGGATAGTGGCGAATGGATGCTCGTCTGGCTCGCCCTCGTCGGCCCTCCCGCCCTCGCAGCGCCCCGGTTGCCGGACGCCCTCGTCGGCGCAGGCCGGCCCGCGCGCGTCGTCGTAGAAGCGACCGGCGACGACACGGACTGGCTGGTCGCGGTCGGCTGCGATGTCGAGGCGCACAGCGCCGTCGACGGGGCCGTCGTCATCCAGGCCACCTGCCCGCCCGTCGCCCTCGCCCGGCTGCCAGAAGCGCCCGGCGCACGCCGCCTTCGTCTGCCCGCCATCGCCTCGCCCAAGGGGTCCGAGGGTGCTGTCGTGACCGAGGGCTACGACCTGACGATGGCGACGGACTGGCACGCTGCCGGGATCACCGGAGAGCACGTCCACGTCGCGATCCTGGACGTTGGCTTCGAGGGCTACGAGGGGCTGCTCGGTACCGAGCTGCCGTCGACCGTCGACACGGACTTCAGCTTCGGGGACCCGACCAGCTCCAGGCACGGCGCAGCAGTCGCCGAGATCGTCCATGACTTCGCGCCGGACGCGTCGATCGAGCTCGTGACCTTCACCACGGACGTGGAGTTCGCGTGCGCGCTGCAAAAGCTCGTCGACGAGGGCGTGGACGTGGTGAACGGCAGCGTCGGCTTTGACGACGTGTGGACGGCTGACGGGTCCTCGCTGATGAGCCTGGCCGTGACGGCGGCGAGAAACGCAGGGGTCATCTACGTTGCCGCCGCGGGCAACGAGAACGGGCACTACGTCATCGGGCCGCTCCGGGGAGGGCTGGCCGACGACGTCACCCTGAACGGCCGCTGGGCGACACGCGTGGCGACGGGCGGAGCGTTCCCGAACGTGATCCTGCGCTGGAGCGAGCCTTTCGGGGCCGCAGCCGTTGACCTCGACCTGTCCGTGCTCAACGCAGCCGGTCCAGACATCGGCGGCGTCTGCGGCCGATCCTCCACCGTCCAGGCCGGCGACGGCGACCCCGCCGAGACCGCCTCGACCTACCAGTGCACGCCCGACGCCGAGGGCTACCTTTACGCGAAGATCACGAGGAAGGACGCCACACAGTCGGTCGACGGGCTGACGGCCTGGCTGTACGACCCCAGCGGTGTCGTCCCCGAGCAGGCCGCCACGTCCGACGACCTCACCCTCCCCGCGGACGCTGCCGGAGCCATCAGCATCGGCGCCTACGACGCCGACAACACGGTCCCCGACTGGTCGAGCCGCGGACCGACCGACGACGGCCGCGCCAAGCCAGACCTCGCCGCCCCCACCGCCGTCAGCACCGCGACCACCGGTCCCCTCGCCTTTGACGGCACCAGCGCCTCCGCCCCGCACGCGGCGGGTCTCGCCGCGCTCTGGCTCGACGCGACGCACGACTGGGGCGATCCGGAGGGCTTTCGTGCCTTTGCTGTGGAGAACGCCGTCGACCTGGCGCCAGCCGGGTTGGACAATGCGTCCGGCGCCGGGGCGCTGCACGCGGACACGCTGCCCGCGCGGGTTTGCGGGTGCTCCAGTGAAGGCGGCGCGGGCGACACCTGGGGGCTGGGTGCGGTCCTGCTCGCGCTGGGTCGCCGGGGTGGGCTGTCGGGACGGGGCCGGCGGCGCAGATCCTGAAACTCCTCAAATTACCCCGACTATCGCCCATTGCCCCACCCGCACCCCCTCCCCGGATAGATCCCCTCGTGCTCCTCCTCCTCCTCGCCTGCACCGACAAGCCCCTCAACGGCTACATCGTCGTCGTCTCGGGGCGGGTGGTTGACGAGACCGGCGCAGGCATCGGCGGGGCCATCGTCACGCTGGGAACCGACGCCGGCGACACCGGCTCGGCCATCGTCGCCGAGACCCAGGCCGATCCCGACGGCAACTGGTCGACCCCGGTCTACGGCACAGCGCTCGACGGCAACGTCCTCCGCGCCGTCTACAGCGCCCCGGGACGCTCGCAAACCCTCGCGCGCTACACCCTGAACCTTCGCACCCCCACCGTCGCCCGGCTCGACCCCGGCCCGTGGCAGACCTGGGAGTCAAGTGACCGCACCCTCCCGGCCATGGAGCTACCGGCCGAGGGCGCCTCAGGGCACGCTGGCGTCCGCGTCGTCACGCTCCTCGGTGCCGCGCTCCCCGGCGCGACGGTGACGCTACGGCGCGGCTGGGGCGCTCCCGCCGCCGATCCCGTCGAGGACATCGTCACCACCAGCGCCGACGGGGGCTTCGGCCTGGACGAGCTTCCCGGCTGGTGGACGGCGACCGTCGACCCCGGAGAAACGTGGGGCGAGGCCCGCTTCGGCATCTTCCTCGACCCGTCCACGCCCGCGACCGTCGTCGGCGTCGTCCCCACGCTGGATGCGAATTGGCTGACGGCGGCGTTGACCTGGGACGCGGCACCCGCGGACCTCGACCTTCACCTCATCAACCCCCAGAAGGGCACCAACGGGACGGCTGACTACCACGTCTGGTCCGGCGATCCTCGGCATCCCGAGACCACCTCCGCGCCCGCCGAGGCCCAACTCCTCCTCGCAGACTCCGACGGTACCGGGCCCGAGAGCCTCATCGTCGTCGCGGCGCCGGACGTCGGCGAGACCCGCCTGGACGCCTTCGACAACAGCGACGCCACCGACGTCGCCGCCAGCCAGCTCGGGTTGTGTCACGCGCAGATGCAGGTCTGGCTCGATGGGCAGGATCCCACCTATTACACGGTTTCACCCGGCGAGATCGCCACGCTCTGGCACCCGGTGGAGGTCGACGACAGCGTGCCGTACGAGGTGGAGAGCTACTCGCTCGGCGCGCTTGCGGACGACGCGACCGCGTTCTGAACGCCGCCGAACCCCAAAAAACCCAAATATCAGCAACATTTCGTCGCGGCGCGGCAACAGACCTGCCGGCGAGTTAGCCGCCGCTGCTTCCGAGTAGCTGGATTTGATGGAGCTCTACCCCACGCGGCTCGTGACCGATCTGGAGCGCCTTCCTGGCGCCTCCCACACCTACCTGAAGCAGGTGTGCGGTCCCGATGGCAGCGTTGCCCGGGATCGCCTCCGCAGGGCGGTGGCGGCCGGCGCCGAGCTGCACAAGGACCGTGCGGTGGAGCTGCTGTCGTCGTTGGACAACCGGCGCTTCTTCCAGGGCTTTGCGGAGGTCGCCGCGCTCGCGGCGGTCGGCAAGTCGGGTTGGACGCTGGCGCGCTTGCTCGCTCCGGGCCCGCGACTGGAGCTGAACGGACCCGGCGGCCGACCGTGGGTGTTGAGCGTGCTCGCGTTCCTCCACCAGATCCGCGCCGGGGGCGAGGAGTCGAGCCGCGCGGTGCTGCAGTCAGCGCTCGCCACGGTGCACGGAAAGCATCGGTTCACCGTCCTTATCCGGCGTTGGCTGCCCCACGACTTTGACGCAGCACCGGTGCGCGCGGCGATTGAGGCGTGGCTGGGCCAGGTGGCGCAGAACCGGTGGGAGGGGCGCTACGCCGCGTACGACGACGAGCGCATCTCGCTGGAGTTCTGCCTGACGGGCGAGAAGGTCCGCAAGGGTGAGCCGCTCCTGGCGCTCGTCCTCGGCCCGTTCCTCGCAAACCGCACGTTGGAGGCGGTCGAGCCGCGCATCGTCCGCGACCTCGACCGTCACAACGCCTCGCCGCTGCGCGACACGCCGGTGCTCCTGGCCTGCGTCTCGGACCAGCCGTGGGAGCTTTCACCTGGATATACGCGGGATTTCCTCTACGGCCGTCCGCGGGCGATGCTCGGGGGACCGGAGGGTGAGACGACCCTGTACTCCCCGACCGGGTCCGTCGCCGTCTTCCGCGACCCCACCTACCGAAACGTCGGCGGGGTGCTGCTGATCGACCGCACGCCCTCAGCACCCGCCAGCGTGGGCGTCCGAGCCTGGCTCAACCCCTGGGCCGACCGTCCCCTCAAAGGTGACGACCTCGGATTCCGCTGCTTCTGTGAAGACAAAGCCGCGAGCGTCGAGGCGACGGCGACCTGGGTCGAGCCGCTGCGGGCGATGCGCTGGCAGGGAGACCGGGCGACGATGGAGCTCGGATGACGCCTCCCCTTCCCACAAACGGCGGCGTCCCGCACCTCACCCCCCGCGACACCGGCTGGATCGAGGTGATCACCGGCTGCATGTTCTCGGGCAAGACGGAGGAGATGATCCGCAGGCTGCGCCGGGCCCAGTACGCGCGCCAGAGCGTTGTCGTGTTCAAACCGGCGATCGACCAGCGGTATTCGGCTGACCAGGTCGACTCGCACTCCGGCATGCACATCAAGAGCTTCCGCATCGACAGCGCGCTGGAGATCCTCACGCTCGTCGAGGATGCCCGCGTGGTCGGCATCGACGAGGGCCAGTTCCTGGGGCCGGACCTCGTGAACGTGTGCGAGCAGCTGGCGAACGACGGGCGACGGGTGATCGTGGCCGGCCTTGACCAGGACTACATGGGCCGGCCGTTCGAGCCGATCCCGCAGTTGCTAGCTGTCGCTGAATACATCACGAAAAACCTGGCGATCTGCGTGGTCTGTGGAAACCCGGCGGACCGCAGCCAGCGCGTGGTGAACCGGGACGCGCGGGTGCTCGTCGGCGAGGCGGACGCGTACGAGGCGCGCTGCAGGGCGCACTGGGACCCGCACAACTTCGACCCGGTGCAGGAGCCGCTGCTGCTGGGACGAAACATCGCCGACCGGACGTAGCGCCCTTTTCGGCCGCGCCGGGGTAAGCTGCCGGTGTGAGTTGCTCCCGTTGAAGCCAAGTAGTCACCCGCTGCCGCTCGCTCTCGTCCTTGTCGTTCTGGCAACGGCGGCGCCAGCGCGCGCGGGCGGGTTGCCAGGCTGGGCGGCTGTCGGGCCCGAGCGCGGCCACGTGATGGACGTTGCGGTGACCGGCGGCCAGGTGCTCGCGCTCACCCGGGTGGGCGTGTTGGCGACGGACGCGAAGCTGACGCGCTGGCATCGGGATCCGCGCTTTCCAGCGGGCGTCAAGCTGCTCGCAACGGGGCCGGGGCCCGGCGTCTGGGCCGTCACCGCCGCCGGGATCTGGCGCGTGGGAACCTCGGTCGGGTTGGTGGCGGCGTTGCCGGAGGGCGCTGCGATCGACGTCGTCAGCCCAGCCGCGGATGTGGCGGTCGTGGCGATGCGTGGCACCCACGCCGGAGTGTGGCGCGTGGAGGCGCATGGCGAAAAGCCAGCGCTGGTGCAGGTCCTCGCCGGTGTCGACCCCTGGTCGATGGCGGTGGACGGGGCGACGGTGTGGCTCGGCACGCTCGACGCCGGCGTGTGGGTCTCGCACGACGCGGGCAAGACATTCGCGGCCGAAAAAGCCCTTGGTACCGGCACAGTGAGCACGGTCGCGGTCATCGACAAGCAACCGTGGGTCGGATGGTCCGATGGGCGGGTCACGCACGGGGCAACGGGCGCGCTGGCGTGCACGGTCAAAGCCGGTCCGCCAATCGCCCTCGCCCGCGTAGCAGGCAAGGTGCTCTCCGTCGTCGACAGCCAGACGGGCCCCCTCGCGGACCTCTACCGGTGCGGCCCAGATGCCGTCGCCGTCGCCATCCCCTCCCCCACGATCGACGATGACCCGGACCCGATCCAGCCCACGGGCCTGTGGCCGCTGGACGCCGGGCGCGCGCTCCTCGGCACCTTCCGGTCCGGCCCGCTGCTCGCCACGTCCGCCGGCCTCACCGCTGCGCGCACGGGCTTCGCCGCGACCCTCGGCGCCAAGGCCATGATGGAGCCCGACGGCGCCATCGCGATCGCGCTGATGAGCACGGGCGTCTACGTCTCGCCCGACGAGGGCGTCACCTGGTCGCCAGTCGCCCCGGCCGGGGTCGGCGGGCCGGTCACGGACACGATGGACATGCTCTATCAGAAAGGCCGGATGTACGTGGATGACTTTGATGGCATCACCATCGGCAGCGGGGCGAAGTGGTACCGGTCGACCGGCGTGGCCGAGGCCAGCGGAGGCCGTCCCAACGCGATCATCGGCATCGCGATGGACGACGCGAGCCGGCTCTGGGGTCGCACGTACTCCGGCCAGCTCTACCGGCAGGACGGTGCCGCCTGGACCGAATGCGCGGCCAGCAACGTGGTGCGCGTCGAAGGGAGCGGTGACCACGTCGTTGTCGCGACGACCACGGGCTACTTTCGGGCCGATCCCTGCACCGCACCCCTCTCGGCCGCCTGGCCCGACGTCCCAGCCGCGGCAACCGCGAAGGCCAGCGCGACCCGCTCCGATGGGCACTGGCTGGCCACCCCAGGCCAGCTCTGGCTCGACGGAAAGGCCGTGGCGACGCTGCCCGCGGCGGCCGTGGAAGCGCTCTCCGCCAGCGACCCTGGTGCAGACGCGACCGTGATCGTGGCCCTACGCGGGGGCGACGTGGTGACGTGCAGGGCGGGCGCCTGCGCCGTCAGCGCCCTCCCCCTTCCAGGCCCGGCGTCGGCGATCGGGGCGTTCGCCGACGGACGACTATGGGCGCTGGAGGAGAAGGGGAGCCTGTTGACCTCGGACGCCGCAGGCGGGTCGCCCGGTCCCACTGGCAACGGCTCCCTGATCGACGCGCGACCCGCCCCCCAGGCCGAGGGCACGCACCTCGGCGGAGCGACCGAGGCCGAGCAGCTTCGCATCCCTCCCTGGCGAGGCGTGGGGCGCCCGGGGTTCAGGGCGAGCAGCGCCCAGATGCCGGCGCCGCTGGGGAGCAAGCTGCTTCCGACGGACGCAACCGTCCCCAAAGAGGCGGTGATCCCCGGCGCCACGCTCCCGGATGCGCCCCTCCCCGTCACGCCGCTCGGCGTGGCCGCATCAGCACCCAGGGCCAGCGTCCCGCCGCTCTCCAACACCACGTTCTGGGAGGTGGTCGAGGGGGCGATCGTTGCGGGCCTGGGCGCGGTGGCTCTCTGGCGCTGGCGCGGCGGTAGCGCGCCGGCGCGTCGAGGCCGACGCCGGCGGTGATCACCAGTAATTCAACGCCCCCGACGACCGGAGCTTGGCGACCTGGTCCTGGGTGAGCCCCCCTTGCGGCGGCGCCGCGGGTCCCGTGCGCAACGCCAGGAGCGCGTCGTACATCGTCGCCGCGTCTTTCGGGTCGGTGCTGACGAGGTTGGTGGTCTGCATCGGGTCGGCGACGATGTCGTGGAGGGTGAACGTGCTGCCCGGCGAGGGGCGGTCGCGCAGCTTGCGCGTGATCTCGGGATCCAGCGCGGTGCCGCCGTGCATCCACAGCCGCGCCATCAGGAGGTAGCGCTGGGAGCGCCCGGCCAGCATGTCGCCGAACTCCGCGTAGGCGACGCGCTCGGTGGTCGGCGGGGCGGTCTCGAACAGATCGCGCCCGGTCAGGCCCGCTGGCGGCAACGCACGACCGAGATGCGCGATCGTCGGTGCGATGTCGGTCAGCTCGCGCACCTCGGGGACGACCAGCGGCGATCCCGCGGACGCCGGGCCAAAGATCGCCAGTGGGACGTGCAGCGTGCGCTCCAGCAGGATGTCATGCTGGACAGGCGCGATGGGCAGGCTCGGCGTCCCCGTCGTCTCGCCGATGGACACGCCGTGCGCTGCCGTGACGATCATCCACGTCTCCCGCGTGGTCCCCGCGCTCGCGGCCACCAGGAGCCGGCCGAGCTCCTTCCCCCGCGCTGCAGCGCCCTCCGAGTAGGCAGCCCGAAGCTTGGGAACCACCGTGTCGACCTCCCCCGGCGCCAACTGCGACGGCGCGCCGAGCATCACGGGCGCGGCCAGGTCGTCGACGATCATGAGAAATCGCGGCGTTCCACTTGACTTTGTCCACCAGGCCAGGCTGTTGTCGACCGCCGAGCCCAGCCCGTCGTGCTCCGAGTCGCGGGAGACGAAGACCGCGCCGAACTCTCCAGCGATCTGGTCGTGCTCACGCAGGCTCGGGGGCGTGACCACCAGAGCGGTACTGTACCCGTAGATCGAGAGGAACCCGGGAATCGTGGGCACGCTCGCGGGGATCTGGACGCACCAGGGCGTGCTGGTGACCTTGGGTCCGACCGGCAGGCTGCAGATCGGGACCGCCGACGGGTACCGGCCGGTGAGGATGGAGCCGATGCTCAGGAACGCTTGCACGGACTGGGCGCTGGCGTTCGTGTATCGGAGCAGCGGCGGGTGACCGGGCGCCGCTGCGGCCAAAGCGTCGAACAGCGCGGCCTCGGCGCCGGGCCCACCGATGTCGCTGCGCAGGCCATCTTCGAGGACCAGGATCACGTCGGCGGGCGCTTCGGCGGGGTGGACGCCGGCGGTCGTAGCGGCAACCGGTTGCGAGGGGACGGCCGACGGGGCGGGCCCGCGATCGGACGGAGCGCCGGTGCATGCGGCGACGAGGCAGAACGGTGAGAGGCGGAGGATCGCGCGCATCGAAGGCGAAGTAATCCGGGAATGTCACGGAGGCCCGCCGTGGCCCAAACGCTACCGCCACCACCGCGAGACGCTTTTCGGATACCCTACGCAGATGAACTACCCCATCTCCCTCCCCCTGCTCGCCCTCCTCGCCCTCTCCGGCTGCACCGGGCCCATCAGCACGTCGGCCGCCGATTCCGGGGGCGACTCCGGCACGACGAACACCTCGAACGATGCCGATGGCGACGGGCTCACCACCGATCAGGAGGCCACGCTCGGCACCAACCCGAACCTCGCCGACACCGACGGCGATGGCTACGACGATGGCGTCGAGGTCTCCGGGAACACCGACCCGCTCGACCCCACGGACCACCCTTTCCAGGCCGGCTGGCCCATCGACGCCTGCCGCTGGACGACGACGGGCGCGGGCGAGGACGTTGGCATGGTCGCCCGCGACTTTTCCGAGATCGACCAGTTTGGCGAGACCGCGCGGCTATCCATGTTCTGCGACCACGTCGTCTACCTGGCCTCGGAGACGATGAAGTCGGGGAGCTGCAAGTACGAGTCGGCGGGCCTGGAGACGCTGTACGAGACGTACAAGGATCAAGGCCTGATGATCCTGGATCTGGAGCTTCAGAACGCAGACGGGGGCACGCCTGTGCAGGCGGATCTGGAGACCTGGGCGACGACCTACAGCCTCACGTTCCCGGTTCTCTCCGATTCGAGCGAGATCATCTACCGGTATTCGGGGTCGAGCGTGAGCGTGCCGTACCACGTGCTCATCGACAAGGGCAACGTGGTCTACAACAACTCGGACCCCAGCACGGACGATGTCTCGGCGTTGATGCAGACGTATGCGACGGCGGACACCGCGGGCTAGGGCGCCTACCACCGCAGGCTGTTGGGCGGCAACTGGTCCAGCGGCACCCAGTGCAACCACCAGCCGCTCATCAGGAACAGCACCGCCACGACGAAAACGCCAAGCCAGACGCCGTGAGTCGCCCGGGGGAGCCGGTCAAAGGCCTCGGCCGGGAGCGGGATCAGGTCAAACCACAGCCGATCGGCGAGGACCGCCATGCCGGCGCCGACGAGCCCGTCCGTCGCGTAGTGCTGGCGAATCGCGAGGGTGGACCACCAGATCATCGCGGCTGAGACGCCGAGCAGCCGGCCGACGAGCATGTCGTGGCGGTAGACCGCGAGCGTTGCCATGACGGCGAGGGCGACGTGCATCGAAGGCATGCAATTCCCCGGCGGGTCGATGTACCGGACGATGCCGATGCCGTAGGTCCAGAGGTCGGTGATCGGCACGGGGTCGCGCTCCACGGCCACCGGGTAGAGCAGCCATACGGGCGTGCCGAAGAGGTAGAGCGTGAAGTACGCGCCGACGGTGCGGTTGAGCACGCGCGGGTCCGTGATGGTCGCGAGCGGCGCCAGGCACTGCAGGAACACCATCGCGTAGACCACCACCCACGCGGGCTCCAGCGGCACGTTGCGGTCGATGAACGTCGGCAGCATGTGGACCGGTTCGTGGCTTCGCGCCGTGTAGATCCCGATCGCCCAGTAGATGGGGAGGAGCACCGCGCCCGTGAGCGCGAGCGTGACGAAGCGGCGCGTCAGGGTCAGTTGCATGCCGCCTCCGCTTATCGCCTCGCCCGGATCTGGCATATGATCGCGCGCCAGCCCCCGGAGAAGCGTGGACATCGAGCCCTCCTACCATTTTGACCACTTCGCCGACGCCGACCGGGCAGCCGAGCTGCGCCGGTTGCAGCAGCAGGCCACGGTGATGCTCGACGCCGAGCTGGCGCAGCTCCAGGTGCTCGGCTTTGGGCATGGCAAGCGCATCCTGGAGCTTGGCTGCGGGCCCGGCTTTTTGACCGGTCCGCTCTCGGACCTCGCAGGACCGGCGGGCGGCGTCGGGATCGACATGTCGACGGAGCTGCTGGCGGCGGCGAACGCGATCGTGAAGCCGGCGCACGCGAACGTGGAATTCGTGGAGGGCAACGCCTACGCCACCGGCCTGCCAAAACACAGCTTTGACTATCTCTACAGCCGCCTCGTCTTCCAGCACCTCTCCCGACCGCTGGACGCGCTGCTTGAAGCCCGCCGCATCGTCCGCCCTGGCGGCCGCATCGTCCTCTCCGACGTGGACGACGCCTTTCTCGTCCTCGAACCGTGCCCTTCCGCGTTCCGTACGCTCACGGCGCGCGCGATCGAAGCCCAGGCCGCGCACGGCGGCGACCGCCACATCGCCCGAAAGTTGCCGGGCCTGATGCGAAGCGCGGGCCTCCAGGATGTGCGCCTGCACGGCCTCACCGTCACGTCGCTGGACGTGGGGCTCGCGGCGTTCCTGGAGATCACCACGCGCTTCAAGGCCATCCAGGTCGGCGACGCGGAGGCCCTGGCGATGGCGACGGAGCTGGCTGCGCTCGCCGAACTGCCCCTCGACAAGCAGCCTTTTGGCATGGTCGTCGCGTTCTTCGTGACGGGCGACGTACCGCTGGCGGACGGAACCCCGGCGCCATCGCGGGTGAGCCTGCACCCCGGAGGCACCCGGTGAGCCTAGTCGACTGGGTCCTTGGCCTCGAACGCGTGCATTTCGCAGAGACGCGCGCAGAACGCGAGGCGATCTGGCGGTTTCGGTACGACGTGTACGTGCGTGAGCTTGGCAAGACCATCGCGAGCGCCGATCACGACCGCGGCTGGATCCGGGACCCGGACGAGGACAATCCGGAGGTCTCGCTGATCTACACGGGCACGGTGGATGACGTGACCGGTACGATGCGCGGCGACTACTGGCTGCCGGGGAGTATTCCAGCCGCAACCCTCCACAAGTATGGGTTGACTCGGGCCTCGACCTTCCTCGGGCTGCCGGTCGCCGAAGCCAGCCGGCTGATGGTGCGACGGAACCTCCGCGGCAAGCTGATCATGCCGGCGCTCGCGCGGGCGGGGTTCGAGTGGGCGGTCCAAAAGGGCGTCGCCGCCTCGCTCGCCTACTGCGCGCCCGGGCTCGTGAGCGGCTACCGGCGGCTCGGCTACCGGCCCTACGGCTCGGACATGATCGACACCAAGGACGGCGTCCGGGTGCCGCTGGTGATGGCGATGGACGACGTCGCCCACTTCCGGGACGTCAGCTCGCCGCTGCTCTCGCTCGCGCGGGACCGGTTCGGGCCGACTGGCAGCAAGGCCACGACCGAGCTGATCAATCGCGAACTGGGGACCGCCACTGCGCTCGAAGCCGACGAGCGCGAGGTCTGGAACGACGTGCAGGCCGCGCTCCTCGCCCGAACGGCCCGACCGCACTTGTTCGACGAGCTCGACGATGCTTAGCGCGGGCTCGCCCGCAACCCAAAGGGTCTAAGCGGGCGGCCCGCGCTTCCCTCGTTCGCGGGGCGGGCCCCGCGCACCCCGCCGTCGCCTGCTGGCGACGGCCCTGATCTACTACGTCCGATTTCAGCGCGTACCG
>CAIMSU010000238.1 GCA_903844155.1 uncultured Pseudomonadota bacterium | reverse complement strand
GGGGAGGCGTGCGCGGGGGCCGCAAAACAGGTCGTCCGACGTCGAATTCGAGGCGAACGGGCGCTTGCGGAGACGGCCCGGCGCGTGTACGATGGCGGGGTGTTCCTGGAGCGACCCCGTTCATGCTACTTCTCCACCGACTACCCTGTCGACGAACGGGCTGGAGAGCCTTCGCGGTGAGGGGCTCACGATGGACTGGAACAGCGGTCCACCGTTGCTCTACTACGTGACCAGTGGCACTGGTGTCCAGACGACGGAGGTCGCATGGTGACGCTGCTCGTCCTATTGGCCTGCGTGCCCAAGAAAGCCGTACCCGATGCCGGTTCGGGCTCGGACTCCGCGCTCACGACGGATTCGAGCGATCCCATGGCCGACACCGGCGATTCCTCCGATTCTACCGATTCAACCTCTGCCGACAGCGGCCCGCCGGTTCCAGACGCCGATGGCGATGGGTATGGCAATGCCGCATCGGGCGGCACCGATTGCGACGACGCCGACCCGAACGTGCATCCCGGTGCTGACGAGTGGTGCGACACCAAGGACTGGAACTGCGACGGCGAGCCCTACGACGGCGGCGCCTGCGGCAAGCCACAGGATCTGGGGATCCTGGCCGACGGGACGTGGGATGGTTTCACGGACACCGCAATCCATCACCAGTACGTAGGGGCTTTCGTCGGCGACCTTGACGAAGACGGGTGCGACGACATCGTTCTCGGAGGAACCAATGCAGCCGCAGATGGCTCCACGAGCGACGACGGCAGTTTCTATTTCGTTCGGGGAGGGCAGCCGCTGTCCTCGGGCATGACCAATAGTGCCACCTCGTCCGCGTCCTGGCATGGAAATTCGGGCTTCTCCGCCTCGTTAGGTGGCGTCCGTCCCGCCGGAGATGTTGATGGCGATGGCTACCCGGATCTTTGGCTCATGGCCTCAGACTACAGCGGGATTCTGGCTCTGGCGCTGGGGCCGGCGAGCCGCTGGAGCGCGGGAAAGGACCTCACCGCGGCCGACATCCTCTGGTACGGCGATTACTACAGAGACGGCTTCCCGAACAACTTCTACCCCGCGACCGACGTGGACATGGACGGCGACGGTCTTTCCGATGCGGTCTTCTTCTCGCAAACCGATGGCGGCGATGGTTCGGGCTCGTTGTACCTCATCTACGGGAGCGCGGACATCGCTTCGACGCCCGTTCGCTCGGCGGCGGACACGACGAAGATCCCGTGCGCGGAAGCCTATGATGTCGCCACGGGGGACATCACCGGAGACGGAGTGCCCGACATCGTCGTCGGACGAAGTTGGGGGAACGGTGACATCTTGATCGACGGCGTCGATCTGCCCACCGCGGACGGCGTCAATTGCGATCCCCTTGCTCGCACCGTGGTCAGCGGGCCCGACGACCTCGGCAGTTGGGGGAACGGTGTCGCAGTGGTCGGTGACTGGGACGGCGACGGCTATGACGACTGGGTGACCACCAGCAATCGCTGGGTGGACTACCCCGCGTCCGGGGAGGTCTATGTGCTCTCGGGTGCTGCCACCAGATCCGCAGGTTCGGCATCGTTCTTCCCGGACCTCATCCAAGTCTCATTCGTGGACACCACCGCGGACGGAGAGCTGGGTTTCGCATACCCGCACGCGGTCGCCGACCTGAACGGCGACGGCGTAGCGGAGCTCGGTACATCCTTGGAAGCAGACTCGCTGATCCTCCCCTCAGGACGCTACACTGGGCTTGACCAGGAACTACCAACCGAAACGTTGGATCTCGCTGGGGCCGAAGGGGAAAGCATGGGCGTCCTCGGACCCTCCGCCGGAGATTTTGATGGCGACGGCGTCACGGACATCCTCGCCGGTGGTTCCTCCGGCAACGGGGGCCTCGGTCGCGAATATATCTGGCTTGGCGGTGGAATTCCGTGGGATGATCCGAGCGCGTGGTAAGGGCGGTCGTTGTGCGCCCCGGTGGGGCGGCATCCCGCGGCCCCGCCGTGCCGTTCACTTCGGGTCGGGGTTTGCCTCGCGGATTCTGGCCTTGAAACCTCGCGGTCTCCGCTTGATCGGGATCAATTCGGTTACGCAAAACGAAACTCTCCCATGAATTCTACACGCCGAGCAAGGTTGCGAAGGAAGTCGCCCGGCTCGTCGCCCCGCTCGTTCCGAGCCTCCCGCACGACGGCCCGACCGTCCACGCCCTGGAGCCGTCGGCGGGCATCGGCCGCTTCCTCCGCGCCTTCGAGCCCGTGCCCGGCATCACCTGGCACGCCGTCGAGTGGTCCGAGCTTTCCGCCCGGATGCTCCACGTTCTACGCCCCGATGTAGACCTCATGCTC
>CAIMSU010000237.1 GCA_903844155.1 uncultured Pseudomonadota bacterium | reverse complement strand
CGGGATGACGCCGAGGGTGATCAGGCCGTCGCGGGTCGCGTACCGGTCGGGCGGTTCGGGGTTGGGCTTGTCGGCTCCGAAGGCGGAATATGGCGGGCGGAGGGGTCGGTCGACGCGCCGGGCGCGGGCAGCTCGGCGGCTCGCCTGCCAGCACCTCTCCCGCATCCCACGTCCGGACGATTCGCCAGCCTGCATCCTGCACAAGCGACCGCATCGCCGTCCTCACCCTCGACGACCGGCTGGACGACGACCAGCTCCGTGCCGAGGTCCGCGCGCTGCGCCGCGCCCTGAAGGCCGTCGAGACTGCGCTCGTCCGCGCGGACATCTACCCGGGCTGACTCGTCCCGCTCGGCTCACGCTGACCTCGCACTGGCATCGGCAGCGATACCAACGCCATGTGCGCCGTCTCGTCCGCAACCCCACGCCTGCGCCTCCGCCCGTGACGCGGGCGGCCGCGCCGATGCCGGCGGCGAGCGCGCAGTGGCGCCACCGCCCGGCCACGCCTTCCGCCCGGACAGGGTTGCTGGAACCGCCCCCACTTCGTCCCGATCAGTCGGCGATCGTCGAGGAATTTGTGAGGTACGCCGCTGCGATCTCTGCTGGATCCGAGCCGTCCTGCTGGTGCCACATCGTCCTCCCGCCGCGGACGGGCAAGACCGTCATCGCGGCACACATCGCCCGTCGGCTCGGCGTTCAGGCGGCGTTCGTCGTTCCAACGCGCGTACTCGTCGCGCAGACCCGGCGAGAATTCGCCCGGCACGCGCCCGATGTCGCCGTCGGCGTGTTCTATGGGGACGAAAAGCGCGCGGTCGATCACGGGATGAACGTGACGACCTACGCAACCCTGCAGACGCACGAGCGGATTTGGTGCAAACAGCTCGCGGACGCCCAGATCATCTTCGTCGACGAGGCCCACCACGCGCTGACGTCCAGCCGCCACCAGGTCCTCGTCGACGCCTTCGGCCCAGACGCCATCCGCATCGCGCTCACCGCCACGCCCGACTACGACCAACGCCGTCGATTGGACGCCTGGTTTCCCCGTCGGATCGCCCGCATGGAGCTCCGGGACGCGCTCGCCAACTGCCTCCTCGCCCCGGCGCAGGTACACATCGCGGAGGTGGATGTCGACGGTTCCACCGTGGAGATCCTCGCCGGGGAGTACCGACCCGACCAGCTCTCCCGGCTGTTGTCACAGGGTCCGGTGTTCGCCGCCGCGCTTCGGTTCCGACTCCTGGACGTCCACCGGGACGTCCCATGCCTGATCGCCTGCCTGTCGCGCCAACAAGCCGATGATCTCGTCGGTTATTTCGTCCGCCATCAGCCCCCGGGCCGCCCGGCACCCGGGTTGATCCTCGGCGAAACTTTGGGTCTCGATCGGGAACGGATCCTCGATGAGTTCGAGGCGGGCCGGATCGACACGATCGTGCAGGTTGGCGTGCTGATCGAGGGCTGGACCTCGGCCCGCTGCAAGCTGTTGATCGACCTTGCGCCTGGGCGCTCCCAGGTGCGGGCAACCCAAAAATACTTTCGCGTCCTGACACGCCAGGGCGACCGCATGGCGCACCTCGTGGTGCTCGTGCCCCGCGATCTACCGCGTCCGCCCGTGCTTCCCATGGACCTTCTGCTTGAACCGGGGGAGATGTGGACCGCAGGGCAGACGATCCGCCACGTAGCCAGATCCAGGCCGATGGCCGTCGAGTCGGCCACGGTCTCTCCGATTCGCGGAGTCAAGCTCGTGCAGCGGCTGCTGATCTGCGCGAGGTTGGGTCGACCATCGCTGGACCCGACCCGTCCGGAAGACGTGCGGCAGGTGTTGCTGGCGTGCCCCGACTTCGACGCTGCAGCCCTGCCTGGCGCGAGGGCATTTGACAGGCTCTACCTGCACCATCCGCTCTTCAGCGGGACGGGGCGAACGCTGCTCCGGTGGCTGGGGGTGCGGTGGGGAGCGTATGATCTCTGGCTTGCGGGGCTCTTTCGGGACGAGGTCGCCGCGCGGCTGCTCGGCGTGGACCCGGACACGGCGATCGACGACGACACCGTTCCCCTCGATGGGCTCGGATCAGGCTCGCTCGGGCCGGACGGCAGCTTCGCCCTTCGCGATCCCGCACTGAACCCCGAGGAGGCGCTGCTGCACCAGGAGACACTTGGGAGGGTCTTTGGCGAGGTGAATCGGTTGTCCGAGCGTGAGGCGTGGTTCATCCGTTGCTGGGCCGGCTTTGAGGATGGCGAGGGCGATGGGTCGGTTCGCGCGATCGCCGAGGCCGAGGATCTCTCGACGGGTCGGGTGCGCCAGATCATCCAGGGCTCCCTCGCGCGGTGCCGGTGGAAGCTGTACGAAGAGGAGTGCCGCGTCCCCGCTCACCGCGGCCGGGACAGCGTCGGGATGCGCCAACTTGGATTTGGTACCGCGCGTGGGGATGACCCCGCGCTGGGCGTTGCACGTATGCAGTGGCGACGGCTCGACGACACCGGTGCACGGGCGACCCTGCGAAGGCTGATCAACGACTCCGGGGGCCACCCCTGGGCCTCTGCGCTGATGGTCGAGATGGCGACCACACCGGAGCACTGGGACGCGCTCGGGCCACACCTCGACGCGGTCGCGGACTGCCGCATCCCGGCCGTGCAGCTCGACGTCGGGCGCGCGCTGCACGCCCGGAACCGGTACGCCGAGTGCTTGCGAGTGTTGAAGTACGCCGGTGCCGTTTCGGGTTGGCCGGCGGCGGACGCGCTGCTCCGATCCCGGGGCGACGCGGCAGCCCTCGCGAGCATCGGCACCTGGCCCGATGCGGGCGATCTACCCGTCCAGTACCATCGCATCCTCCTCCTGCACCGCCTTGGTCAGCCTACCGGTGAGGCGATGCTCCACGCATTCGGGCGTTCGACGTGGATCGCGTGGGCGCTCCTGCGACGCGACGTCGCGCTGGGCGGCGGGCTCCGCCGGGATGAGCGCGACTACGTGGAGGCCACCACCGACCTGTGGCATGCGTCCCCCGGCGCGCTGGAGCGGCTCCGTGCCTGGGTCGACGCGAAGCCGGTCCAACGCTGGCTGACCCGCGTACAACGGAGCGAGATCCCCCGGGATCCGCGGGTGTGGGGCCTGATCGGGGAGGTGGTGCGGCAGATGGCGGAGTGATGGGGGTGGCGCTGCACCGCCAAAGGCATGCCCAGCGAAAGCCGCGCGTCGCGGGGCCGGCGCCGGGGCAAAGCGGCGTCCCATAGGGGTGCGCAAGCGGCGAGGGGCTTGCGGAGCCGCCCGCGCCTCCCCGAATTACCGGCGCCTCCTCCTGAAATGCGCCCCCCGATCGCCCTCGCCCTGACGCCTCACGGCCGCGTCGTCATCGACAGGACCTCGCCTCCGCCCGCTCCAGAGGTCGCGTTGTTGGGTCAACCGCCCCGCGGGAGCGAGGCCGCCGCCTGCCTCGACCTGTTCAGCGATTGGGTCGCAGGGGACGACGGTGCGGCGCTCGTCGACCTCACCGCGTCCTGGCCGTCCGCGGTGTTTCCGCCCACCGTCGCGTTTTTTCGCGACGTTGCCCGCGAGGTTCTGGCCGCCGCCGCCGCCATGCGCCCACCGCGTCCGGCCGTCCTCGCGGCGCTCCGGGCCAGCGCGCCTCCCATGCTCGGCAGCGAATATCTCACCGAGGCGACGGTCGACGGGCTGGTTCAGCGCCTCGCCGTGGCCCTCGAGCAGGTCGTCGCCGACTCGGGGGAGACGCTCGAAGGCTGGCTTCGCGAACGGGATCCGGTTTGGGTCGTGCTCGGCCGGGTGTGCTTCCACCTCGCCGAGAACCGAACGAACGTCGATCGCCCATTCGCCTTTCTCGCGACCTACTCGGTGGGGATTGCCGGCGGTCAAGGTGGACACTCAGGGACGCGCGACGTGCAACATCGCCCGCTTGGACAGGCGCTCGCAGAGTCGGCCGCGGCGGGCGACCGGAGTGGCCTCCTCCGGCTGCTCCTGCCGGTCCAGCGCGCCGCTGGGTCGGTGGGCTGGGTCAAGGACTTGATGGATTCGCAGGCGATCTTTCGCCCGCAAGCGTGGACAGCGGCGCAGGCGCACCGGCTCCTGCGGGACGTGCCGGCGCTGGAGGAGGCAGGGCTCATCGTCCGCGTACCGGACTGGTGGAAGAACGCCGACAAGCCGCGGGTCCGCGTGGCGGTTTCGCTTGGGAAGAACGGGGCTTCGGCGCTCGGTGCAGCGAGCTGGTTGTCGTTCGACGTGGGCCTCTCGCTGGACGGCGAACCGCTGACCGACGAGGAGTGGGCCGCACTGAAGACGGCCGGGGCGTCGTTGGTGCCGCTCCGGGGAAGGTGGGTGGAGGTGGACCGGGAGCGATTGGAGGAGGTGCTCGCGATCTGGAGCCGGGCGCGGGCCGAGGCGAAGGCGGGGGTGCCATTCCACCGAGCGATGCGCCTGCTTGCAGGGGCGGAAAGGCCGGGTCGCGACAGCGCCGAGGACCCGGAGGGCGATGAGTGGTCTCGGGTAACGGCCGGTCCCTGGCTCGCAGACATCCTCGCGCGACTTCGCACGCCGGGGAATGACGCGTCAAGCCTCCCGGGCACCGCGCTCCACGCGACGTTGCGCCCCTATCAGGAACATGGCGTACATTGGCTGGTGTTCCTCAATGCCTTGGGACTTGGGGCGTGCCTCGCAGACGACATGGGGCTCGGGAAAACCATCCAGGTGCTAAGCCTGCTTCTCGTCTTGAAAGATCGGCCGGCGGAGGGCGGCCCGCGCCGGACTCACCTCCTCGTCGCGCCAGCGTCCTTGCTCGGAAATTGGCGTGCTGAAGCTGCGCGTTTCGCGCCGTCGCTGGTCCTGAAGGTCGCACATTCCTCCGGTGACGGCGTCACTCCCGAAGCCCTCGCGGGTGCCGACCTTGTCGCCACGACCTACGGAACGCTGGCGACGACGGAGTGGCTCCGAAACCTCACTTGGGACACCGTCATCCTCGACGAGGCCCAAGCCATCAAGAACCCTGGGACGCGGCAGACAAAGGCGGTTATCAGTCTCTCCGCGCGTGTTCGACTTGCGCTCACGGGCACGCCCGTCGAGAATCGCGCTGGCGATCTCTGGAGCCTGTTTCACTTCCTCCAGCCCGGCCTGCTTGGGAGCGCCGCAGAGTTCCGCCGCTTCGCCAACGATCGAGCCGGCGCGCTTCCCGGGCACGCCTGGGCCCCCTTGCGCGCCCTCGTCAGCCCGTACCTGCTCCGGCGTCTCAAGACCGACCCGCTCGTCGCCCCGGATCTTCCGGCAAAAACCGAGATGTCGGCGGACTGCGGCCTCACCCGCGAGCAGGCCACGCTCTACCAACGCGCGGTGGACGACCTCGCGAGCGCCCTCGCGGACGCCGAGCAGGAGCGCGCAAACGGCGGGATCGCCCGTCGTGGCTTGATTCTGGCCGCCCTCCTGCGCTTCAAGCAGATCTGCAACCACCCCTCGCACTGGCTCGGCGACGGCGGCTGGGAGATCGCCCGGAGCGGCAAGCTGCTTCGCCTCGTGGAGCTGGTCGAGCCAATCGCGCAGCGCCAGGAGAAGATGCTGCTGTTCAGCCAGTTCCGGGAGGCCGTCGAGCCGATCGCGAGCGTCCTCGCGAAGCTTTTTGGTCGCCCCGGCGTCGTCCTCCACGGCGGCACCGCCATCAAGGACCGTCAGCCCCTCGTCAACCAATTCCAGGAGGACGACGCCATCCCCTTCGTCGTCCTCTCGCTAAAGGCAGGTGGAACCGGCCTGAACCTGACCGCGGCCACCCACGTCGTCCACTTTGACCGCTGGTGGAACCCCGCCGTCGAGGAGCAGGCCACGGATCGTGCCTTTCGCATCGGCCAGAAGCGCCCGGTGTTCGTTCACAAGTTCGTCTCACGCGGGACGGTGGAGGAGCGCGTGGACCAGATGCTCGCCCAGAAGCGCGGTCTCGCTCGAGAGCTGCTCTCCGGCGAGGACGAGGTCCGACTGACGGAATTGTCCAACGATGACCTGCTTCGGACCGTTTCGCTCGACCTCCAACGCGCTACCCTGGACTGACCATGGCCTACCGCAGACGCTCATCCTCCTGGAGTCCCTGGCCGACCAAGACGACGGCCTCGGAGAAGGCTGCCGTCGCCAACAAGCACGCGAAGGACGTCGCGAAATCGGGGGTGAAGCTGCAGCCCGTGATCCTGGTCGGGCGCCAGATCGCGGCGTCGTTCTGGGGAAAGTCGTGGTGTGACGCCATGGAGTCCTACGGCGACTACGAGAATCGACTCCCGCGCGGCCGGACCTACGTCCGCAATGGCTCGGTCACCGACTTGCGTGTTGAGCCTGGGATCGTCCGCGCGACCGTCGTCGGGAGCCGGGTCTACACGACGACGATCACGGTCCTGCCGCTGTCTCCGACGGTCTGGCGCTCGGTCGTCGACCGTCACGCTGGGCAGGTGTCGTCGCTGATCGATCTCTTGCAAGGCAAGCTCCCGGCATCGCTGCTCCTGGCCCTCGGCGACCGTTCGAACGGCCTTTTTCCGGGTCCCAAGGAGCTGACGTTCGCGTGCTCCTGCCCAGACTGGGCGACGATGTGCAAGCACGTCGCGGCCGTGCTGTACGGGGTCGGCGCTCGGCTCGACACCGATCCTGCCTTGTTCTTCCTTCTCCGCGGCGTGGACGTCGCCGAGCTGACGGCGCGTGGGGCGTCGGTGACGTTCGCTGATGCGGGGGAAGACGAGCTTGGCGGCATGGATCTTGGTGCGGTGTTCGGGATTGAGATGGCGGAGGGCGTGAGCGGAGCTGCGGTTCCGGCGAGGGCCGGGGCGACGAAGGCGGCGGGGCGGGAGACCGGGGCGGCGACGAAGGCGAACGCAACGAAGCCCGCCGTGGCCCTGACGAAGGTGGCGACCGCGGCGAGTGCCGCGAAGGTTGGGGCGCTAAAGCGTGGGCGGATACTGGCAGCGACGACGACCAAGCCGGAGAAAGTAGGGGTCGCACCGCGAGCGACGGCGGTGGCGATGAAGCGCGCGAAGTCAACGACGAAGGCGCTGACAGCGCCGAAGCCGACGATGGTGTACGTAGCGGGTGACACGATCACGGACTCGGAGCTGACCCAAATTGGCGTGGACCCCGCCACCCTTCACCGCTGGCTGATGGCGAGCCTGCTGCTGCTTGGGGAGCGGGTCGGAGAATACGGGGTCACTACGGCAGGGGCGGAGCTGCTGGAGACGGTGGGGTCGTGACCTTGGCGCCAGACTAGCGCCCTGCCTCTGCGACGGTCAGACGACGACGTTGATCGTGACGCAATCGGCCAATTCACGGAAAATCCCGTTGGGATCACTCCCCTACATTATTCAGTAGGAACGCCGAGTTTCCCGGACATGGTGTCCGGTGGAGACCGGCGGAATCGGGCGGTTTCCGCACCCTGTTGTGGTACAGTTGTGGTACAGGGTTCTCGGCGTTGGTCCGTGGGGAACGGCCGGGTTGTGGTACGGGTAGCGGGGGCGGTCAGGAACACGGGTCTCCTGTACCCGTACTGTACGGTGCAGCCGGCGTGCAACGGGTGGAGGCCGGTTTTCCGGCGGCGTGGTTGCACCATGGGTGCAAAGCGGCCGATCGGGAGCGCGAGGCCGGGCCGGGCGGCGGCTGTACCACAAATTTGTGGTACGGCGGGCCCTGGGGACGGGCGGCGGGGCACGACGCGGGGCGAGCTGGGCCTGGACGGGAGCGGCGGGACCGGCTGTACCACGGCTGTACCACAAATTGCCCCTACGATCGCGGCGTGGTGCGTGTTCTGGAGGGCCCGTGGCTGACGGGACGCAGGGCGGGCGGAACGGGCTGACGCGGGGCGTGCAGCTTGGCGGTGGCGTCGTGATCGACCGGCTGGTCGTGTCGGCGGCCGACGTGTTGTCCGGGCTGGAGAGCACGCGGGGGATCTGGGCGCGGTACCCGCTGCGGATCCTGGATGCGCCGAAGGGCTCGGGCAAGACGTTCGCGCTCGCCCGGGTGACCGAGGGGCGCCGACTCGTGTGCATGACGGACCGCGTGGCGCTCGCGCAACAGATGGCGGAGCGCTTTGGGGCCGAGCTGCGGTTGCCGGGCGGGTCGGACCCGGCGGCGATCGAGGAGCAGGTGCAGGTCGAGCGCCTCGCGGTCACCATCCACGCTGCCGCGCGACTGGGCGGGCGCTCGATGGGCGAGGACGCGCTGGTCGTGGACGAGGCGATGCATTGCCTGCGGACGCTCGCGACGGGGCGCGAGCTGCGGGGCTGGGCGCGCGGGCGCGTGGAGGCGGCGTTCAAGCGCGCGCTCCGGGGGAGCGCCGAGGTCTGGTTCGCGCAGGCGGATTGGGGAGCCGGCGACGTGCAGGCGATGGTGGAGCTGACCAGGCAGGCCGGGCGCGGGGAGCGGGTGCTGCACATCGTCGTGGAGGCGCCGGAGGTTCGCGGGGCGGCGGTGGAGGCCCCGACGCGGGAGGAGCTGCGGGATCGGCTGTTGACTGCGGCCAAGGCGGGGCCGGTGTTCTTTGCCGCGTCGAGCCGGGTGGCTTGCGAGGCGATCGAGCAGGAGGCGCGACGGTGTGGGCTCGATCCGCTGGTGGTCACCGGGCGGACCTCGCATACCGAGCGGGTCCAGCGGTGGTTGGCGACGCCGAGAGCCGAGCTGGAGCCGTTCGTGATCGTGTCGCCGTCGGTGGTCTCTGGGTTGAGCATCGACGCGAAGGACGGGGCTGCGGCCTACCCCTGCGTGTTCCTGGAGTTTGCGGCCTGGCCGGGCGGGCTGGTGCTCGATGATGCGCTCCAGTTCGTGTGCCGTGTTCGTGGGGCGCCCGAGCTGACTTGGTGGGCTCCAGCGCGCCGGGTTTCGGCTCGGGATGCTGACGAGCACTATGCGGACGAGGTGATCGTCGCGGACCAGTCCGCGATGGTGCTCGGGTGCCAGCCGCGTGAGGGGACCGAGCTTGACGCGCTCGCCGCCGAGCGAGCCGCGACCGGGGAGGCGTCGTTGTGGCCGATCCCGAGGGTGGCTTTGGCTCGCGGGCTGGCGCGAGACGGCTGGTGCGTGGCCGAGTGCAAGCCGGAACTGCCGGGCAAGGAGGCTGCGGCGCGGTGGGGGCAGGCGAAGGGGTTGGCAACCGAGGCGTACTTGAACGACCTGGTGAAGGCCGATCGAGGGCCGGCGGATCAGCGGACGGTGGACGGGCGGCTGAGGGAGTTGGGGCGAGAGAGCGGGGCCGTCGGAGAGCCGCGCGTCGGAGAGCCGCGCGTCGGAGGGATGGTAGCCGAGGAGCGGGTCGCAGTGGAGTCGAGCGAACAACTGAAGCCGGTCGAAGAGGCGGAGCCGAACCGGGCGGCCTGTGGCGGGCTGAGCGACGAGGACCTCGCGGGCGTGGTCTGGTTGGAGCGGGAGCACCGGCATCAGACGCCCATCGACCTGCTGATCGCTGCCCTTGCGCCGGAACGGGTGCGGTCGCGGGACATTGCCGAGCAGGGATTCGCTGCGCGCGCGGACATGCGGCACGACGTCCAGGCGGGCGAGCTCGCGCGGGCGTTGCTCGATGCGGCGAACGTGGATCGGGAGAGGCTGGCGGCCGGAGCGTCGTTCGACGTTCGGGGCTCGGACCTCCTGGCGTTCGTCGAGCTGGCCGGGCGGCACGAGACCGTGCTGCTCCGGCTTCTCGGGATTGAGGCCCCTCGCGGGCCGAAGGGCGCGACCCGGGCGTTCTTGACACTCGTGAGCCGGCTCGGATGCGAGCGGGTTGGCAGCCGGCGGGCCGGGGTCGACCGGGTGCGGGCGTACAAGGTGCGGCTGCACCCGATCGCGCTCGCTGCACTGAACCGGCGTGGCGGGGTGCTCGTTACGATCGCGCCTGCGGGGTCGACCGGCGTGTTCCCGAGGACGGCGGAGGATGCGCTCGCGGCGCGGGTTCCCTTGCGGGTGCTGCCGGACGTGGTGGCAGCGTTGTCAGCCGTCCAGGCGCGGGCGGTCGAGGCGGGCGGTGCTGACCGCGAGCGGATCGAGCGCGGGATCGCGGCGTTGCAGAAGGCGGTGGCTGACGGTGGGCTCATCTGGGCGCAAGGCGTTGCCCGCGAGGACTCTGGGCGGATCCATCTGCGGAACGCGCCGCTTCAGACGATCCCGCGGTCGGTGCGGCACTTGATCGTCCCGGAGATCTCGGAGGACGTGTTCGTGTCGGCCGACTTCCGGTCCGCGCACCTGGCGATCGCCGCCGTTCGGACCGGGGATGCGCTGCTCGCCGAGCTGATGGAGTCGCGTGACGCGTACGAGCGGCTCGCGGGGCGGTTCCTTACGGGGGTGGCGGACGGACGCGCGAGGATGAAGGTCGCGGTCCTGGCGATGATCAACGGGGCCGGGGCCGGAAAGGTCGGGGATCTCGTCGGGTCGGCGGAGATCGGGCGGCGGATTCACGCGGAGCTCACGGCGGAGCTGCCTGGGTTGGCGCGGTGCGTTGCGGAGGCGAAGCGGATGCAGGCGGAGGCGGGGCGGAGGGGCGCGGAGGCGGGGCGGAGGCACGCGGAGCCGGGTGGAGGCCGTGACGGAGCCGGACAGGAGCGCGGGGATGTCGGCGTGGCGGAGGTGGTGACGCTCACCGGTCGGGTACGCAAGATCCGCAAGGCATCGGGGCCGGGCGGCTGGCGACGGCTGCTTTCGGCCATGTGGTCGGGGCCGGAGGCCGAGGCCCTGGACCATGTGCTGGCGAACCTGCCCATCGGGGCGAGGCTCGCGGCGCCGATGTTCGACGGGCTGCTCGTCAGCTGCGCGGGCGAGGATGCGGAACGGGTGGAGCGGGAGCTGGCGGGCGTGATGATCTCCGGGGCGCGGGCGGCGGGGTTTGGGCCGGGGGTGAAGTGCGGGATCGGTGCGAGCTGGGCGGAGGCGGAGGGGGCCTGACGCATTCCGCTGGCTTCGCCGAAAGGGGCCGTTGTTGTAGGGCTCCGCGTTAGACCATGGAGCTTCAGGAGACCGGCCGGTGATCGACGCGACGAAGTTGCAGCAGCTGATCGAGATCGTGGAATTGATGCGTCGCATGTGCAAGCCCAGTTCCACGGCGAGAAAGGGCTCCGAGCATGCGTCCCTCATCGAGGCCGCGAAGGTCGCCGAGGAGCTGGCGTCGAAGACGCAGCTGCTCGATATCGCCGCGCTCGCGAACGACCTGCTTTCCGAATGCGCCGCCGGCGCGGAGGCACTCAAGCGCCAGATCGCTGAAGTCGAGTCCGCGCGAGGCCAGATCTTCGAGCGCCGTGAGGCGTTCAGCGCCGCGGTTGAAGGGGATCCGTGGAGGTATGCGCCCAGAGACAAGCAGGACTCCTTCGGGCCGTTTGAGATCATGCACACCCGAGGGGCCTCCGTGATCTCGTTCTCGGGCATCAAGCTACGGAGCCTGTCGTACCCGACCGGCTCGGAGTTGGCGGCCGCGGTCAGGGACGAGCGGAGCAAGCTTGAGGCCGAGAGTGACGCCATCAAGCCGCATGTACTCGCGCATCTGCGCGAACGTCAGCTCACGCAGGACTCTTCGAATTGGAAGCTGCTGCAGATTGCGTGCCCGGACCGCCAGGGCCGTCCACCGAAGGGCCCTGCACTCGCAGCGCTGACCTACGCATTGATGCGGATGGTCAACAGTCGGGAGGTCGATTCTCAGCCCCCGGTCCTCAACCAGCAAGACGACGCGGTTTCGCTGCCGGACATCGAAATGGGCAGGTTGCGGCGCGTGTACGTCATAGCCCTTCCTCGGGCTACCGAGTCATGATCGACGGAGCCAACACCCGACTCATTCTGAGCAGAATGCAGGCTGGCCTCCCGCCGCCGGCGAACTCCGCGGCGAAGACGCTGGTGGGTCTCGATCGGCTCCTCGGGGAATGGAGACATGACCTGGACAAGTACGTGGCGGTCGGCGGTAGCTTGCTCCGCATCGTGGTTGCGCCGCCAGGAAGCGGCAAGACGCACCTCGGAGACGCCCTCAAGGCCCTCGCGGCTGAACGCGGCTTTCTTGTTTGCGTGATCGACGTTCAGGCCAACCGGACGAGCGGGGACGATCTGGCTGTCTATCAGACGTTCTGCCGCGGCCTGACCCTCCCTGCGGCATTCCTGGCCGGAGATGGCGACGGGGTTGGACTGCGCGCCGTAATTGAGGACATCGCGCTGCGAATGCCGGCGGCAGCAGCGGAAGATGCGCTGGCTGGCCTGCGACTGCCCGTCCCGGTGGTTCGAGAGGTGCTGATCGCGGCAGTGAGCGCCCTGAGGGAGCATAGGCGCTAACATTCCGGCGTCCACCGCCCTTTCGGCATTCGTTGTCGTTTCCGAACTCGTGTAGCTTCTACCAAGCGTTTTCTCCACGGCCCGCTCGCCCATAGCGAGCGCAGGGTCACGTACCCCCCGATGGCG
>CAIMSU010000236.1 GCA_903844155.1 uncultured Pseudomonadota bacterium | reverse complement strand
GGCGTCGGTGAGCATGTGCCCATTTCACGCGACCGGGCGAGACAGTTGTCAGACGTCTGTCAGGCGGACGTCAGACGATTGTCAAGGTTTGTGGCTTAGAAAAAACTCAGCGATGGCGTGAGACCTCAGAAATGGGGGTCGGGAGCTTTGTCCCGGATGATTCGGCATCCCAGACGGTCATGGAGGGGTCGTCCGCTCCGATGACGTTGGCGCCGGGGAGCGTGGTTGGGGAAGACGAGGCGGGGCTGGAGGATCTGGGGCTGGATGCGAGCCAGGGCGGCGCCCCCGCGGATCCCGGGGCAGCGGTCGGGACGGCGGGGGAGGCGCATCAAGCGGGCCTCGCAGCGACACCCGTGCGGGCCGGGTCACCCCAGCGGCGGGTGCTTCCCAGGTTCGTGGCGCCCGGTGTCGCGCTCGCAGCGCTGCTCGTCGTCGGCCTTGGCATCTGGCGACCGTGGGAGGGGCCCGCCGCGCCCACACCCGAAGCGCCCCCGACGCTGGCCCAGGCGCCTACGGGCGGCCCGGCCGCCGTGCCCGATGCCATCCCGCCCGTGTCGGCGTCAGCGGTCCCGTCGCCCGCCAGCCAACCGGGCGTCGTCACCACCGCCGCTCCGCTCGGCTCGTCGGCCGCAGCGTCCGTCCCAGCCGCACCCGCCCCTCCCGCAGCGACCTCGTCGGCCAGACCGCCGATCGCGGCTGCGCACGTCGAGACAGCCAAAAACTCCCCGGCGAATGACGAACACGCTGCCGTGTCCGCCTCGCCGGCGACGACCACGCTGTCGCCATCGGCAACGACCACTGCGGCCGCCCTGCCGCCGGCCACGCCCGCCGCGTCGACCGCGTCGCCGACCCCGACCACCGCCGACAAGGCGCGCGTCGTCATCACGGGCGACGCGAAGCGCGTCTGGCTCGAATCCGCCGCTGGCCGCTACCCTGCAGGCGACGTCGCTCCCGGGACCTACCACGTCACCGTGTTCTTCGATGGCGTGGACCCGGTCTCGACCGGAGACATCACCGTGAAAGCAGGCGAAACGCGCGAGCTCCGGTGTTCAAGCCAGCTGATGGTCTGCCGATAGATCTTACCACTTCCCGACGAGCACCACCCCGGCGACCCCAGCCGCCGCGACCACCCCGGCCGCGATGGACCCGATGAACTCGGAGTTTGTCTGGTTCTTCAGCGACGTCAGGTTCTGGATGGAATCGTTGGCCCGGTAGGTGTCGAATTCCTGACGCGAGTTGGCCGAGAACGCGTAGAGCGTGCCCGACGCGATCACCGCGACCCCGGCGCCGATGGCGATGGGCACCTTGGGGCTGAGCGGGCGATGGACGGTCGCGCCCGCGGCGATGGCCATGGGCACCGCGTCGTAGGATGGCAGCGGGTCGCCGGGGAGGACGTAGCGCGTCGCCGTGACGGTGCCGGTCGCGTCCTCGATCTGAACGATGGCCGGGAGGCCGGGCCGAACCGCGCCGCTGAGGCCGACGGTCGCCTGGGTCCCGTCGAACCAGATCGACCCGGTCTTCGCCGCGGCGATGCCGATGGGGACGACGGTTGCGAGGTCGATGGCGGTGTAGTGCGTGCGGACGGAGTGGCCGGGCGGGATGAGGGTGTCGGGGAACACGTACACGGCGTCGATGGAACGTGCCGCCGCGAACGCCTGATCCGCGTGGGTGGGATCGCGCTCGATGAAATACCGCAGCCCCTCCATCCGCAGGTAGTGCGCGGCGACGTCCGGCGGGACCATGTCCGCGATGCACGGCAGGATCAACGCGGCTTCGTCGAGGGAGGAGGAGAACGTCTCGACCTCAAAGGTCGCGTAGGCCTGCTCGGCGGCGTTGACCTTCGCGGCCAATTCGGCTGCGTGGGTGGGGGTTGGGCAGGTGGAGGCGGCTTGGGCTTGGGAGAGGAGAGCGGCGAGGAGGAGGGGCATGGGGTTGGGGTCCGGGGATTAGAAGTTGGAGCCGGAGAAGAGCCAGACCGCGCCGGCGTAGGAGCCGGCGGTGGAGTCGTCCCAGGCGCCGATGAGGATGTCGTCACGGCCGTCCGCGTCGATGTCGCCGGCGGGGGAGACGATCTGGTTTCGGCCGCCGTACTTGGTCGTGCCGACGAGGGTGGCGTTGGCGTTTCGGGCGTCCAGTGCGCCTGAGAACGGGCCGAGGAACATGTAGGTATTACCATACGCGTCTGTGTCGTCCTCGTTGTTGGTCGCGTTGACCAGAACGTCGGCGTAGCCATCGGCGTCGACGTCCCCCGCTGCGGAAACGCTGCGACCAAGGTACCCCTGTGTCGAGTAGCTATCCCCGATCACAGCGTCGGCGTCGACGAGGGGCCCTGACGCTGGGGGACCCAACTCCAGGTACACAATCCCACTGTAGTTCCACCCACCGTCGTCCCCACCCACGACAATGTCGGCGTAGCCATCCGCATTTACGTCCCCCGCAGACCCCAGGGAGATCCCAGCGTAGTCGCCTTTCGGAAAGCTGTAGGCGTTATCCGATCTCGCCTGGCCGACAAGCTTCGCGTCTGCGTCAGCGAGGCCAACGGTGCCCGCGACGGGTCCAAACTCGATGTAGGCCGCCCCCTCATAGTTTTCCCCGGCGTCCGCCGAATAGTAAGGCGCCCCGATGAGAACGTCATCCAAGCCGTCGCCATCGAAATCCGCCGCCCCCTCGATTGAGTAACCCGCTTGATCGTCAGCGCCCTCGCCGTAGATGGTGGCCGTGGCCGAGCTGCTGTCCGTCGATCCGCTCGTTGGCGCCGTGACCAGATAGACCACTCCGGAGTTGGTGCCCATCGTACCGTCGTAGGCAAACCCAACGAGGAGGTCCGGGGCACCGTCGCCATCCACGTCGCCCGCCGCAGCCAGGGTGCCGAGCGTCGGCACCGTCACGTCGGAGTCAGCAGCGGCGCTTGAGTACGTGCCGGAGAGCGGCCCAAGAAAAATTGCGACCGTATCAGGTCCTCCGAGCCCGATCGCTACGTCGTCGTACCCATCGCCGTTGACGTCGCCAAGCCCAGCCACCCCAGTTCCTGCATACGCGTAATGCGTTGCGCCGTACACGTCCGCCGACGCTGTGGTGAGACTGCTCGCCCCAGAAACCGGGCCGGAAACGAGATAAGCCTCGCCCTCTCCGTTCGGGGCTGTGCCGTAGGCACCAACCAGGAAGTCCCCATACCCATCCCCGTTGACATCGCCAGCGGCGGCAAGAAACTCACCGGCGTCGGAGCCGCCGCCATCCCCCGTCAAAAACGCATCCGCGTCCGTCAACGAAATATCACACCCCCCGCTCGCGGGGTTGACCGAGGCGTTCCCGTCGTTGCAGTCCGTCTTGTTCAGCACCTTCCCCGCCACCACATCACACGACAACGTCGCCGTGCCAGCGCCATACCCATCCCCGTCCTTGTCCGCGTAGTAGCTGGTCTGCCCCGTCACACTTGGGTCGGCGTCGTCCACCAAGTCGTCGCAGTCGTTGTCGATGTCGTCGCAGATCTCTTGCGCGGCGGGGCTAAGGAGTCGTTCAGATATTACCATCTAACTCTGAGCTCGCGGCGCAATGGTGTAGTTCCATTCTCCGTGGAAGTCGGCCCGGTCGATCGCCAGCGCCGCCATGTCAGCGTCGGGCACCTTCTGCCCCGTCGGGTAGGGC
>CAIMSU010000235.1 GCA_903844155.1 uncultured Pseudomonadota bacterium | reverse complement strand
TCCGGCCAGTAGACATGCGCCCGCCCGAATGGCAGGTCAAAACTCTGCGGTCGAGCAGGGTTCTTCCCCAGCAGGTAGCCGAGATCCGTCGCCGGGGAGTGGGTGGTGGTGAGGGAGAGGAGCATCGCGGCGGGGTTTGGCCGCAGGCCATGAGGATACAGCGGGCGGCGGAGGGTCGCGACGTCGAAGGTAGATTGTGTCGATAGAAGGCGGTAAATGCGGCGGGCGTTTCGGGGCGTTTCGGAGCGTCTTTGGAGCGGAAAAGCGACTGGTGATGTCCCCGGCATGTCCCGCTTTTGGGGGCGGAGCGGAGCAGCAGCGGAGGGGCGAGAAGCCAGGCCACGGCCTCGGCGAGCAGCGGTTCGCAGCCATCGCGCTCTCGCGCTTGGCGATCCACTGGTTGCATGGCGCTTCGTTCACCCGGCTCGGCGGATCGCCGCAGCGTCCCCGACGTGGTGACCGAGCGCGCAGGCTGTCCACTCGCCGTCGTCCGGCACTCCCGGAGTGACAAGCGCGCAGCGGGGCCGAGGCGGAACGCGTCGTCGGGGATGCGAGCGCTGATCCGCAGGGCCCGTCAACCTCGGGGGCGTGCGCTGAGCGCGGCTGCGAACTTCACCAACCGCGGGGCGGTTCCTGTGCAAACGACGTGCGCACGGGGCCGCCGCGCATGGTAGGCTCTCAGCCGGAGAGTCTCATGCGCACGCTCGCTTTGCTGATGGTCGCCCTTGTTGTTCTGGTCAGCCCTGCCGCTGCCAAGACGGGGCTTGCGTCGGAGCAGCAGGCGGTGGACGTCAAATGTGGTGACCCGCCGACGCAGCAACTATCGGCGTCGAAGACCAAGGAGGTCAAGGCGGGCGTGGACGCCACCGTCGAGGTCGTCAAGGCCGGCGCAAATGTCTCCGCATCCACAACGGAGGCGAGCAACACCGTGCTCATGACCCCGGACGGCGTCGAGAGGGAATGGGCGCTCTACAGCCTGTGTCTTCGGGTGGAGAGTGGCGTGATCACCAAGGAGCTGTATGAAAAAGTCGTGGCGCAGCAATACGGGTTGGCCCCGCCGGGGACCGACGCGGGCGGCACCGTGAACTCGCCCCCTCCTGCCGTTGTCGCCCCCCCTACCGCAGCAGCCGCCCCAGCCGCCGCCGGTCTAGTGACCTCGAAGGCCCTGGAGGGAACATGGTTTGTGACCAGTACGGAGACTCGGAGTTTTTGCCCTAGTCCAGGGCCCGGTGCCCCCGTGACTCACATCTGGAAGGTTAGCACCGACAGCGGCGGTGGGGTGACGGTCGATGTCTCCGGCGGTGGCGCGAACTTTACTCGCCTCCAGGGTCGGCTGGACGGGCTCACCCTGCGCCTCACCGGCGACGGTGCCGACAGGCGCAGTAGGGTGGTCTACTTTCTCGATGCGCAGGGAGGTGGCGGCGAGCTGAGAGGCGACGAGCTGATGGCGAGCGGCGCCGAGCAGCCGCCTTGCGCATTCGCGGCGGCGGTGACCGCGACGCGGCACTAATTAACCTTGATCCATGTTACGCAGACCCGTTGATGGCGAAGATCGCGAGTCCCCGAATCCCAAACCTCCGGAGCAGCCATGCCCACAGATGATGTCAAGGAAGAGCGCAACCCGGCCAGCCCAGCGCTCCCCAGCGGACAGCCCGCGAAGCCCAGTGCCGGCAAGGTTCTTGCCGTTGGTGCAGGACTAGCTGCTGTGGGAGCGGGTGCATCCGCTCTCGGTGCAGCCGCGGCGGCCGTCGGAGTCGCCGTCGGTGTTGCGGCGGCGTCGCATCTCTCGGGGGCCGCAGACGGGTTGGCACCGCCGCCCCCTCCCGCCCCTCCCGGAGTGTCTGGCGGCGGTTCGCTCGCCGCTGTCGATGCCAAGTCGGAGTCTGCGCCAAGCACCGTTGTCCATCATCACACGCACATTCACCACGAGGGCTCCCCGGCGAGCGGTGCGGTGCCGCCGGCTGCGGTCACGGAGGCCCCCGTGCATGTTCCAGACCCCGTGGTCGCCGCGGACTCGCATGCTGGGGCGGCGGACCTTCCCCCGGTAGGGGCCAGTCCGGCTGTGGTCGCCGCACACGTTGCCGCAGCCGAGGCTCCGGTGAGCATGGACAGCCTCGCCGCCGCGCCCGCGGATACACACGCCGTGACCGCCGAAGTGCCGGCGAGCCTGCACGCCCCTGGCGACATTGCGGGGCTCGCTGATGCTCACGTCGCGGTCGCCGACGGTTCCGTGCCCACGGAGGCGCACAACGCCGCCGAGGCACAAGCGCCGGCCGACACTGCCGTTCCAACAGAGACCCACAGCGCCGTCGCCGACGGCGCTGCGAAGGTCGACATGCCCGCCGACCCCTCGGTCACCGCGCATGTCGTCGATGCTTCGCGGGTCGACGCTGCGCCCGTCGCGGACGTGCACGTCTTGGTCGGCGACGCTCCCGTTGGCGTGGTTGCGCCCGCCGCCCCTTCCCTTGTCGCCGAGACCCACGGTGCCGTCGAGGTTCCGGTGAGCCCGGCCGCGTCGTCTGCGCCTGCGGTCTCGTCGGAGGCGCATAGCGTTGTCCCCGACGGCCCGGTGAGCGCGACAGCGGCTTCTACTGCGGTTCTGCCAGATGGGCACGGTGCCGTCGCTGACGCGCCGACGGCCCCACCGATAGTCACGGAGGCGCACACCGTGGTCGCGGACGCTCATGCCAGCGCGGAGGCGGCGGCTCCGGCGTCCCCAATCGGCACCCACTCCGCGATGGATACGGCGGCGTTGGACCGATCTTCCACCGCTGCGGTCGCCTCCAGCGGCCACTCCGGGCTGGACGCGGTGCCTGTCGCCAGCCACGCGTCGATGGATACCGCGGCGTTCGACCATCACTCTTCGATGGACGCCGCAGCGTTCGGTGGCCACTCCGCGTTGGACGCGGCGCCTGTCGACAGCCACGCGTCGATGGGTACCGGAGCGTTCGATCAGCACGCCTCGATGGACGCCGCGGCGTTCGGCGGCCACTCCGCATCGGGCGCGACGCCCGTCGACAGCCACGCGGCGATGGATTCGGCGGCGTTCGACCATCACGCTTCGATGGACGCCGCGGGGTCCGCGATGGACGACGCCGCGTTTGGGAGCCACTCCGCCGCGGACACGTCGGCGTTCGATGCTCACCGCGCCTCGGAAATGGCGGCGTTCGACCATCACATCGCCCTCGAAACGGGAAGATTTGACAGCCACATGGCGTCGGAAGCCGCCGCGTTCGACCATCATTCGGGCTCGGACATTGCGGGGTCGGACCACGGCGCCGGCATGGACTCGGCGTTCGACCATCACTCGGACTCGTCGTTCGACCATCACTCAGGCACGGACCCGTCGTTCGACCACGCCGGCATGGACGCATCGTTCGATCATCACTCCGGCATGGACTCGGCGTTCGACAACCCCGGCGTCGATCATGGTGCCTTCGGGGGGCATGACGACGGCGTGGCGAGCGATGACCCGGCCCTCACACACCATGACGCCAGTCTGGACGCCGCCGCACCCATCGACCACGTGCCGCCCACCGACTTTGATTGCTGAATCAGGAACCTGAAGGTCCACAATGAGCATCTCTCCCGAACAGGTCGAGGCGGCCCTTCAGACTTTCGCGTCCTGGAGAAAGCGGTACCCCGAGATGGTTGCGCCACAGGGGCTCCCGGAAACGTGTAGGCAACTGGATGATTCGCCGCTACGCATCGCCGTGGTCGGCGAGATCAAGAAGGGGAAGTCGAGCCTTCTGAACGCGCTGATCGGCGTCGAAAACCTCAGCCCGGTCTCGTCGGACATCGCCACCTCGGTGGTTTTCCGTCTGCACTACAGCGCGGCCGAGCGCAATACCGTCGAGTTCAACCCCACCGAGGGGGCGCCTGCACGCCGGGCGTTGAGCATTTCACGAGGAGATGTGCCCCGATACGGCACGGAGGACGCCAACCCCGGCAACTCCGACGGGGTTGACTGCATCAGCTTGGGGGTCGCCTCGCCGTTCCTGGCGAAGGGGTTTGAGCTGCTCGACACGCCAGGACTGGGCGGGTTGTTCTCCAGCCACGCGGAGGTGACCTGGAAACACATCCCTCGCGCTCACTTCGTGTTGTTTGTGCTGGACTCCGCTGAGGCGGTGATGTCCCGGCACGAGGCCGACTATCTCGGTCGGCTGAACAAGCTTGGAAAGCCGGTGTTCTTCGTCCAGACGAAGGCCGACGCAGCGGATACGGAGCAGGTAAGCAGCTGGAAGGCGCGCAACCTCGCGATCATCAGCAAAGTCCTTGGCAAGCCCCCGGAGCAGGTCCCGTACTTCTGCGTCAGCGCAACGATGTGGCACACAGGGCTTCAACGCGGCTCGGCGAGGCACATCGAGCGAAGCGGTTTCGAGCCGCTCATCGCTTTTTTGGATGCCAGAGTCCATGCCTACCGGCACGCTCAACGCCGTAAGGTGGTCGCAGACATCGACTCGGCGCTGGTGCCGGTGTTTACGGGACTCAAGGCCAGCGCCGAGGCTGCCTCGGCCACCGCGGGTGGGGCGCAGCAGCGCCAGGCGTTGGACGCCAAGTCCAATCAGCTCAAGAAGGAGTTCGGTGACTGGCAGGCGGGGCCGTACCGTGAAGCCATGCGCGAGATCCAGCAAGTATTCGGTGATGTTCAACGAAACCGGGGGCGCGAGCTGCGCAACGTCCTCAGCCCGGCTGTCGGCGGCGCTTTGTACGATGGGTTTCAGCTGGGCGTCGAGGCCCTGGGGACCAATCCCCAGCAGGCGGAGGCCCAGGGCCGGGCCCTGCTGGACGGCCTCGCCGATCATTCTGCCTCCAGCGCATACGACTCGATCTCTGGATTTCAGTCAGACATCGGCTCATTGCTCAAGAACGTGGCTCGGAAGGTTGATCTTGAATCCACGCTGTCCCCGCCCATTGAGCTCGGGGACTTGCCCGATGGGCTCCGGGGTCGCGCGGAGTTCTCCTACGTAGCGCGCGGCAAGACAGCTTCGGACTATTTTGCGGACGTCAGCGCGTTTTCCGGCGCTCTCGGGGTCCTCACCGTTGTCGGCTTGGGGGCGGCGACGTTCGGGGGGGCGTACGTCATCGCCGGCATCGCCGCAGTGGCCATCAGTGCCAGTCGAGCGGAGACCCGCAAGCACGGAGAGACCCAGCAGCTGAAGGCGAGGCTCATTCAAGCGGCGCAGAATCTTCTCCGCATGACGAGCGCCAGCGCCACCGCGGCCTTTGAGGATCTGGCCGTTCAGTACAAACGCGCCGCGGACGAAATGCTCGAAGGGAGCATCGTGCAACGTCGCCGCGAAGTGAGCGAGAACGAGCGGGCCTTCGTCGAGGCGTACCAGCAACAGCGAAGCCCGGAAGCGGTGAAGGCCGCGGAGACTGCCTACCGGGAAATGGCCGTATTTCGGACCCAGCTCGTGAAAATGCGGGACGAGACCACCGGAGGGTAGCCCATGGTTCTCGCCTTCACAGCGGCCGAGTATCGCGAGATGATTCGTCACTTCGCGCAGCGCGTCCCGCAACTCCTCGCGAGCCACCCTGGCACCGCTCCGCTGGCTCTGGACGTCGAGCGGCTCAACATCAAGGAGACGCTGGACGGTCGTTTCACCGTGGCCGTCGTCGGCCAGATGCGCGTTGGCAAGTCGACGTTGTTGAACGCGCTCATGGGGCGAGATCTTGCGCCGACCGGCGTGAACGAGACCACGGCCACGATCAATTGGTTTCGTTACGGCGAAGGCGCCCTCTGCGAGCGCTTCAGGGTGCACTGGGCGGACGGCACGAGCGATGACCAGCCCCTCGGGGCAATCAACGAGTGGCTCGGGGACGGGGCGCAGGTCGCGCGCACGCGGCAGCTCGATTTTTTCGCCGCCACCGAGTTTCTGCGGACCGCGAACCTTGTGGACACGCCAGGCACGCGCTCAACCCTCGACGCCCACGAGGGAGCGACTCGGGGCTTCGTCTTGGATGACGACCGAATGCTGGCGGCGCAGGAGGCCACACACCATTCTGGGTCGAAGGCCGATGCGGTGCTGTACGTCCTAAACCCGGTGGCGCGTGAAACGGACCGGGACATGCTTGGCATGTTCGGGGATAAGACCCGAATGGCAGGGGCCAGCATTCACAACTCGCTCGCCGCGGTTCAGAAGTGGGAGAATCTCGGCGAAGACGCGCTCGGCGCTGCGTTCGAGAAGTGCGCGCGCATTCAGCAGCAGCTTGACGGCAAGGTCGCGCTGGTGATGCCGACGAGTGGATTGATGGCGAACCACGCTGCCCGGCTTCCGGCTGAGATTTGGAGCCAGCTGGTGCTCCTCGCCCAGACGTCTGCCCAGGATTTTGCGGACCTCACCGAGAGCGCCGACTTTTTCCGCGAGCCTGACTCCACGTTCGGCGATGTTCCTGTACTGCAAGGGGCCCGCAAGGCACTGTCGGAGAAGGCGGCTTGGCCCGTCGTTCGGTTCGCTTTGCGAGAGGCGCGTCGCCACAAATTTGCGACGGGTGAGCAGCTCCGCAACTCGATCCACGAGGCATCTGGGATCGACCGGCTACGCCGCGTGCTCGCTGAGCGCTTCTTCGCACAGGCGGAGCTGATCAAGGCGAATACCGTGCTGCGGCGTGCCTGGGACCCGTGTGCCGTTGGACTGGCCCGCCTGCGTACCGCTGAAGAAGATCGCCGTGTCGACCTGGACAGCAGCCGGGCGTGCTCGCGGGTGCTCGACTCGGCGGTCATGGATGAGAGCGCGCGCGCCATTTTGAAGGCTTATGTCGTACGTTCGCGTGCGGCCGTGGAGTCTGACCTCGCTGCCGTGGTGCGCCTGAGAGGTGATCTCGACGACGTTCGGGATGCGGCTCGTGCGAACTACGAGGCGCTCGACGGCGACATGCGAATGATCGAGGCGTTGTCCGATCTTCCTCGGGGGATGGATGAGGGCGAGCGCGGCCGGCTCCGCCACCTCCTCGGTCTTTACGGCACGGAGCTCCACACGCGTCTGATGCTCCCCGGTGACGCTAGCCTGGCCGCGCGCGTTGCACAGGCTGAGGCGCTGTTGCAGCGATGGCAGCGGCTCTCCGTTAGAGGCGCCACGCATGCGGACCTGTACCAACATGCTTGCGACCGCCTGAGCGCGATGCTCGACGTTTTTGACTCGCTCTCCCAATGAACCAGGAACCTGATGCTCTCGATTGATTTCGGTACCACCCGCACCAAGGTCGCGTACTACGACGCATCCAGGGGCCGTGTATCGCTCGCCAACATGGGCGGGGACAACGCAGCGTTCCCATCCCTTTTCTACGTCGGCACTGACGGTCAAGTGTTCTGCGGTTCGGAGGCGATGGACTTCCTGGACAGTGATCCCGGAGGGACAATTCGGCGCGCGAAGAGCCGACTTCGGGATCGTGCGATCCGGGTGAATGGGCGAACCCTTCGCCCCGTGGACCTCGTCGCCAAGCTGTTCGCGAGTCTTCGGAAGCGCGCGGGGGAGGAGGTTCCAGCGTTTGGAGGGAAGGCCCCCGTATCTGTGGTGCTCACGCTTCCTGCCGCCGGGGCTGGATCAGGTCCTGTGGTGGAGCAGATCATGCGGGACGCGGCTTCCGCCGCGGGGTTCACCGAGGTGTGGCTGTTGACGGAGCCCGAGGGTGCGGCCATGGCGTGGCAGCATGAGGAAGGTGCCGGCCACGACGACGTGGTGGTCATTCTGGACGGCGGGGGCGGGACCGTCGATTGGGCGTGCTTGAAGCGTGTGGACGGCACGCTCCGCCTGTTCGCGGACTGCCCCCCCGGCGGCGATGATAAGGTCGGGGGGGAGTACCTGGACGAGGATCTGTTTGGGATATTGACGTCCAAGCTGGAGGCCCGGGAGGCGAATGATGCGCTGATGACGGTCCAGAGCCAGTCGAACAAGTGGTTTTCCCGGATCCGCGGCCTTCGGGAGCGCTTCAACCGGACGGGCAAGGTGGGCACGCAAGACGTGATGCGGGTCGCCGGGGAGGTGGTTTCTCTGGATGACGCCGAGGTTCAGGGTGCGATCCAGGACCGGTTTGTGAACCAGGTGTGCGCGGGTTTTGGGCGGTATCTGGACAGCGTGCGCCGGGCGACTGGAGTGGCGAACCCGCGGGTGCTGCTGGTCGGGGGCACGGGTCAGGTGTCGGGGTTGAAGGAGGCGCTTCGGGCGAAGTGCCAGTGCGAGCCGACGTGGTGGCAATTGTCCGAGTTTGCGCCGGTGATCGGCGCGACGTGGTGGGGCGCCGAGCGGGCAGGGATGTTGGTGGGGCGTTCAGGTGGGGACAAGGCGGAACGGGCAGTAGCGCAGACGTTGGCGCCGCCGAAGACGGCGGCAGCACCCGACGACCACCCCGTCAGGAACCTGCCTCAACCGCCAGACGATGTCCCCGGCCGGGACGCCTCGAAATCTGACCTTGGGTCACGGGCCGTGGCCCCCGAGAAAGCGGCGGACACCGCCCGGGACGTCATTAGGGGGACCCCTCCGTTGGCGCAGCAAGCTGACGGGACCGCGAGAGGCCCGCAAGTGCCCCGGACAGCGAGAGGTGCCGCCGCCCCGCCGGTTCATGCCGAAGTCGCCGCGCCGCCAGTGGCCGCTGATCCCGCCGGACCGCCGGTCGCCCCTGGAGGAGGGTTGGCAAAGCCCATCCTCGGCGGGGCGCTTGGCTGCTTCATGCTCCTCGCCATGCTCATCTTCGCCGCGATCGCGATCCCGAACTTCATTACGATGCAACTCAAGGCCAAGCGGGGGGAGGTAACCGGTTACGTGGATGGCATCAAAACCGCGGAGTTAGCATACGACGCCTCGTTTGACGCCTATGTCGCAACGCCCCAGGCCCCGAGGCCGGCCGGCAGCGAGGGAAAGGACGCCGTTCCCTGGGAAGGTAGCCCGGAATGGACGACGCTGAACTGGATGCCCGACGGTTTGGTGCGCGGGGTGTACTGGGTCACGGTCGCGCCCGATGGGGTTGACTTCGTCGTGCATGGTGCCTGCGACGTCGATGGCGACGGTGTCGAGGTGCACTACACCGCGACCGCCGAGAAGAACGCGACCATCGACCCGAGCGAGATCAACGTGTTCTGATGACCGATGACACGGAGCGGAGTGCAAAGGCGCGGTCGGGCGGCCTGATCATAGGCGTGCCATTGCCAGCACGAATAGCGGAACGGCTGGATGTTTGCCCAAACGCCAACTGCGTAAGGACCCATAGCCCGGCCGCGCACCACTCCGGCGGGGCCACCGCTCCGAACGTTGACCAACGGCCCCGGCGCTCCCATCAAGTCGAGGGGAACCCGACAAAGGGCAAATAGGCTCAAGGGGAAGCCCTCACGAGACGCACTCCGGCGTAGTACCTGCGGGAGTCCGGGGGGCCCGAGTTCCGGTTGGCGACCCGGGGCTCGTCCAGGTCGCTGTGCCAGGAGCCACCGCGGCCCACCCGTTCGGAGCCGCCCTCCCAGGCGCTGCCATCCTCCGGCGCCCCCGTGTAGGTGGGGTGGTAGCCGTCCTGCACCCGCTCCGACACATTCCCGCTCATGTCGCAGAGACCGTAGCCGTTGCGTGCGGTGGCCGCGGTACACACCCGATGCGTCGTGTTCCCGGCGTTGCTGGCCAGCCAGCCGACCGCTGCGTCATCCCCCCCCGCGTAGCGGAACGACTGCCCCCCCCGCGCCGCGTACTCCCACTCCGCCTCCGTAGGCAACCGGTACGTCACCCCATCCCGGGCGGATGCGGTCTTGGCGAAGGCCACCGATTCGTCCCACGAGACCTGCTCCACCGGGCAGTCCGCACCACACGCCTTGAACGTCGATGGGTTCGAATTCGTTATCGCCTGCCACTCCCCCTGGGTCACCTCGTGCTCCATCAGCCAATACCCCCTCCTTAGCGTCACCTTGTGCTGCGTCTCGTCGGCGTCGCGGCCAGCCTCTGTGATCGGCGACCCCATCAAGAACGCCCCCGCGGGGATCCACTTCATCGTCCCAAGCGTCGGGCTCTCCCAATCGGCACCGGGCGATGCGCTGGACGAAGCGCGAGGGGCGGGCGCGATGTCGGGCTCCGAAGCCGTGCCCGCCGTCGGGCCTATCTGGTCGACCACACTGCTCCTGTTCGAGGCGAGGACACTGACGATCACCAAGCCAGCACCGAGGAGGACGACCGCGCCTAGACCGACGACGGTCAGCACGCTGGCGCCGGCGATGGTGGCTCGCCTGCCTGCCCCGCCAGGGGCGGGCGCGATCTCCGGCGCCACAGCCCTGTCCCCCGCCGCGGCCTCTAGTGCAATGGCGTTTGTGGCTCCGGCCCTCTCACCGGCGACCTGCTGCGCGATGGTTCGATGGGCAGCGGCCCGGTCGGCTGTAGCCTTGGTAGCTGCGGCGTCCGCCGCGATCTTCGCCGCGGCCCCGGACGCTACAGCCTCAGGTGCCCGGTCATCCTTCCTTTCGGCGACCCTGTCCGATGCGGCGCTCTCCGCTGCCACTCTCTGCGCCGCCACCTTCTCGGCGCCCGCCTTCGCCTCTGAAGCGCTGTCCAGCGCGGTCGCCTGCCGAACTGGCCACGGCCGGGGTAACTCGGCCAGTGCCACACCCGACCGCCCCCTTACCCCGGGCAGTCCCGCCCGCTCAGCTCCCCACCACATCGCCCCTATCACCGGGGCAAACTCCGACAGTTGCCACCAGGTGGGCTGGCAATTGCACTTGTCGCGTAGTGCCTCTTGCAGTCCGGAGATCTGCCCCGTTCCTCCCACGAGCAACACCCTTGGGTTCGTCGAGCCGGTGGCGAGCCGTACAGTGTCCAGGTACCGGCCAAACCCGGCGCAGACCTGGTTGATGAAGCGGTCCTGGACCGCCCCGCGCACTTCGCAATCGTCCAGCGAGACGACCTCTCCGAGCACGCGCATCGCGTCTTGCGTGCCCACCTTGCCTGTCCGGTTGAAGCGCTCCCGAAGACCGCGGATGCGGGAAAACCACTTGTTCGCCTGGCCCTGTACCGTCCCCAGCGCATCTCCTGCCTCGCGCGCCTCAAGCTTCGAAACCAGGATTGCGAAGAGATCCTCGTCCAGGTACTCGCCCCCCACCTTGTCGTCGCCGCCGGGTGGGCAGTCCGGGAACAGTCGAAGCGCCCCATCCACTCGCTTCAAACACGCCCAATCCACTGTGCCGCCCCCGCCGTCCAGGATGACCACCACATCGTCTTGGCCCGCCCCCTCCTCATGCTGCCACGCCGTCGCAGCACCTTCCGGCTCGGTCACCAGGTCGACATCTGTGAACCCCGCCGCGGCCGCGGCAGCCCGCATGATCTTCTCCACCACGGGCCCGGACCCGGCACCCGCTGCGGGGAGGGTGAGGACTACCGACGTGGGTGGCTTCCCCGCGAACGCCGGGATTTCATCCGCTGCCCGCGCACGCAGGGTTGCGAACAGCCTGGTCACCAGGTCCACCGGCCGGATCGTCTGCCCGTTCACCCGGATCGCGCGGTCCCGAAGGCGACTCTTGACGCGGCGAACCGTTCCGCCGGGATCGCTGTCGAGAAAGTCAAGCGCATCGGAGCCGCAGAACACCTGACCGTCCCCGCCGATGTAAAACAGCGACGGAAACGCGACATTGTCGCCGCTGCCGAGGTTGGCGAGCGAGACCCGGCCTTTCGACGGGTCGTAGTAGGCCACCTTGGTGCGGGTCGTGCCGAAGTCGATGGCGAGCATGGTGGCTGTACCGGTGAGGGGTCAGGGGGATCGTGAAGGGATGTATCTGCTTGCGGCTTCGCAGGAGGATCTATGGGAATGCCCGACGTTGGGGATCGACAGCTCCTACCAGAGTTCCTTTGTCTCCCCCACGCTCAAGTCGACCGTCGTTCGGAAGTCCCTGCCAGTTCGGTGAACGACGATGTCGTGGCGACCCGGGGGCAGCGGGATGAAGCCCCCGACGGCCACGGTCCCCCCGGCCAGTCCGTCGATTTCGAAGGCAGCGTCGCGCCGGGCAACCCACACCTCGACGCCGGTTCGGGTCGCGGTGCTGGACCGCGCGGTCGCCGACGTGGTTGCGGCCCCCGTCCGCGCGGGGGCTGAGGGGGGCGCCGTTCCCGTCGATGCAGCAGGTCCGCGAGTTTTGCCCGTAACGGTCACTTCCACCCGCGCGCTCCGCCCCCCCGCGCCGGCCTTGACCTGAGTGACGCCGGGACTGACGCCGGTCACCAAGCCCATTTGGTCCACGCGGGCGATCGTGGCGTCCGCGGAGTACCATCTGAGTGAGGCGCCGTCCAGCCTGTCAGGCCCAACCAGTACCGTGACGCTGAGCGGCAGCGTGTCGCCGACGGCGACGCCGACAGTATCAGGACCGTCGATCTCGACCTTGTCCGGGAGGGCAATGACAACCTTGTAAGAGCCCTTCGCCTGTCCGACGCTGGCCTCAATGGTCGCATCGCCGTTGCCGACGGGGGTGAGCACGCGCCGGTCAGAGTCGAGCACCACGACGCCGGCCGGGGCGACAGACCATACCAAATCCGTCGGCTGTGGGTCGAGGGGCTGGCCCGAAGCGTCAAAGATGGTGGCCGTTTTTAGCGGAAAGGGGTCGAGGTCATGCACGGCGGCGGGAGGCCCGCCGTCGAACTTGATGGATGCGGCCTTGGACCCCAGGAACGCAGCGCCCAAGCCACTGAAGGTAGTCAGTCCGGCAAAGACCGCAACGGTGGCTCCGAGCCCCCCGCAGCCGAGTAGTAGCGCGGCAGCAAGCGCGAACAGCGGCCACCTCCGGCTTGCGCTCGCGACATCGGCGGCGGGCCCCGTCGAGGCTTGGTCTTTACGCCCAGCAACTGGGCGGGGCACGTCTTGCGAAGGGCCTGCCGACTGCGGCGGTAAAAGGGAGGGTGGCACGTCACGCGGTTCCAAGGGTGGCCCGCCAGCCCCGGTGGACATAGTCGGAATCTGCTCGGACGTCGGGCGCACGTCCCGCGAAGTGGGTGGAGCCGCGGCCTGCGCCGAACGTTGGCGCTCAGCGGCCGCCCTTTCTCCGGCGGCCTTCTCCACCCCGGCCTTTGCCAACGCGGCGCGCCGCCCCACCGCGGCTCCCTCCGCCGAAATCCCGGCAGGCGGGACCCCGTCAGCCGCGACCTGATGCGGCCTTTCCTGCTGGAGCAAGCCGGCCCGCTCAGCCCCCCACCAGGCCGCCCCGATCACTGGTGCGACCTCGGAGAGTTGCCACCAGGTGGGCTCGCATCCGCAGCTGTCGCGCAGCGCCTCCTTGAGTCCCGAAACCTGGCCCATGCCTCCTACGAGCAGCACGCGGGGGCTGGCGGCGCCTGTGGCCCGCCGCACTGCGTCCAGGTATCGGCCGAAGCCATCGCAGACCTGGTTGATAAAACGGGCATCGATCGCGCCGCGCACCTCATCGTCGCTTAGCGAGACCACCTCCCCCAGCACCCGAAGCGCGTCTTGCGCGCCCAGCTTCCCCGTTCGGTTGAACCGCTCCCGAAGGCCGCGAAGGCGCGAAAACCACTTGTTCGACTCGCTATGTACCGCCTTGAGCGCGTCTCCAGCTTGGCGGTCTTCGAGCTTCGACACCAGAAGTCCGAACAGATCCTCATCCAGATACTCGCCCCCGACCTTGTCATCGCCGCCGGGCGGGCAGTCAGGGTACAACCGAAGGGTGCCATCCACGCGCTTCAAGCACGCCCAATCCGCTGTGCCACCTCCGCTGTCAAGGATGACCACTACATCGTCAGCACCTCCGCCCTCTTCATGTTGCCACGCCCTTGCCGCACCCTCAGGCTCCGTCATCAGCTGCACGTCGGTGAACCCCGCCGCCGCCGCCGCGGTGCGCATGATGCTCTCGACTACCGGCCCGGACCCGGCGCCCGCCGCGGGCAACGTGAGGATCACGGATGTAGGTGGGTTGCCCGCGAACGCGGGGATCTCGTCCCCCGCGCGCGCGCGTAGGCTGTTGAAGAGCTTGGTCACGAGGTCCACCGGCGGCACCGCCTGCCCGTTCACGCGGATCGCTCGCTCTCGAAGGCGACTCTTCACGCGACGCACCGTCCCGCGCGGGTCGCTGTCCAGAAAGTCCAGCGCCTCCGTGCCACAGTACACCTGGCCGTCGGTGTTGACGTAGAAAAGGGACGGTAGGGCCACTTGGTCACCGTTTCCCAGTTGGGCGAGTGAGACTCGACCCCTGGTCGCGTCGTAGTAGGCTACCTTGGTGCGGCTTGTGCCGAAGTCGATGGCGAGCATGTTTCGAGCCGGATCGGGAGGGCGAGATGGGGGCGGGGAAAAGAAAGTGATCTATCTGCTTCCGCGCCGGGTCGACGGTCGGCCGCCGCTCCTCGCAAAAGGACGGTTCGGGCCCGATCCGCGCCGTGCGGCGGCCATCGTCGGACGTGCTGCAGCACTACGCTGGTGAGAAGGTGAACGGGTACTTGACGATGACGATGCCCCCACCGTCCGGCTCCGGGAACTGGAACTTCTGGAAGCGTTCGTTGATGCAGTTCTCGACGGCCGGGTTGCCCATTGTGGTCGAGCTGGTGGTGGCCGAGCTGACCGTGCCGTCCTTCGCGACAACGAATTTCTCCTGGATCTTGCCGCCCAAGGTGGGGTTCTTCGCCAGTTCCTTCTGGTAGCAGTAGCGGATGGCCGCCATGTTGCGCTTGATTACGACGTCGACAAGCGCTTTGTCGAGCGCGCCGAGGATGATCGGGTCGTCGCCGACGGCGCCAACGCCGCCCTCGCCCGCTGAGCCGAGGTTGGCTCCCGAGCCGCCGCGCGCCCTTGCTGCGCTGTCGCCGATACTGACATCGACGGTTGCCTTGAGAGCGCCGGCAGTCGCCTTAATCGTCGAGGTGCCCGCGCGGAGACCAGTCACCGTTCCTCCGGCGTCCACTGTGGCGACCGCGGTGTTCGCGGACTCCCAGGTGATCGTCATGCCCTCGACCTTGTCGACGCCGGCCATCACATTCGCGGTGAGCGCCTGCGTCGCGCCAACGGCCACGGGCGTGCCCGCGGTGTAGCCGGCGATCTCGACCTTGTCAGGGAGGGCAACGACGAACTTGTAGGACTCCTTCACGTCGCCGACCTTGGCCTCAACGGTCGCATCGCCGTTGCCGACGGGCTTCACGTTGGTCTTGTCGAGCGTCGCCACGGTGGCGGGGTTCACGGACCAGGAGAGGTCGGTGGGCTGGGGGTCGAGAGCCTTGCCGTCCGCGTCGAGCACGGTGGCCTTCTTCACGGCCAAGGCGTCGAGGCTGTGTACGGTGGCGGTGGGCTCGCCGTCGAACTTGATCGACGCGGGCTCCTGAGCATAGTGTGAGATCAACACGGCACCCATGCCCACGATCGCGAGTCCGGTAGCGATCACGATCATGCCCAGTGCCGCAACCCCTGGGCCTGACATACGGGACTTCCGTACGCCAGCTCCGGACGCTGTCAGGTCCGTCGGCGGACCCGCATCCACTGATCGGACCCCGGTCTCAGCCCGTGAGCGCGATAGGCTGACTGGCGGCGACCGCCCCGCGGCCGGCCGCAGGGCAGTTGCAACATTGTTCGCGCCGACATTCTGCGCTACCCCCATCTCGGCGGGGACGTTCTCCGCCGCAGCCCTCCCGGAGGCGGCCTTCGCCGCCTTCTCCGCCGCCGCCCTCTCCCCAGCGATCTTGTCCGCCGCGACCTTCTGCGCCGCGGCCCTCTCGGCGATGCCCTTCTCGAAGGCCGCGGTCCCCTCTGGAGTCTTCGCCGCGGCGGTCGGCGGACGCGGCCTTCCCTCGAGCGCCCCGGCCAATGCCGCCACCTGCGTCCCCCTTGCCTCAGTCAGCCACCCCGCCCGCTCCGCACCCCACCACATCGCCCCGATCACCGGTGCGAACTCGGACAGTTGCCACCACGTTGGCTCGCAGTTGCACTTGTCGCGCAGCGCCTCCTTCAGTCCCGAGATCTGCCCCGTTCCGCCCAC
>CAIMSU010000234.1 GCA_903844155.1 uncultured Pseudomonadota bacterium | reverse complement strand
CGCGCCGCATGCCGTACCCGCGCCGGGTATAGTACCCGAACCGGGCCGGTACAGGCCGGCACGGGCGGGTATACGACTCGTCGAAGGCATCTAAGTTGCTGAAATTACAATACGCCGCGGAGAGTGAGAACTTCGGGATGAACATCGTCACGTCGTTCTCGCCATCGTCGCCGAATGGCAGGTTTTTCCGCAGACTGGCGAGGGGTCGTGCTACGATTCGCCGCGTCGAACCCGTCCCCGGAGACTCCAAGATGCGTGCATTTGCCCTGTCAACCAGCCTCCTCCTCACCGCCTGCGGGATCAGTGACAAGGAGACGGGCGGGGCTGACACGGGCACAGACACGAATACGGACAGCGGCGACACCGACACGCACGACAGTGGCGGGGGCACGGACACCGCCATCGCCATCGGGTACGTGTTCTACGTCGGAGACGCCCAAACCACGAACGAGGGGACGGCATACACCTGGGTGTCCGGGCATTTTGGCGACGTCGTCGAAAATGCCTCCGCAGTGGTCGTCTGTACGGAGATGGCCGTGTGGTCGGACACGGGAACGGCGGCGGCCGGGGGATGCCCTGACTGCTCCTGGGCGTTTGACCTGACACTCTCCGCCGGGACCGCGACTGGACCGGCCTGCGGAGCCCTGACCGGGGCCCAGTGGCCCGGGCTTGAGGGGTCGTGGGGGTTCGCGGACCGCTACGTCTACGTCTACGGCGACACGCAGTTCCTCTTCACCGAGGCGCTCATGTACTACTCCACCTACCCGGGCGACCAGGGTTGGTTCCCACTCTCGTACAACTACGCGGGCTACGGCTACGACACCGGTGATGCGAACAGCTTCAGCTTCATGACGTATGCCGGCTACATCTACTACTACCGCTGACGGTCACCACCCATACCGCCCCAGCATCCCCTCCGCCCAACCCGCGTCCCCCTGCGCACGCAAGGCCGGCACAAGTTCCTCCGTCGCCAAGCCGCGAAACCGCCCCTCCTGCACGACCGTCGCCCAGGCGGCGTGCACGGTATCCCCTCGCCCGGTCAACGCCGGTGCGGTGATTCGCGGCGTAAAATCAACGTTCGCGCGCGGCGCCACGTGCAGCACGGAGACGACGTCCGCGTCCATCTCGCGCGCCCGCTCCATCGCCGACGCCAACAGTTGCAAGCGCATGAGCTGGTCAAAGGGATCGAACATCAGCGCGTCCAGCCCAAGTTCGCCCAACCGTAGCTGCGAGTCTGTGAGGTGCGGCGCGTAGATCGGCAGGCGGTCGGTGTTCCGGCCGCTCCAGCGCTTGTCCGCGCCGATGGCGTAGTTCTCGGTGTACTTCCACTCCCCGAGCACGACCTCGATGGCGCCGTCGTCCCGGCGAAAGCGCAGGGCAAAGTCGGCGCTGGTAAAGCCTTCCCCGCGGGTCCGGGCATCGTCTGCCGCCACGCGCCCAAACGTGCGCTCGCCAAGGTAATTCTTGGCGCCGATCCACTCAAACGCCAGCGCAGACGCTGGTGATCCGTCGACGGCATCCAGCGGCAAGTCCAGCACCTCCGCCACCGGCCACCCAAGCGAGCGCAACGCCGCCCGCAGCCGGTCCGGCGCCGTCCCAAACGCGAAAAGCGCGTTGACCAGGGACGACTGACTGCAACACAAGTGCCCGCCCGGCCCGCCGCGCACGCCGTCGTGCCAACGGATGTCCCGCGCCTTGAAATACGCAATTGCTGGCTCCCGCACCGCTGGCAGCAGGTTCTCGTGCTCGCTCCCGGCGGCGATGCAGAACTCGCGCAGGATGCCCTGATAGGGCCCCGGCCGGCACGCCTCCGCGCTGAAGAGCTTGCGCTTGTTCCACTGGTATCGGTGCTTTTCGTCGTCGCGGTAGGACATTCGGCCAGTTATCCCGGCGCCCCAGGCTCAGCGCCGGCGCTGACTAGCGACAAACAACGCCTCCAACCGCTCGGCCACGCGCGCATACATGCTGCCGGGCGTGTAGCCACCGCGCTCGGGCACCCCCGCCGGCACGCCAGCGAGCAGCGCGATTCCCTCATCCACGTGGGTCACGCCGTACACGTGGAACTGGCCGGCCTCGCACGCCGCGAGGACGCGCTCGGAGACACAGAGATCGGGCACGTTGTCCGCCGGGATCAACACCCCTTGCGTCCCGGTGAGCCCGCCGATCGAGCAGGCCGCGAAGAAGCCCTCGATCTTCTCGTTCACGCCCCCGATCGCCTGGACCTCACCGAATTGGTTCACCGAGCCGGTCACGGCCAAGTCCTGGCGCAGGGGGACGTCCGAGAGCGCCGACAGCAGCGCGTAGATCTCGGCACAGGACGCGCTGTCGCCATCCACCATCGAGTAGCTCTGCTCAAAGGCGATGGCGGCGGTGAACGTGAGCGGGTAGGTCTGGCCAAACCGGCTGCGGAGCCAACCGGTCAGGATCTGCATCCCCTTGTCGTGCGACTTCCCGGAAAGCCGGGCTTCGCGCTCGATCGACACGACGCCCGCCCGCCCAGCGCCCGTGGTACAGGTGATCCGAAGCGGACGTCCAAAGTCGTGCCCGCCAACGTGGTAGACCGCCAGCCCATTGACCTGACCAACACGTGTTCCTCGGCATTCGACGCGGATGGCACCCCGCTCCATCGCCTCCAGCACCCGCCGCTCCGGGGCGTCGTCGCGCTCCCGGCGCGCTTGCAGCGCCGCCTCAACGTGGGACCGGGTGACGACGCGCCCGCGCGCCTCATAGTTGGCCTCGCGCAAGACGTCTGCGAGGGTCCCAAGTTCTGTGGTGATCCGGCGTCCAACACCTGCTTCTCGGACAGCCCACTCGATCACCGCCCCGACGGCATCCCGCGTGAGGTGTGAGAGTCCCTCCCGGTGGATCACGCGTGCCATGAATTGCGCCATTTGCTCCAATACTTCAGGCGTGAGCGGCGCGTCCTCCTCAAACTCGGCCTTGACCTTGAAGATCGAGGCAAAGTCGGGATCGGCGTAGTACAGCGTGCTGAACGTGTTCGGGTCGGCGAGGAGGATGACCTTGACGTCCAATTTCAGCGAATCGGGACGTAGGACCAGCGGAGTCTGCCCGGAGTCGGGGTTCTGGATGTCAAACTCCCCGAACATCAGCGCCCGCTTGAGCACCTTCCATGTTCCCGGCTCCATGAGCATGTCCGAGGCGTTCAACACCAGGAATCCGCCGTCCGCGTCGACCAGCGAGCCGGCCCGGATCGAGCGGTGATCGGTGCCGCCGGGCTCGCCTTCGATGCCGCCGAAAAGGTTCTGCCAGGTCGGGTTGGCTGCGAGCACGATGGGCGCCTGCTTTCGCGCGTCGCGTGGCTTGGCGCCGTTGCGACCGGCACCGCGCGGGACGGCGGGATCGGTGCGATCGTCGCGGTCCCCAACGTCCCCGTGATCGTCCACCTCGGTCTGGCCGCGGCTCCCGCCGGTTCCGACGTGGATGGTATTGGCGGAGAACGCCGAAAACAGCATGTCGTGGTCGGGCTCCTCCTCCTCGAACCACTCCGGGCTCTCCACCAGCTCGTCATGGAGCGCCGCGATCCACTCCCGCGCCGCCGGCCACCGCTTGGCGAGGGAGGCAAAAACCCGCCTCGTTCCTTTGCGTGTGGCGTCTTCCTCAGCCTGCGCGACCTTTCGGAGCGTCTCGGTGACCGCCTGGCGCGCGATGTCGACGGCGTCGGCCAGCTCCTCCTCGAGCACCTCGAACCGTCGCATGATCTCCTCGACCGCGAGCGGGCTTTTCAGCTTTCCCTGCTCGGCAAGGACGTGAACCTCCGCGCGGTCGTGCGACTCGGCCTCCGCCTTCGCCCGTCTCACCCTCGGTTTTGCTACAGGCACCGGCGCCACGCTCTCGGCCGGCTCGTCGACGAACAACACCATCGGCGCGGGATCGCCCTCCCGCTCCGCGAGGACGAACCCGAGGTCGGTGGCGTGCGCCTGCAGCTTGGAGAGCGAACTATGCTGGGTGATCGCCGCGGACTCCTCCTGCCGATCACGGGCGCGACGGACGTCGTCGGAGCGCAGGATCTTGGGGACCTCGTCCATGAGCTGCGTGGCGATGCGAAAAAGCTCCTTGCGAAAGGGTAGTCCGCGACCCGGCGGGAGCACGAGGAGCGTCGGACGACCGGGTTCGTTGAAGTTCCGGACGTAGACGAAGTCGCGGGCACTGCGACGTTTCGGAGCAAGATCGTCGAGGATCCGCTTGACCGTGCCGAGGCGACCGGTCGAGAGCAGGCCGACGACGCAGACGTTGTAGCCGGGGCTGTTCAGCTCCACGCCCCGACGAAGCGCGGCGATCCCGGATTGCTGGCCAAGGATGCCGAGAAGCGGGCCGACCTCCGCGGTCGTGGGGAACGGGAGCGCCCCTTCGGGCACGCGCCAGCGCAAGGCCGCGGTCGCGACGCGTGAGGGGAGCAGCGCAGAGGCAGACAGGGAGCGATCAGCGGGGTCGGCGGGCATCGCAGAGGGCTTATCGCCGCGCGAAGGCCGGGGGCGATGCGCGGGGTGATAGGGCCGGCGGGTGCGAGTCGCCATCACCGCTGCCGCCGTGCGGTCCGCTGCAGGACGGGAATTGCGCCCGCCGGACCGCTGTAGTGCGACGCCAGACGACGACGCTGGCGCGCTGGGAATCGCGGCAGTGGCGAGGGCGACTGTCCCGGACGATCCCCGGTTTCCCGACGATCGCAAGGGCAGCCTGGCGGCCGCGGTGCTCGACGATGCCCGGGGCGGTGGCCGTGGGGACGACGGAGCCCGAATCGGGCTTTTCCTCGGCACCGGGCTCTCCAGCTTGACGCCGGCGGAGCTTGCCATCGATCTCTACCCGCACGCACGCGCGGCTGGTTTTGACCGCGATGCGATGGCGCGCGACCTGGCCCGCGACCGCGCCTCGCCCCGTCGCCATCAGCCTGAGCGCGTCACCGAGGTGCTCGGCGCCCAGATCGGCGCGATCGTCCGGGAGACGAGCTTCTCCGCCTGCTCGGCAGCCGCCCAGTCGATCCTTCAGGGCGCGCGTGCGGTCGCGCGCGGGGACGTGGACGTCGCCTACGTCGGCGGACACGACTCCATGCTCCACCCCATCGGCTACCTGTCGTTCGTCGTGCTCGGAGCGCTCTCGCCGACGGTCGGACGCCCGTTTGATCGGCATCGGGATGGCTTTCTCATCGGCGAGGGCGCCGCGGTGCTGAGGCTGCAGCGGGAGGGTGACCTGCGCGCCGGCGACGCTGTTCTCGGCTGGATCGTCGGCGGGGGGACGAGCGTGGACGCCTACAACGTGACCCATCCACACCCCGAGGGGCTCGGCGCCGGGCTGGCGATGGCGCGTGCCCTGCGAGATGCCAGCCTCGAACCTGGAGACATCGACTATGTCAACGCGCATGGCACGGGCACGCCCGTCGGGGACGAGGCCGAGTGCCTCGCAGTACATCGCGTGCTTGGGGACGCGCCGGTCAGCTCGTTCAAGGGTGCAGTCGGGCACACGATCGCCGCTGCGGGTGCTGTCGAATTGGCCCTTTGTCTGGGCATCTTCGGGTCCGGCTTCCTCCCCGGCACGCCCGGCCTGGAAGAGGTCGACCCCAACCTCCCCGCGCGCATCCTCCGGGACCCCACCCCGGGCCGCGTCCGCCACCTCCTCTCCAATTCCTTCGGCTTCGGCGGCCAGAATTGCGCCCTCGTCGTCGCCGCCCCCGACGTATGAAAATCGACGACGTCACTTTTCATATGTATCAAAACCGACGACGTCACTTTTGATGGATCACGCCGGTGCCGCGGTTTCCGGATAGGGCACTGGCGATGTCCCCGCGCCCCGTCCGCATCGTCGCCGCCTCGTTGTTCTGCCCCGCCGGGATCGGCAACATGGGCCTCGGACCTGCCGTTCCCGGCGCCGTCCCCGGCTTTGACCCCATCGCCTGCGGGGTCCCGCGCAAGCATCTGAAGACGATGACGCGGGCCGTCCAGCTTGGCGTCGCAGCCGTCGCAGCCGCGCTCGCCGAAGCACCCGGCTGGCAGACCATTCCACCCGAGCGACGCGGGCTTTTCGTCGGTGCCTCACCCCAGTCGGGGGACGCCGAAGACCTCGCCTCCGCGCTCAAGGCCGCGGACGGTGACCCCGGCAAGTTCGCGCGCGACGGCGTCCCGCTCATCCCGCCGCTCTGGCTGGTCAAGGGATTGTCCAACAACGTCCTTGGTTATGCCTCCGCGCAGCACGACCTGCGGGGCGACAACGGGAACTGGTGCGACGGGGCGCTCGGGGGCGCGATCGCGCTCGCCCAGGCCGTGCACGCGGTGGCGGAACGCAGAGTCGACCTGGCGATCGCAGGCGGCGCCGACTCGCTGGTCGGGGCAGAGGCGATGGTCGGCGGACCGTGCGGGGAGGGCGCCGCGTTCGTCGTGCTGATGGCGGGCGAGCGAGGCGACGCGCTGGCGACCGCCGGACTGCCGTCAGAAGCCGGGATTGAGCACGACTTTGGCGAAATGGGCGCCGCCGCGGTTCCAGTCGCATGGGCGCGGGCGTGGCTCGCGCGTGGGCCGGTCGACGTCGGCGGGGTCAGCGGGCGGCGGTGGTCTTAAGACCTGCCATCCTGGGTATTGTCGCGGCGAGCCTCGCAGCGTGTTCGTCGCCGGCGGAAGGACCGAATGGCGCGGCCGTGACGGGTTGGACAGACACCGACGGACGCGCGGTGATCTACCGGGGGATGAACGTCTCCGGCGACTCCAAGACGAACGCCGGCTACCTCCCGAACCTTGACGACACCGCCTACGATCTGCTCCCTGCCTACGGGATCACGCTCGCGCGCTACCTCGTGTTCTGGGAGGCCATCGAGCCGACTGAGGGGGTGTACGACGATGCCTACCTTGACACCGTCGCGACAGACATCCAGCGCCTCCGGGACCGCGGCGTGGACGTCATGGTGGATTTTCACCAGGACGTCTGGGGTGAGGGGTTCGGATTCACCGGCTTTCCCGCCTGGACCTGCGATCAAGCCGAGTACGATGCCTTCGTCCCGAGCACCGTCTCCTGGGGGCTGAACTACCTCACGCCCCAGGTCGAGTATTGCTTTGACCACTTCTGGGCGTCCCAACCGCTGCAAGACGCCTATGCAGCGATGGCGGCACACACCGCGGATCGGCTCGGCGACCTCGTCGTCGGCTATGACACGATGAACGAGCCCTCGTGGGGGACGAGCGGACAGCAGGCGCTGGAGACGGGCGCGTACGGCGACTTCCAGGCGAATGTCGCTGGTTCCTTGCGGGCGGCGGACCCAAACGCCTGGATCGCGCTGGAGCCGCTGTCCTACACCAACATGAACGGGCAGACCTACCTGCCCTTCCCGGCTGACACGCCTGTCGGTGGAGGCGGCCTGCTCTACGCGCCGCACTTCTATCCGTCCTACGCCGAGTCTGGCGCTGGCTGGAACGGCGACTTCACGGACGAGGGCGCGTGGCTGAACGGCCTCGCGGATGACGCGGACACACGCAAGGTCGGGCTCTGGCTCGGCGAGTTCGGCCTGTTCAGCGACAACGGCAACGAGGCTGACTACGTCCACGACGTGATCGACGCCGTAGAGGCCCGAAACGGGTCTACATCCTACTGGTCCTTCGATCCCGGACAGGTGATTACGGGCGATGGACCGGGCGTCCTGCTCCCCGCGTGGCAGCGGCCCTATGTGCACGCCGTGCCCGGCAACATCCTCTCGATCGTCCCCAGCGACAGCGGCTCCGTCGTCACCTACGCGCCCACCGATCCGACGCTGCCCGTCGACATCGTCGTGCCAGCCGGAGCCTGCGCGAGCCTGTCCATCGCGGCTGAGCCGGCGATGACCGGCATCGGGACGATGACCCCGAGCCCAACGGTAGGCACCCGCGTCCAACTCTACGGCGACCCGTCCAACACAAGCGCCGGCATCGAGACGCTCACCCTCACCTGCACGCCGTCATAGCCCCATGCCGTTCCACGCAGACATCCAGGCCTACACCAGCTTCCCCACCGTCGTTGGCGCACGCGCGACGCTGGAAGGCCCTGCCCGCCTGCGTCTCTCGCTCGGCGGCGGCCTGCTCCCCACCGCCTACCTCAACGCCATCGACAACACAGCCACGGCCAACGGTTGGTACGATGACCAGACCTCCGAAGTCATCCAGGCGGCCCTTGAGCACTCCGCCGAATTCTCCGCCCACCTCGGCTGGCGTCCGTTCCCAAAACACGGCTTTCAATTTGAGCTCGGCTACGGCTTTGCCGGCCTTGGCGGCGGGTTGACGGCCGGTGAGGTCCTGGCCATCGAGACTGGCTACAACATCCCGGCCGACACCTTCCCGGCGAGCTTTTCCTACACTCTGACCGCCAACCTGCATCGCGCGGAGGTGTCAGCCGGCTGGGAGTGGGTGTTCGCGCGCCATTTCATCGTCCGCGTCGACCTCGGCGGCTCGTTCACGGTCGCCACAAAAGCGACGCTCAAGCCCAACTTTGACGTCCCCTGGTTCCTGCAGTCCTACGAAGACGACTTTGAGACGAACGTGACCAGCAAGTTGGAGCAGACGTTCGACCAGAGCGTGCAGACGCCGATCCTCGCGGTGGGAGCGGGCTATCGTTTTTGACGGGCGCGGCGCGGCTTCGGCAGTACCGGGGCCGGGAACTCGACCCCATCGTAGATCTCTACGACCGGGATCACCACCCCCAACGAAGCGATGACGAGCGCGCCCGAGGTGCCCTCGGTCAACGTCCAGGTCCCGTCCGCGTTCCGGGCCTGCACCTGGATGTACGAGCGACGCGAGTCGACGAGCACGATCGTCTTGAGGCTGGGCCGAAGCCGGTAATGCGCTGCCTTGGGGCCGGCGTCGTAGGCGGCGGTGGACTCGCTCAAGACCTCGACGACGACGGTTGGGTTGAGGAGGGACGGTGGATCGTGGTCCGTGACTTCGGGGGCGTCGCAACAGACCTTGAGGTCCGGGTACGCGTAGAGGCCCGCTTCCGGGACGTGGACGCGAAGGTCGCACATGAACACCTCAGCCTCACCCCGCCGCAAACGGCTGCCCAGCGCATTCGAAAGCATAATCCCTCCGCTCGCGCGTGTTCCCCCGAGCGCCCCTCCCACCGTGATAGCCCGCCCACCCCTCCCCGAGACCCCTCCTTGCGCTGGCGCTGGCTCTCCCAGATCGACGACATCGAGCTCGGCCGCTCGGCGACCGGACGCATGGTTTTCCCGTCCGAATCGCCGTTTTTCGAGGATCATTTCCCTGGATTTCCGGTCGTCCCCGGCGTTCTGCTGCTGGAGGCGATGGCGCAGCTCTCGGGCAAGCTGATCGGCTACACCGTGCGAAAGAATCGGGGCGACTGGCCTTTTCCCATCCTCTCGATGGCGAACAACGTGAAGTTCCGCAAGTTCGTCCGGCCGGGCGAGCTGGCGCAGTTTGAGACGAAGATCCTCGAATTGCGCGACGAGAGCTCGATCGTCGCGGTGAAGACGCGCGTGGACGGCAAGGTCGTCGCCCAGGCCGAGGAGGTGTTCGTGTTCAACGCGGTGCCGTTAGCGACACAGGAGGAGGGCGACCGGCTGGAGCAGCTCGAACGGGCCGAATTGGCGCGTCTGTGGCCGGGGTACCCGGGTGACTGACGCGAGCGAGGCCCGTCGACGCGTCGTGGTCACGGCGATCGGAATGGTCACGCCGCTCGGCGTAGGGGTCGAGGCGACGTGGCGCGGTGTACTGGCCGGCGCGAACGGTGTTCGACCGATCGGGCGGTTTGACGCGACAGACTACCCGGTGCGGTTCGCGGCGGAGGTGCCCGTCGAGGGCTCCGGCGCCCCGCTCAAGCAGACGCTAGCGCTGCTGGCGCTGGACGAGGCCGTCTCGAACATCGCTCAGACCTGCCGTCCGCCGGCACCCGGGCCTCGCCTCGGCGTCTGCCTCGGGAGCGAGGCCGCCCGTCCGCCCCTGGAGTGGCTTTTTCGAGGCACAACGCCCGCTGTCGAGGACATCGCCGCGCTCGCCCCGCACGCGCCCACGCGCACGATCGCGGACCGCGTCGGCGCGCTCGGCCCGCGAAGCACCGTCGCCACGGCCTGTACCAGCTCCAGCCAGGCCATCGGCGAGGCCGTTCTCCGCATTCGTCGCGGGGAAGTCGACGCGATGATCGCGGGTGGCGTCGACGTCCTCTCCGAGCCGCTCATGGTCGTGGGCTTCGCAAAGCTCGGCGCGCTGTCCACTCGCAACGACGCACCTGAGCGGGCCAGCCGGCCCTTCGATCTCCACCGCGACGGCTTTGTCCTCGGCGAAGGCGCTGGCATGCTGATCCTGGAAGAGCGCGAGTCCGCGATGGCGCGCGGCGCCCCGATCCTCGCCGAGGTCAGCGGCTACGGCTGCTCGTGCAACGCCTGGCGCATCACCGACTCGCCCCCGGACGGACGGGGCGCGGCGGCAGCCATGCTGGAGGCGATCACCGACGCTGGCCTCGTCCCGGCCGACATCGGCTACATCAACGCGCACGGCACGAGCACCCCGCAGAACGATCAGTCCGAGAGTCAGGCGATCCACCGGGTTTTTGGGAGCGCGGAGGCCGGCGGCACGGCCGTGCCCGTGTCCAGCACCAAGGGCCAGATGGGCCACCTCGTCGCCGCCTGCGGGGCGGTGGAGGCCATCCTCTGCATCCTCGCCCTCCGCGACCAGATCCTGCCTCCGACCCGAAACCTGATCACACCCGACCCCGCCTGCGGCCCGCTCGACCACATCCTCGTCGCCCGGCCGACCCACGGCACCCTGCGCCACACGCTCACGAACGCCTTCGGCTTCGGCGGTTCCAACGGGAGCCTCGTGTTCTCGGTCGCGGAGTGAGCCGGATCCTCGCGATCGGCGTCGTCACCGCGCTTGGCGATGATCCCGTCGCTGTCGCAGCGGCCGTGGCAGCCGGTCGCAGCGCCCTCGCGTCACAGGCTCACCTCGCAGCGCTCCCCGACGCCCGCGCCGGGGTCGTCCCCGGGCCAGAGCTGACCGGCTGGCTGACCCGCAAGAAGGACGCCCGCCTCCTCGCCCGCGCCGCCCGCCTCGCCCTCCCCGCCGCCGGTCGAGCCCTCCGCGCGCTGCCCCATGGCGTCGCCGAGAACACCGCGATCTTCGTGGCGATAGGCCGCGAACCTCCCGACGATCCCGACGCCGAACCCTCGCTGCTGGCGATGGAGCGCGATGGCCACCTGGATCGGGAGCGCTGGGCCGGCCGAGGAAGGGAGCTTTATCCGCCGCTCTTGCCGCTCAAGACGCTCCCGAACATGGTCCTCGCCCACGTGTCCATCCAGCATGGCCTCCGCGGGGAGAACGGAACGTTCGCCGGGGATCGTTCTGCTGGAACGCAAGCCCTGCGCGCCGCCCGCCTCGCCGTCGATGAGGGCCGTGCACCCTTCGCGCTGGCTGGCGCCGCCTTTTCGGCGACGGACCTCGCGAGCGCGCGGGACCGACTACGACTGGGTCAGGCCCCACCACCCGGAGAAGCGGCGGTGTTCGTGCTCTTTGGGCCAGGGGTGGAGGAAGGGGCGCCGCCCGTTGATGATGCGGCGTGGACCGAAGCCCTCGGGGATTGCGGCCCGGTCGCGGGCTTCTGGCACCTGCTCGGCGGGTGATCAGCCCTTCGTGCAGCTCTTGTCGCCGTTCGTGAAGCAGGTGTAGGTCCCCTTCTCCACGCCGTGCACCTCGGTCACCATGCGCGTCCGGTCCTTGAGCATCACGGTCACGGCGCAAAGATCGGCTTTCTCGGCGGCCATCGCCGCGCGGTCGGGCCCGGTGCTGGTCGTGCCGTCGCAGGAGATGGTCACCTTGGCGGTGTCCGGCGCGGCGGAGACGAACAGCACGTCGCCGGTGATGGGCGCCACAAGCGCCGGCCTGGGCTCCGGACCGCCGGCGAGGACGTTCTGCGCGGCGTGGTCGCCGGCGCTCTGGGTGACGACCGGGATCGGTGCGGTGATGTACTCGTAGGCGCCGATGACCGCGATGAGGAAGAAGAGCGCGAGCCCGCCAATGAGCACAAGCGCAGCGATGATCAGCGGCGCTTTGGACGACTTTGGCGGCTCGTCCGCCTCCGAAGGCGGGGCGAGGAGCGGGGCGGGCTGCGAGGCCTGGGAGATGCGCGGCGACGGCATCGGGCGAGAGGCCGTGACCTGACCGGGCACCTTGGACGCCTTGGCGCCGGGGGCGGGGGCGGGAGCGGCGACGGCGTCCTGGCCCGCGTTCGTCGTGCGCCGATACCCCACGACCTCCGCGAGCGAGGGCCGCGTGGTCTCGATCCCAAAGAGCTTTGGCGAGGTCTCAGTCCGCGAGACATCCGGCGCAAGCGAGATGTTGGTGGGCGACTCCTCCATGTCCGCCGGGATGGCGGGGGGTGGAAGGTCGCGGACGGCGCCGTGCAGCGCGGGCGAGGTGCCGGAAGGCGGGTCGTCGGCAGGGATCTCGGCAGGTACCGGCGCGGCGACGACCTCGCCCACGGGCGACGCCGGGGCGACAGCGGGCTCAGCGCGGGCGACCGACACGTCAGCGACCGGCGCTTCGGGGCGGGCGGCGGTGAGGTCGTAGGGCGGACGGCCGACGGCCGCAGAGGGCGACGTGGCGGCAATGTCAAAGGGCGGCGGGGTCGGCGAGGGGGGCGCTGTCGCCGGGACGGGTGCTGGCGTTCCAGCAGCCTCCGCCGGGGCCTGCCACGGGGGGGGCGCGCCTGCGGGCTTCTGCTGACGAAGGAATACAGCAGAGACAACCTCGTCACCCCCGACATCCGGGCCGCGGGCGGGCGCCTCCTCGGGGACGATGGTGCGGCTCATGGAGCGCTTGGACGTGGAGGGTGGCGGCGGCGACGTCCGGGCGGGCTGGGGGTCGGCGACGTAGGCGGGCGCGATGGTCGGGGCGGCCACGCGGGGTTCTTCGGGCGAAGCAGGCGTCTTTCCCGCCGGGACCGTCCTGGCCGCAGCCGGCGTTGCCGCCGCAGCCGCGACCTGCTTGGCGCTTGGGATCACCGGGTGGCGCACCCCGGTCATCACAGCGCTTCCCTCCTCGAGCGCCTCGCCGTGCAGTGGCGGACGCCCCGGGTCGTCGTCGCCCGCGAGCGTCGCGCTGTCCTCGGTCAGCACGGAGTCGACCAGCGGATTGGGCTCGCGTGGCGCCTCTCGCATCGCCTTCACGAGGGGCGGCACGACGGTCTCCGCCCACTCCGTCAGCCCGTCGCCGTCAAAAGACCGCGACAAAAGCCGGCATCGCCCGACGACATCCGCCGCAGTCGGCCGATCAGCCACGCTGTGCGCGAGGAGGCTCCGGAGAAACTCGATGAGCTGCTCGCCTGCCGTGCCGGACATTCCCGGCGCGACCGACCGGAGGAACTGCAGGCGTTCGTCTAGGAATTCTCCGTGGCGCTCGGGCCTCGACCGGGCCTTCCCGAAGCGCTCCAGGGCGAGGAGCTCGTACAGCGTGGCGCCGAGCGAGTAGACGTCGCTGGCCGGCGTGTCCGGCTCCATGAACAGCCGCTCGGGGGGCATGTACTCGATCGAGCCGAACTGCATCTCCTGCGTGTGGCTCTCGCGCTGGTCGAATTCCGCGCGCGCGACGCCGAAGTCAAGCACCTTCACCGTGCCGGACTCGTCGAGCATGATGTTCGAGGGCTTGATGTCGCGGTGGATGACGCGGAGCGGGCGCTCGCCCTGGTAGGGCGGCCGGTTGTAGGCGGCGTCCAGGGCGCTGGCGACGAAGCTGATCGCCTCGAGCGCCCCGCGCGGGGGCGCCGGCTGCCCGCGGTCCACGTGCGACTGCACGACCGCCTTCAGGTCGACCGCTTCGAGGTACTCCATCACGACCGCAACGCGCCCGCCGATCGTGGTCAACCCGATGACATCGACGATGTTTCGGTGCCGCAGCCAGCCAAGCAACCGCGCTTCGTCACGCATCCGGCGCGCGATCTCCGCGTTCTCGCTCCACTGCTGGTGCAACAACTTGACCGCGGCGAGGCGCGAAAATCCGTCGCTGTGCATCACCTTGGCAAGGTATACACTACCGAATCCACCGGCGGCGATCTCGCGGAGGAAGTGGAACTTGCGGGCGGCTTCGGCCATCGGGAGCGGTTTAATACGAAACTTGTCGGGACGTTCGGCACCGGATCGCGTGGAGACCGAAGCGCTGCCCTGTTTTCTGAGGGGGGCGCCTATGCGGCGCCCCCCTCCGCCGCGCGGGGGCG
>CAIMSU010000233.1 GCA_903844155.1 uncultured Pseudomonadota bacterium | reverse complement strand
GGTCTAAGCGGGCGGCCCGCGCTTCCCTCGTTCGCGGGGCGGGCCCCGCGCACCCCGCCGTCGCCTGCTGGCGACGGCCCTGATCTACTACGTCCGATTTCAGCGCGTACCGCGCCGAAAATCGGACGCAGTAGATCAGATCTCCCGACCCGTCGCGCACCAGTCCGCGTGGAACGTGCCTGACGCGGACCCTGAAGGGAACGTGGCGGTCATCGTGCCTTCCACCCACACGTCCGGCGTGTACGAGGTCAGCGCGACGTTGCCGGCGGTGGCACGCGACTCGCCGCTCCCGCCCGCGATCGCGTAGTTGATCTCGGCAACGCCCGGTCCGGCGTGGGGCGCGGCCGGCGAGCCCATGCTCGTGGACGTCGTCCCGATCAGCAGCTCCATGACCTGCGTGCCGTTCGGCAGCGTGTTCAGCCAGCCGTTGCCCTGCGAGAGCTGGTCACACGTGATGGGCCCGGAGAACAGGTAGACGAACGGGCCGCCGCCGGTCTCATTCGCGTTGTCTGGCGTGCCGATCCACAGGCCGGACTGGATGGGGAGGATGGCGGCGGTGCCGTAGGTGCCGCTGATCTTGTTTTCGACCGGCGTCGCGGTGTCCGTGTCCGCGGTGCTGTCCGTCGAACTATCCGTGTTGGTAGCGCTGTCTACCGTGGAGGAATCGCCGGACCTGGCGGTCGAGGTGCAGGCGAGGAGGGCGGACGCTGGGAGGAGCAGCAGCAGGCGCGACATCGGGGATCCGGGAGTGACGTGCGAGGTAGCGTGACCCCGTGCGATGGGGTGGTTTGGAAATGTCACGACGGGCCGCGGAGGATGCGGGGGTACGCAGCGTGGACGCGGGCAAGGGCGAGGGGCGCGATGCGGTCGTGATCGTCGAGGCGGTGGGGGAGCTGGAGGAGCGCGACGGGCAAGCGGGAGCGGGTGAGGGCGCGGAGCGCGTGGACCTCCGAGGGGTCGACGCGTTCGCGAGGGAGATACTGGCGATGACACGAATGAAAGAGCCGCGGGAAGGCGGCGGCGAGCCAGACAGGGATCTCGGTCGCGTGTTCATGGCCGAGCCAGCGAATGATCGGCATGAGCGGGATGGCGAGGTGCGCGCTGTCGGGCTCAAGGTCGCGAAAATCGGGCTGGGAGTAGGGGAGGCGAACCGGATCGATGGCGACGAAGCCGGACTTTCCGTAGGCGACGAGCCGGACGATGGAGCCCGGGTCGTCCGAGATCGGCTCCATCTCGGCGCCGACGAGGATCTCGGCCGGCTCGCCCGGGCCGAGGCGCTCGTGCGTGAGGGCACGGGCGAGGCTGACGGGCACGGCGCGAAACAGCGCGGCCAGCCCCGAGCGGCGCGCGTGCGGGACGACGTAGCTGTGCGACAGCGCGACGACGCAGACGCGGGCGCTCAGATCGAGGTCCACGTACAGGTCCCGCGCGCCGACCAGCTCGTCGCCGTCCCAGGCCGCCAGCAGCCGGTAGTGCCCCTCCATCCCGTTGCCGTAGGGCAGGCCGCGGTTCTCGACGAACCCGGCGAGGACGTCGCGCGCCTCCAGCTCCCCCTTTGGCCCGAAGTAGCTGTCCAAAAGGTCGTACACGCGCCCGAACGTCGCCCCGGTGTCCGCCACGGTCTCGACCCGAAACCGGCCGAGCGCCTCGCGCACCTTGGCCCGGTCTGCTTCGGCGACGTCGTCTGGGTCCAGGATCATGCGATCCCCGTAATGCGGACGATCGGGCCCTCCGGGTTCGTGTCCTCCCGCAGGTCGACCACCCCCTCGATCGCCCAGGCCTCCTCGTCCACGCCCCCGTGCAGCGCCTGGTCGCGGGCCAGGACGCGGTCTTCGAAAGCGTCGGCCTCAGACGGCGCTTTTGGTGGGGCTGGCAGGACCTGCCTGACCGCCCACTGGTGCGGGCCGGTCTTTCGCACCGTGGTGAGGTTGGCAGCGCGAGCGCCGGCGTCGAACCGGACGTCTCCGTTCGTCTCCAGGAACGGCGCGAGCGTCTGCTCGATCTCGGCTGGGGACCAGCGGTCGTCGTCCCCGGTCCGGCGAATCGCGAGCGCAGCGTCCTCCCACTCCCGTCGCGAGAGCGCCTTGACAAAATGGTGCAGCTCCGCGCGCACGCGGGCGAGGAAGGCGCGCGGATCGGCCGAGATATCAGGCTTGATCGCCACGTCTACCCGGGGTGCATCCCCGCCGGCGAGCAGGGTCTCCCACTCGGTGACCAGGCTGGCGTCGACCGTGGCGAGCATGGCGCGGAGGTAGGCGAGGATGTCGAGGAGCGCGTCGCTGCGGGACTCGGCGGGGACGTTCTGCAGCAGCGCTTTGTAGGCCTCCGAGAGGTAGCGGAGGAGCACGCCTTCGGAGCGCTGCAGCGAGAGCTCCTTCACGTAGTCCGCGAAGGACGTGTACAGCTCCGCCATCTCGCGCACGATGGACTTTGGCCGGATGGCCTCGCCAGTGAGCCAGGGGTGCGTGAGCTTGTACGCGTTGAAGAACGCGTAGATGGCCTCGGCGCCGGGTTTTGGCCAGGTGATGTCCTCAAGGGCGACGATCCGCTCCTCGTAGGGCACGCCAGCGGCCTTGAGGGCCTGCAGGACCGTGAACCGCGCGCGGTCCTGTTGCTTGAGCAGGATGTGTCGGGGATTTTCGAGGATCGCCTCCACCCATGTCACGATCTCGAGCGCCGCGGCGGTCGGACCTTCGGGGTGGTTCTGGTCCACGGTGGCGAGGGCATCGAGCAGGAACAGCGAGAGCGAGTGGTGCAGGCTGAAGTCGTGCTGCAGGGTTGGGTCCAACTCAAGCTTCAGCTCGCCCCCAGCGGTTGAGCCGTCGCCAGAGCCGCCGACGACGCGCGCCTCGCGCAGGTTTGCGAGCAGGCTGGCGGCCTGCGTCGTGAGCGCCGCCTTTTCTGCCGGCGAGGCGTGGCTCTGCAGGATGAGCCGCTGCAAGGCCAGGTATCCGGCTGTCGCATCGCCTGACTGCGCGTCTGCCGATTGCATGAGTGACAACAGTTGGCCGTGGTTGACGGCAAACGTGCTCTCCAGCGGCTCCGGCGGTCGCTCGACCAACTGGCGGAACGTGGACTCGTCCCAGTGTTTGTAGCCCTTCGTCGGCGGCTGGGCCTTCACGATCTTCCGGCGTTTTTTCGGGTCTGTCACCCGGATGTCGGTCATCGCGTTCTCGATGATGTGCGCGGGGGCTTGCGCGACGACGTAGCCAACGCTGTCATAGCCGGCGCGCCCCGCCCGACCCGCGATCTGCTTGAACTCGCGAACCTTGAGGATGCCCGTCTTCTCGCCGTCGAACTTGCAGAGCTGCGTGTACAGCACCGTGCGGATCGGCACGTTGATGCCGACGCCGAGGGTGTCCGTGCCGCAGATGATCTTGAGCAGCCCCGCTTGTGCGAGGCGCTCCACGAGCAACCTGTAGCGGGGGAGGAGGCCAGCGTGGTGCAAGCCGATGCCGTGGGCGACGTAGCGACGCAACGTCGGACCGAACGGGCTCGCGAAGCGAAAGCCGTGAAGCATCGCCGCGATGGCCTTCTTCTCCTCCTTGGAGCACCAGTCGGTGCTCATCAGCGCCTGCGCCTGCTCCGTCGCGTCATTCTGGGTGAAGTGAACGACGTAGACCGGCGCCTTCCCTTCGCGCACCAGCAGGCTGAGCGCCTCGGTGAACGGTCGCATCGAATAGGAGAATTCCAGAGGGACTGGTCGGTGGACGCCGCGGACGGCCGCGACCTTGCGTTGGGTGCGTTGTTCGAGATCCTCGTGGATGCGCGTCGTGTCGCCGAGCGTGGCGGACATGAGGAGGAACGTGGTGTTTGGGAGTGTGAGCAGCGGGATCTGCCAGGCCATGCCCCGGTCGCGGTCCGCGTAGTAGTGGAATTCGTCCATCACCACGCTCGCGGGCCAGTCGGACTGCCGGCTGCCGGTCGCTCCGGGACCCTCGACGGCAGCGTTCAGCGCGAGGTTGGCGAGGATCTCCGCCGTACAGCAGATGATCGGGGCGTTGCGGTTCACGGACGCATCGCCCGTCATCATGCCAACGTTCTCGGCGCCGAACGTCCGGCACAACTCAAAAAACTTTTCGCTCACGAGCGCCTTGATGGGTGCTGTGTACCAGGCCCGTCGCCCGGTCCCCTCGGCCGTCGGCCCGCTGGCTAACGTCTTGAAATGCAGCGCCGTCGCTACCAACGATTTGCCCGACCCGGTCGGGGCGTCGAGGATCACATGGTTGCCGGAAAACACTTCGAGGACCGCCTCTTCCTGATGCGGGTAGAGCGTGACACCGGACTCCCCGACCCAGGCGAGGAACGCTTCAAGCATCGCGTCCGCCGTGGCGTAGCCGCCTACCGGAACGCGCTGGTCCAGCCGCGCGATCGGGCTACTTTCCCGGCTGGTTCCGGCCTGCCGTGCAGATGGGGGAGGGCTCAAGGGCGTCCTTGCATCACGACGGAGCGGGTTCAGCAATAGGCATCAGCGGTTATCATTGCGGCACTATCCCCCCAACCATGCAACGTCCCCCTCGCTCCCCCACCGCACCGCTGGGCGGCCCGCCCCCGTTCGGCTCTCCCATGCGCCGCGCGCGGCGGGTCCCGTGCACGTGCTCGGGGTGCGGCGGGCTGGTCGACGCTGCCGACGACTCCTGCCTGAAGTGCAGGACGGCGCGCCCCGAGTCGGGGTGGGTTGAGATGGCGATGCCGGGCCTGGACATGCCCCGGGTCGACATCGAGGACTTCCCGCCCGTGCCGGCGCCGGTCGCTCCTGCGGCGCGCGTCGATCTGGCCGCTGTGGCCGTTGGACGGGCGGCCGGAATGGAGCGGAGCGAGGCGGCGGACGCCAGCCTGCTGCGCGATGAGGTGCCCGAAGCGGCGTTCGCGCTGCTCTCTGGCGTGCCGGACGTCGTCGAGCCGGTGCCGCCTGCGCGAAAGTCGGTCCGGATCCGGGTCGCGCCCCGAGCGGCTGGCCGGGACGACGTGCCGGTGGAGACGGAGGAGGACGTCGACGCGGACCCCTCGGTACCGGACCGCACCGATCCCAACGGCATCTACGCGCTTCGGTACAGCATCGAAGAGCGGCTAGGGGCGCCGGCCGGCCTCTCCCGCTACCTCGCGGTGCAGGAGCCTGGCGTCCGGCGGGTTGTCCTGACGGTGCTCCGCGCCGAGCGCCCGGAGGAGGCACAGCTGGCGTTGGAGACGCGGTTTCTGAAGGAGGCGCGACTTCTGGCTCGGTTGAAGCACGTGGCCGTGGCGCCGGTCTACGACGCCGGTCGCGCTGGGGACGGGACCTGTTTTGTGACCGAGGAGGTGCCGTGGGGGCCGACGATGCGGCATCTCTCGGACACCGGGGCGATGACCGCCCCCGAGCTGGTGACGGTGCTGCGCGCGCTGGCTGGCGGCCTGGCGGCGATGCACGAGGCCGGGGTGGTTCACCGGTGCCTGCGGGGCGACGCGGTCATCGTTCCACGAGGCATGGACCGGGGGGCAGCAGCGCAGATTGGCAGGTTCGGGCTGCATGTCCTGCCAGAGGACGCCGTCGGAGACGGTGACGCCGAGTCCGCCGTCGTGTGGCCGCCGGAAGTGCTCGCCGGCGAGGAGCCCGACGAGGCCGCTGATCTCTACGCCGTGGGCGTGCTGGCCTATCATGCTCTGGCCGCAAAGCCGCCGTACACAGGCACTGCCGACCAGATCCGGGCCGCCCGCCTCGCCGGGCCCCCGGGGCCGATACCGCCTGCGTCCGGTCTCAGGGCGGACCTCGCCCGGGTCGCCGAGCGGTGCCTGTCGGCCTCCCCGGATGATCGCTACGCCGATGCCCGCGCGCTGATCGTGGCCCTGGACGCGCTTGCGGCGCCGCCTGCCCCGTTGCCCGTTGCCCGGCCGCCCGCGCCCGTTGCGCCCGCTCGCGCGCCGTTCCGCACGACAGCTGCCGCCGTTGCAGTTGGCGCGGCCATCCCGACGATCGCGCTCCTGGCCTTCGGCCTCCACGTCCTCACAGCGCCGCCTGCGCCGATCGTCCCGACCGCGCCGGCTACCACCGTTGCCGCAGCGCCCGCTCCGTCCGCACCGGTTTCGCCGGCCGCGTCGCCGGTCACAGCCTCGCCGGCTGCGACCGTGGCACCGCCGGTCGTGGCTCCCGTCTCAGCACCCGTCGCTGCTGCTCCGGCCTACGCTCGTCCTGTCGTCGCGCGGCCCGTCGCTGCGCCTCCGTCGCGCCCCGTCGCCCGGCCGGCCCCCGTGGCGGCCGTCGCGCCGCCGCCCGCCGCCCCCGCTGCCGTCGAAGCACCGGCGCCCGTGGCCCCACCGGAGCCAGTCGTCGCCCAGGCGCCGCCGGTGGTGGTCGCGGTGGTGCAGGCCCCGCCCGCTGCTCCTGCGGTCCCTGGCGCGAGTGACCTCACCGGCCTCTGGCTCGGCAAGGTCACCGGGGGAACCATCGCGTTGGACCTGCAGATCTCCTCAGACGGCAAGGTCTCCGGCCGGGCTCGTCGCAGTGACAAGCCCGGGGAGGGCAAGGTGTCGGGACGTGTCAAGGCCACGGATGCTGGCCTCGAAGTCGACTTTTCGGTGGTCGACGGCGGGGTGAGCGAGAGCTACTCCGGCGTCGTCGTGGACGGCGCGCTGTCGGGGCGGGTGAGCGCGGATGGGAAGTCGGCGGGGAAGTTTTCGGCGAGAAGGTAGGCGATAGTGGGCGACTGCTCCGCATCGCGGCGTCCGCGTGGGCGCTGGGTGGCGGGATCGGTTCACTTGCCGCTCAGTAGTAGTCGTTGTTTCCCCACGCTTCCGTCCACGGCCCCGACTGGAGCAGCTCGCCTGAGGTTGCATCGATTTGCACCCTGTCCCCCCAGCCGCCGTAGTCGTCCCAGTGGCTGGTCCCGTAAACCTTCCAGACCACCGCGGAAAGCTTCGTGCTGTACTGCAGCCACGGGGACCAGGGTTTCTCGTTTTCGGGGAGATCGTACAGGGCCGCGAGGCATGTCGCAGCGTCGACCCCGATCCACGCCCCCTGGTAGTATCCGCCCCCGCCCGCCTGGTCGCACGACGCCGTGATCGACGTCAGCTCTCCGGACTGCCCGGGAAACCCGCCGCCCTTGCTCGTGCAGGCGCGTTCCGCGGGGGACAGGCAGCCGAGCAGGACAAGAAGCATCGGGACCGACATACCACTCAAGTCGCCCGGTTGGCCGCGGAGGAGTGGGCAGGGGGTGCCCGACCCAGACTGCCGTGAAGCCCCCTCCGTCGCTGCGCGACACCTCCCCCCGAAGGGGGGAGGGGAATACCATTGGACCACCGCCGTGTTTCTGTCGCCCCCCGCCTCCCGCCCCCGCCAGCCAGCAAGCCCGCGCAGCCCCCCACCACCCACATAGCGCGGGCTCGCCCGCAACCCAAAGGGCCTAAGCGGGCGGCCCGCGCTTCCCTCGTTCGCGGGGCGGGCCCCGCGCACCCCACCGTCGCCTGCTGGCGACGGCCCTGATCTACTACCTCCGATTTCAGCGCGTACCGCGCCGAAAATCGGACGCAGTAGATCAGACGCCGCGATGCGGAGCAGTCGCCCAGAGATCGACCACCTCCCGCCTCAAACCTGACTAAACCCCCCCCACCGTGTACACCTTGAGCGTGTTCGTCGCCCCCTTCATCGGCGTGTTCCCGGCGAGCACGACGACCTCCTGGCCGCGCTCAACCAGGCCGGCGTCGAGCAACATCTGCTCGCCCAACGCGATCAATTCGTCGGTGCTGGCGACGGAGGGGGAGATGACGGGCGTGACGCCCCAGGCGAGCGCGAGGCGGTCGAAGGTCGTCTGGTTGGGAGTGAGCGCGTAGATGGCGCTTGGCGGCCGGGATTTGCTGGCCAGGAGCGCGGTTGAGCCGCTCCAGGTGAAGACGACGAGGGGCCTCGGGATCTCGCGCACGGCGTAGCAGGCGGCGCGCACGACCGTCTGTGAGGGGCCTGCCAGCACGCTGATCTCCTCGACAGCCCCCCGCATCCACCGGCTGGACTCGACCTCGCGCGCGATGCGGTCCATCGTCTCGACCGCCCGGATCGGCCACTTGCCGGACGCCGTCTCGCCGGAGAGCATGATGGCGTCTGTGCCGTCGAGGATCGCGTTGGCGACGTCGGTGGTCTCGGCGCGCGTGGGGTTGGGGTTGCGCTCCATCGAGTCGAGCATCTGCGTCGCGGTGATCACGAGCACCCCGGCCTTGTTCGCAGCCGCGATCAGGTCTTTCTGGAGGACCGGGATCTTCTCCAGCGAGACCTCCACACCGAGATCGCCGCGCGCGACCATGATGCCCTCGACGAGCGGCAGGATCTCCGAGATCGCCGCCACGGCCTGCGGCTTTTCGATCTTCGCGATGATCGGCAACTCACGCGCTCCGAGGCGCTCCAGGTGCTCGCGCAGCTCCAGCACGTCGCGTCCCTCGCGCACGAATGACAGCGCGACGAAGTCAACGCCGGCCTTCACTCCCACCTCCAGGTCCGCGATGTCCTTCTCCGTGAGGCAGGGCGCGCTGACGGCCACGCCCGGCAGGTTGATGCCCTTGTGGCTCCCCAACAACCCGCCTTCGGAGATGCGAATGTCCACCTCCGCCGGGCTCGTCTCACGCCGCACGGCCACGACGCTGCCGCCGAGCGCCCCATCGGCGAAGAGCACGGTGTCGCCTGCTCGGACGTCGCCGGCCATGCCCACGTAGGTGGTGCCGATGCGCCAGCCGTGGGCTGCGCCGCCGTCCGAGGTGCCGGGCGGTACGGCGACGATGTGCTCGTCCATCACGACGGTGAGCACCTCGCCGTTGGCGAGATCGATGGGCGCGTCCAGGTCGCCGGTGCGGATCTTGGGGCCCTGCAGGTCGAGGAGGATGCCGATGGGGAGCTGCTTTTGCGTGGACAGGCGGCGGGTGCGGGCGACCATCTCGCGGATGCCTTCGGCCGAGGAGTGCGAGCAGTTGATGCGGACGACGTTGACGCCTGCGTCGAGGAGCGCGCCGAGCATCTCCGGGGAGCGGGTGGCGGGGCCGAGGGTGGCGACGATCTTGGTGCGACGAATCATGCGCGCTGGTATGCCGTGGGGCGTGTCGGACCAAGCCCCCCGCGTCGATGTCGCTGCGCCTCAACGTCGCGTGACCGCGTCGCCATTTCCGGGCGCGGATCTGCGGCTGTGCGTTGAGGGGGCGCTTGCGGCGGAGGGGCACCTGTTGACAGCGGGGGAGGTCCATGTCGCCCGATCCATCCTTGCGCTCAGCGAGGGGGCGTTGGAGCTCTACGCGCGGCTGTCATTGCGTCAGCCACGCGTCTTTCGGCACGCGGAGCTCGATTATGCGGGGGACATGGCCGGCAACGTCGCGCAGCTCGAAGCTGCCAGCCTGCTTGGGACGGTTGTGCCGGATTCGCTTTGCCTGCCGGCGTTCACGGCGGACGAGCTGCGCGGGGCCTGTCGCCGACTGGGCGTTGACGCCAGGGGCAACCGGCCTTTGCTGGAGGAGCGCCTGCGCGGCCGGCGTTGGGTCGATGAGCCGGTGCTTCTCGTCCGCCATCGGGCCCTGCTTCGTCGCCTCGAAATCCTGTTCTTCCAGACACCGCACGTCACCCGGCAGGATCTTGTTCTGGAGCGGGTCGGGGTCGCTCGCTGGGCGCAGTACGCGATCACGGGCGGCCCTGGCCTGTTCCCACGTCGGTCGGCCCTGCTGCTCTGGGAGCGCGCGCGGGCGGGCGCCTGGACCGCGGACGACATGGAGCGGGCCCTCGCCATCCCCGACGCTGGCGCTCCGCTGGACCCGTGGCGGTACGCCGTGGCGGCCCGTCTGGAGGCGCTCTCGGCGCTCCCGGCTGCGGATCGGGTGGGACCGCTGCGCGCCCTCCTGTCGGGCCCCCGAGGCGACCCGCGCGGCGTCCGCATCGCGCTGGCGCGTGCGCTGGAGGAGGCAGTGCAGACCGGCGAGGCGCTGGAGGTCGTGGTCGCGGGGCAGGGGTCCGGGTCGGCCGATGCGCTCGCCTGCGCCCGGACCGCGCGGCGGCTGGCGCGGTCGCTCAAGCGGGCCATCCCGCCGGTCGCCGAGCTGCGGGTGCCGCGGTCGCGGACGGTGGAGGTGGCAGGGGGCGGCGCGCAGGGCCCCGGAGCCCGCCCGACGTGGCCCGATGCTGCTGGGCAGCCCGTCACCATCGAGCGCGCCGTGGTCGACTGGCTCGCCGCGGTCGGTCGCAGCGCGATCCACGCCGAGCAATCGCCGTGGGTCGGGCTCTACGCGCTGGTGTTCGCAGACGCCTACTTCCTCCCGGTGCCCGGGATGCTGCCGACCGCTTTCCGCAGCGGGCCCGTCGACGTCGGCACGCCGGGGTTCTACGCGCGTCGTCGGGCGCACCTGGACGCCCGCCTGGACGAGGTGTCCCGATTCGGTACGGTTTCTTACGTCGAGCGCTACGGGGGCGAGCGGCTCTCGGGCCTTTTGAACGTAGACGCAACCCGGTTTATCGCCGCGCATGCCCCTCACGCGATGGCGGCGTGTGTGCTCGGTCGGCTGGCAAGCGAAGGGTGGGGCGCGGCTGCCGGGCTCCCGGATCTTTTCGTCGCCCCGGGCTCGCCCGCGCGTCTCGCCCTCCCGGCGGCCCGGATCAGCGCCCTCCCCGCGCGCCTGCCAGAGTCGGCGTTTCTGGCGGAGATCAAGGGGCCGACGGACGCGTTGAGGGACGAACAGCGGATCTGGATCGACCGACTGCTTGGATCTGGGATTTCGGTGGAGTTATGGGAACTTAGGACTCAATGCCTCAAGTAGGTTCACTAAGGTAGTTTCAAGGCGGGTTCTTTGTCCGTCCAGATCCTTGACACGTCAACGGGCTGCGTTTATGATTCCTTCATCGCCCGAGAGCAAGTCCCGAAGGCGTGACGTTCAGGTCCCTCTCTCTGCAGTCCGAAACTGGAGGTTCATCATGCCCATCGCCAACAACCGCAGCCGGGAGCGCGTCGCGCGCAATTTCATGAAGACCTACGGGCGCGCTCGGTTCCGCCGGTTGCTCGAAGCGCTTGCCCAGTCCGAGAGTGGCCAGGTTGTTGCTGACGAGTTTGGCGTCAGCCGGGAGCGGGTTCGGCAGTGGAAGAACACCTTCGGGACGGTGATCACGATGTACCAGGTGCACCCCGAGGTGGAGCGCCTGCTCGCTGAGCGCGCCGGGAAGATCGCGCAGGCGGGCTAGCACGATGACAGACCGACCGGTGGCGCACGCGCTGGCCGCGCACCTCGCGGTGTTCGGGAGGGTTCGCATCCAGCAGATGTTCGGCGGGTGGACCGCGTACGTCGATGAGGCGCCTGCCGCCATCATTGACCGCGGGGCGCTCTTCCTGAAGCTACGTGGGCTGACCGACGCGGAGATCGAGGCCCTGTGCGGCAACGCAGAGGCGCCGTACCCGGGCGCCAAAGGGTACGCGCGCATCGCCCTCGTCCGCTTTACCGACCCGGAGTGGGTCGAGACGGTTCGTCAGATCCGGGCCGCGACCCCCCCGAAGCCAAAGGCCGCGCGAAAGAGTCGGGCGCCGGGCTAGGCCCGGCTCAGTGCACGAACGGCGCGGTGGTGTTGCCTTCACGGGTCCCGTCGGCGTGCTTCCAGACGTAGTCGAAGATCTGCCCCTGCTCCACGTTCACGCTCTGCCCGCGCTGCACGGACTTCGTCTTGGACGGCTGGGTGACGACCACGCCGGTGAGCACGGAGCCCTGCCACTTATGGACCTCTACCCACAGGTATTCGCGGGTGCCGTCGGCGTTGGGGTAAGGGACCGAGACGGCCACAGCGTCTCCGGGTGGGAGGCCCGAGGTGAGCGCGTCGTGGACGACGGTCGAGAGACGGGCGCGCATCGCCGCCTGCGCTTCTGCGAGGGACGCCGGGGTCGACGCTACCGCTGCATGGGCTGAAGGCGGAGGGGCCACAGGCGTCGCGTCGGCGGGCGCGACTGGAGCGTGTTCGGCGTCCCTGGCGACGGGGGCGGGAACGGCGGCCAGCGCGTCCGTGGTTTCAGCGGGTGGGGCCTCGGCCGGGGCAGCAGTGGCCACGCCGAGCTCCGCGTCGGCCAGCAGTTGGCCCTTGAAGGCGACGGAGAGCAGCGGCCCCTCCGGGTCGTCGTCGAGCGTCGGCGCTTCGGCGAGCGCTGCGGTGCCACGCGCCTGGGCGGTCGCGACGTCCAGGCTGGTGGGGACGTCGGCGCGAGCGTGGAGGGCGACGGCGACGGCGTCCAACACACAGGCGGCGTCTCCGCTGCCGTCGGCCGGGACGTGGTCGAGGACGAGCTCCCGGTCGCCGAAGCGGCGGAGCCCGCGAGTGACGAGGCGGAGATCCGCTGGTGCAGGGGCGTCGCTGGTCGTGGGGTTGTTGTCCTCGACGACGAACCAGTCCGTCAGCGGGCCGTTCGGGTCCTTTGCAGCCCAGGAATCCTGCCCGTAAAGGCTCTGCGTGTCGAGGTCCTCCACCCAGCCGTTCGCCACCTTCGCAGCGTTCACGAACGCTGTGTGCGCTGTCGCGAGCGTGGCGACGGCCTGGTCCCGCGGTGAGGCGAACCAGACCAGGATGACAGACTCGGACTCGGCGAGGAGGTCTGCGCGGTCCACGTTCACGCCGTACTGCTCGATGAACGCGGCGTCGGGGGCCGCAAAGCCGCTGTCAGCGCCCGTCGCGCTCGCGGTCGTCTCCGTGAGGCCCATCATGCGGCCGGGCGCCGTCACCGTCGCGTCGAAGCCCTCGACCGCGGGGATGGCGGAAAGATCCTGCTCCAGGCTGTCGAAAACCTTCTCATCGCAGGTGGGGTTGCAGTAGAGCGCGAGCGCGAAGCGGGCGTCCACGGGCGTCGCCTGCGGTGCCGCCGGCGCAACGGTGTCCTCCGCCGCCGCGAAGGGCACGAGGAGGTGAAACGCGGCGAATGGGGTGAGGAGGGGTGCGTGCAACATCAGCGCTTGGACGTAAGCACGGCGAGTTTATTCGGCTCGGCCCGCCGATGCCGGCGCTCGGCGATCTGCGCTCAGCACCGGTCGGTCGAGCAGCCGGTTCACGGCCGTGCCCGCGAGCATCATCCCGAACATCGCCGGAATCCACGACACGGTCCCCTGGACCACGTTCCGGTGGCTGCACGTGTGGTGATCGTTCTCGCCCCACGGGCAGATGCAGTTGAACTCGTCCTGCACCACGGCGTCCAGCTCGTTCGGCGGTTCGTCCGTCCACACGCACTCAATCCCCGCCTCGATCCCGCGCTCCCGCAGCTCCCGCCTCACCACGCGCGCCAGCGGATCCCGCGCCGTCTGCCCGATGTCGGTGACCCGGATCCGGGTCGGATCGGTCCGCCCTCCCGCGCCCATCGCCGAGAGCACGGGCTGGCCGCGCCGGTGGCACGCCTCGAGCAGCGCGATCTTTGCGGTCACATTGTCGATCGCGTCCAGGACGTAGTCGTAGCCTGGGCCCAGGAGCATCTCGGCGTTCTCCGCCTCGAAGAACACCGGGTGGGCGACGAGGTCGAGCCGGGGGTTGATCGACCGGCAGCGGTCAGCCATCAGCCCGGCCTTTGACGCGCCAACGGTCTTGCGCGTCGCGTGCACCTGGCGGTTCAGGTTCGTCAGGCAGACCTTGTCGAAGTCCACGAGCGTGAGGTGGCCGACACCCGCCCGCGCGAGCGCCTCCGCTGCGTAGCCGCCGACGCCGCCAAGGCCAACGACCATCATCCGTGCGGACTGGATGCGTCCCCACGCGGGCTTGCCCACGAGGAGCTCGGTGCGCTGAAAGGCGTGCATGGGCCGAACCTACTGGGGGTCCGCGGTCCAGGTCCCGTAGATCCGCACCGTGTCGCTAGCGTAGGTCTGGGTCGTGTCGTAGGTGGCGCTCATCGTGCCGCCCGCGGCGCCGTGCCCGCTGAACGGCGTGCGGGCCGGGTTCCCGTTGTAGGTCATGACCAGCTCGCCGGCGACCGGGGGTGTCGTGCCATGGAGCGTGAACGGGAAGTCGTAGCCGCCGTCCGTGGTGACGCAGTCCCCGGTGCCATCGAAGCTCCCGGTGGTATCGACGCTGTAGCTGATGGTGCCGGGGCAGGGGCTGCCGAAGGAGCCGAACTGCCCGTTGTAGTCGATGTTTGCGGCGATGGTGCCCACGTAGGCCATGCCCGTGCCCGTGCCGGTATCGGTGTCCGTGTCGGAGTCTGTATCGGTGTCCGTGTCGCCCTCGGGCGGCGAGACGGTGAATGTCTCGTCGAGGGAACCGGTCAATCCGCCGGCCAGGACGTCCACGTGAACGGTGTGACTCCCGGCGGACATCCCGTCGAAGTTGCCGCTCGCAGCGTCCTTGGTCTGCGCGCCGTCGTCCAACGACCAGGTGGCGTGGGTGATGTCCGTGGGCTTGCCGTCCACGCGAGCGATGACCTCGAATGGCACCTGCTGGTTGGCGTAGTAGGTCGCCGTGGGCGTGGGGGCGTTCATCAGCACGGTGAGCGTGGCGGCGCCGGCGGAATCATCGCTCGCAGTGGTCTTGCCCGAGCAGGCCGGGACGAGCCACAAAGCCGGTAGACCGAGGAGGAAGGGCAGGGCGGACGAGGGGAGTCTGGACATGCAGCCAACGTAATCCGTCAGCCGGCGACGAGGTAGTCGTCGAGGACGAGCAGCGCGGGGGGCGGTTCGGTGGGGGTGTCGCCACGGGCGGAGCGGAAGACGCGGATCACGTCCGTTGGGGTGAGCGCGGCGGGTTCCCCGGGCCGGGCAAGCGGCGACGCCCGCAGCGGGCCGGTAACGGTGAGGAGCGCTCGAAGCGTCGGTTCGACCGCGACGATGTCGCCCGCGCGCTGCGGATCCCCGAGGAGCAGGCGCCAACCGGCGACGCCGTCATCCCGGTGGAGGAGCGCCCGCCCGGGGAGCAGATCCGCCTCGCTTCCCGCCCGTCCAACCGCCCAGGCCACGCGCTCGCCGCGCCGGAGGGCGTTGGTTGCGGCGGTGACGACGTCCTCGCGGGTGGCGCGATCACGGGGTTGTTGGGCGTTGGAGAGGGCCTTGTACGCGGAGTCGGAGGTGAAACCAGGCCCCAGAAGCCCGCAATCCAGGTTTGCTGGCGACGGCCCGGCTTCCCAGAGCGCGGCGCCGAGGGCAGCCCCGCCGTTCCCGAGGAGCGGGGCTACGCTCGACGTCGGGCCAAGCCGATCCCGTCCAAAACCATGGGCAAACGCATCACCGGCGAGGATGACGCGCTCTCCCGGCTTCTGCGCGCGCAGCACCTCGGCGATCGAGGCGCGCCCCGCCCCCCGGCCCAGAGCGGGGAGCGGGTCGATCTGCCCGTTGCGCGCTTCAAATACGCTGATTCCCGCCCCGTCCGGCCAGGTCCCGGCGACGATCACCACCACCCGACCGGCGCCGCTCGTGCGGTACGCGAGGTGCGCGTGCGCGAGGTCGGTCTCCACGGTGCTGATGGAGGCCCGAAAGCCAGCGTCAGAGGCCCATTGTTCCACGCGCGCAGCGGCGCGATCGTGGCTTGCCCGGTAAGCGCCGGTCGTTCGAAACACGCTGGCGAGGCGCCGACTGGCGGCGACCCGCTGGATGCCTGGGGACGCCCCCTTCGGCATCGGCACGGCGCGCAGCCCTGTGACGACGATGCGGTCGAGGTCCCGCGGCTTGCGACCCGCCACGTCCAACACGGCATCCAACGCCGCGGACGGGAACGCAGCGCTGTGCGGTTGGCGGTCGACGCTTTGCTGGTAGACGAGCGCGCGAAGCTCCGCTTTCCCGTCGACCAGCTCCACGAGCGCGGCCGCGGCGTCGGGGCCTTCGGCGAGGCCGGCGATGAGCATCAGGGCAGCCCCAACAGATCGCGGACGTCGCCGATCAGGTACAGCGAACCAGCGACAATCACGAGGTCCGCGCCATTTCGCGCCGCGGCGAGGGCGTCCGCGAGCGGGCCGGCGGGATGAACGGGGAGATGCAGCCCTTCGAGCTCACGCGCTACTTCCCAGGGGGAACGGGCCTTTGCGTGCGTACCAGCCGTCGTCAGGATGCGGTCGACCTGGGGCGCGAGCGCCACGGCGACGGAGCGGACGTCCTTGTCGGACCCGCCCCCGAGCACGAGCGTGCGCTTGCGCTCGTGGGGGCGCGTGCTCAGGTACTGCGCGAGCGTGTTGGCGCCGTCGGCGTTGTGCGCGCCATCCACAAGCAGGTCGGGCGCCAGCCACTCCAGCCGCCCCCGGTTGTGGGCGTTCAACAACCCGATGCGCACCGCCTCCTCGGACACGGGCAGCCGGAACAGGTCGACGAGCTGACAGGCGACGGCCGCGTTGGTGAGTTGGTGATCGCCACAAAGCCCGATCTGGAGCCCGGATCGCTCGACCCTTGACGTTCGGATGTGCGCGTCTGTACACGTGCCCCCGCCAACAAACTCCGTTCCCCACTCGAAAATCGGCGCCGCGCGCTCACGGGCCTGAGCCCGCACGACCGAGAGGGCGGCGCGCGGCAACGGTCCAACCACCACGGGCACGCCCGCCTTGATCACCCCCGCCTTCTCGGCCGCGATGCTCGCATGATCCGGGCCAAGGTGGTCGGTGTGGTCAAGGCCTACCGTCACGATCGCCGTGACGTCCGGCCTGACCACGTTGGTCGCGTCCAGCCGCCCGCCCATTCCGACCTCCACGACCGCGACGTCCACGCGCTCCTGCGCAAAATGGAGGAACGCGGCGGCGATCGAGAACTCAAACCAGGTCAGCGGCATCCCCGTCTCGCCAAGCTCGCCCCGCAAGCCCGACGCGCTCCTCGCCCAGTCGTCCCGCGCGACCCGGATCTGCTCGATCACGGCGTTCAAGGCGGTGTCCGAGATTGCTGTCGCCGGTCCCGGCCCCTGCGAGACCCGGATCCGCTCATTGATGTGCTGCAGGTGCGGCGACGTCGTGACGCCGACCTTGTACCCCTCGGCCGCCAGGATCGCCGCGACCATCCGGCAAACGCTGCCCTTGCCGTTGGTTCCCGCCACGTGGATGACGGGGTAGGCGAGGTGCGGATCGCCGATGCTGGCGAGGAAGCTGCGCATCCGCTCCAGACCCATCTTGACGCCCGCCATGGCAAGCGGATCGAGGGTGGGATGGCTGCGCACGAGCGTCCTACGCGCTTGGCGTGAGGACGCGGAGGAGCCTGCCGAGCGTCTCGCGGAGCTGCGCGCGCGGCACGATCTGGTCGACGAGGCCGTGCTCGAGCAGGTACTCGCTGGTCTGGAAGCCGGGCGGCAGCTCCTGACGGATCGTCTCGCGGATGACGCGCGGGCCGGCAAAGCCGATCAGCGCGTTCGGCTCGGCGAGGATGACGTCGCCGAGCATCGCAAAGCTCGCCGCGACGCCGCCCGTCGTCGGGTCCGTCAGCAGGCTGATGAAGGGCATCCGCGCGACGTCGCGCAAGCGAGCGAGCGCGGCTGACGTCTTCGCCATCTGCATCAACGAGAAGATGCCCTCCTGCATGCGCGCGCCGCCTGACGCCGAGATCACGATGGTCGGCACGCGCCGGTCGATGGCGCGCTCGATCTGGCGTGTGACCAGCTCACCCACCACGCTGCCCATGGACCCGCCCATGAACGCGAAGTTGAACGTGCCGATCTCAACGGGAAGGCCGAGCAGCAGGGCGCTTCCGGCCACGTACGCATCGGGCTCGCCGAGGCGGTTCTGGGTGGCGGTGAGGCGTTGGCCGTAGGGCTTGCCGTCGACAAAACCGAGCGGGTCGAGCGGCAGAACATCGGCGTCGTGACGGGTGAATGTGCCGGGGTCCACGAGGTGGTGGAGGCGGGCGAGGGACTCCCAGCGGTGGTGGTGCTGGCAGGTCGGGCACACGCCCAGGGTCTCGATGAGGACCTGCCGGAACAGGATCGTCTGGCACCCGGGGCAGCGCACCCAGAGCCCGTCCGGCGCGGTGCTCTGGCGCGGCTCGGCGACCAGGGGGCCGGGGGCCTGCTCGAACCAGCGGACGGCGCCGTCGACAGGAGGGATGGAGTCGGGATCGCTGGACATCGCGGGAGGGGTCTAACAAGCTGCATGGTGTAAGCCCCGGACCCGTGCCGCCGTTGTGGTCGCGAACCCCCACGGAGCCTCCCATGAACCGCCTTTTCGCCCCCTCGATCGTCGCCCTCCTTGCCCTCGCTCTCACATCGCCCGGTGCCCACGCCTGCGCGATGTACATTCCCCCATCCGAGAAGGTAGTCGTGGAAGCCGCGCCCGTCGCTCCCCAGCACACCGCTGTCAACGCCATCAATGCGCCCATCCAGCCCATTCCGGCCCCGGCGCCGACCGACCTGCAGCGCGCGATGGCGCTGATCGACGAGGTGGCGATGCTGCCGGCAGCCTCGCTCGCGCCTCGCCCTTCGCCTGCTGGCGACGCGATGGCGCCGACCGGGGCTGCCCCGATGCGCGGTGTGGAGCCGATCCCTGCCTCGGCCCCTCCGATGACGATCCCCGAGCTCGGCCGGTGATTCCGAGATGAGCGCCCGTTTTCCGCTCGCCTTGCTGGGCGCCCTCGCGTACGCGAGCGCCAGCGAGGCTGCGGACGCCCCGCCGCCCGCCGCGTTCACGACGCTGCAATGCACCGCGTGCCACGTGATCCCCACCGTCGCCGCTGCCCCAAGAACCGAGTCGTGCGCGGGCTGCCACGCGTGGATCGAGAGCGTCGCCCAGAACCCCGCTGCCCGCGCAAAAGCCATGGAGATCTTTCCGAAGTGGCCGCGCTACGAGGTGGACGTCAAGACCTACTTCGCGGTGCCGGACCTTGGGGTCGCTGCCGCGCGCCTCGACCCGGCGTGGGTGCGCGCCTACCTCGCCGATCCCTACGATGTACGCCCGGGATTGCCAGAAACCATGGTTCGACTGGGGCCGGAGGCAAAGGCGGGCGTCGACGACATCGTCGCGTGGTTCAGCGCGCGCAGCCGTCCCGTGTCCGCCACGCCGACCCCGTCGGCCGCGAACATCCCGGCGGGCGAAGCCTTGTTCACGACGCGGAGCTGCGCCACCTGTCACGCCTTTGGCGGACGTTTTCCCGGTCCGGGCATCCCCGCCGCGCCCGACCTTCAGCACGCGCGCGACCGGATGACGGACGACACGCTCGTCGCGTGGATCCAGCGCCCCTCGGCCTTCGGGTCGACCGCGATGCCCGACCTTGGCCTGACGGTGACCGAGGCCGTAGCCTTGCGCGACTTCATCGTGCTCGCCGACCCCAGGACCCACCCTTCGCTCATGGCCGTCGCGACCAGCGCCGCGCCGAGATCGCCCGTGGCTGCGCCGCGTTGGGACGACGTCGAGTCGCGCGTGTTCGGCAAGATCTGTGTGCACTGTCACATGGACCCGGCGCAGAACGAGGGCCGCGTCGGACCGGGGAATGGGGGCGGGTTTGGCTGGCCGGCCACGGGGCTGGAGCTGCAAACCTACGCCTCGGTCGTGGCGAATCGGGACCGGATCCTCGCGGCGATGCACCGGCGTGAGGTCGAGGCGCCGCGGGACGTCGTGCCCGCCGGCGAGGAGCCCCAGGCCATCGCCCGTCCTCAGAAGCCGGGGATGCCCCTTGGCTTGCCACCGATCCCGGCCGACGACATCGCGTTGGTGGAGCTGTGGTATCGGGATGGGGCGCCGGAGTAGTCAGGCATGGGGGTGGCCCGCGATCGACCGTCCACCTCACACGCAGTCCTTGATAGAGCGCCCGCGCACGGAGTTCCCCATGTCCCTCTTCGACCAGCTCGCCGGCTACGACCACGAGCAGATCTTGTTCTGCCGCAACGATGACGTCGGCCTGCGGGCGATCATCGCCATCCACAACACCACCCTCGGACCGGCGTTGGGCGGTTGTCGGCTGTACGACTACGCGAGCGAGGCGGACGCCGTGCGGGACGTGCTCCGGCTCTCCCGAGGCATGACATACAAGGCGGCCGTGGCGGGGCTCGACCTCGGGGGCGGCAAGGCCGTCATCCTTGGCGATCCGGCGACGAAGACGGAGGCGATGTTCCGGGCGTTCGGGCGGCATGTTGCGTCGTTGTCGGGCCGTTACATCACCGCTGAGGACATGAACACCTCGGTGGAGGACATGGACAACATCCGCCGGGAGACGAAGTTCGTGACGGGCTCCGCGGCGGCACATGGCGGGTCGGGCGATCCGTCGCCGGTGACGGCGTGGGGCTGCTTCCATGGCCTGCGCGCGTGCCTGGAGGTCACCTACGGGTCGCCGGAGGTCGCGGGTCGGACGGTCGCGATCCAGGGCGTTGGAAACGTTGGGTACTGGCTGGCGAAGTACCTGCACGAAGCGGGCGCGAAGCTTGTATACGCCGACATCTCGCGGAAGAACCTGACTCGCGCGACGGCGGAGTTCGGCGGCACCGTCGTCGAGGGCGACGAGATCTACAAGACCAACTGCGACGTCCTCGCGCCCTGCGCTATCGGCGGCACGCTCAACGCGCGAACGATCCCGATGGTCCGCGCGCCGATCATCGCGGGTGGCGCCAACAACCAGCTCGACGACGAGAAGCGCGACGGGGAAGCGTTGGCGACACGCGGGATCGCGTTCGCACCGGACTACGTCATCAACGCGGGCGGGCTCATCAACGTCTACTCGGAGCTGAAGGGCTACCCCCGCGAGAAGGCGATGTCGGACGCCGCGAACATCTTCAACACCGTCAAGCGCATCATCAACAAGGCCAAGTCCGAGTCGATCACCACCGTGCTCGCCGCGAACCACGTGGCCGAGGAGCGCATCGAGCAGGTCGGCAAGCTACGCCGGTTGCACCTGCCGTAGTCGGCGGTCGGGATGCGCGTCGGCGTCATCTGCTCGGCCCACGGCTACGGCCACGTCGGGCGCCAACTGGCGACGGTCGAGGCCCTCGCGGATGCAGGCCAGGACGTGATTCTCGTGACCGCAGCGCCGGTCGACGTCGTCGGCGATCGGCCGGGCGTCACCGTGCTCAGGCGCCGGGTCGACGTCGGGATCGCACAGGCTGACAGCGTGACGGAGGACCCCGAGCGCACGCGAGCGCTCTGGTGCGAGGCGGTCGAAGGCGTCGACGCGCTGGTCGAGGATGTGCGGGGTCTGGACTGCGCGATCGTGGACGTCGCGCCGACGGCGCTGGAGGCGTGCAGGCGAGCGGGCGTGCCGGCATTGGCGGTCGGTAATTTCGACTGGGCCTGGGTGTACGAGCACTACCCGGCGCTCGCGGAATTCGCGCCGAAGATGCGGGCCTGGCAGTCCCGGCACGTCGGCATCTCGCTTTCGCCCGGCCCCGGGCTGACGGGTTTTGCGCGAGCAACGCCCCTGTCCGAGCCGCTCGCCCGAAGCGTGCGCCCCCATCGGCCCGCCGCGCTCGCCCCTCGGGACGCCATGGTCCTCGTCGCCTTTGGCGGCCTGGGCCTCGCCAACCTCGGAGACCGCCTGCCACGCCTACGCGGGGTGCGTTGGGTCCTCACGCCGCCCCAGGCGCGGGTGGCCCGCAAGGACATCGTCTATGTCGCGGCGGACGAGGCCCGGTTCCCGGCGTTGCTGGCCGCGGCGGACGTCGTCTACACGAAGCCCGGCTACGGGGTGCTCGCCGAGGCCACCCTCGCTGGGGTGCGGCTGTGTTGGATGGACCGCGGGGCGTTTCCAGAGGCGCCGTACCTCGAGGCTGCGATGGTCGCTCGCGGGGACGTCAAGGTCGTCGGGGACGACGTCGCCGCCGCGATCCGGTGCGCGCTGGCGTCCCCGCGCCCGTCACCCGTCCCCTCACAAGCGGCCAGAACCCTCGCCAGTGCCGTGCTTCGCCGCGATTTCTGATTACCCCGGTCAGCCGTGGTCCATGCGCTCCCGCTCCTGTTGCTCGCCTGCGCGCCAACCCCGGCCGCGCCGCCCGTCGCCGCGCCAGCCCCTCACCCTGCCCTGACACCCCACAGCCCGCCGCCGCTCGGCCTGCACCTCGGGTCCCTGGCAACCAGCGGTGGGTCCGGCGCCGACACCGTGCTCGACGGCGACCTGCGCACGGGCTGGCGTCCGCCCGCGGGTCCCGGCGCCCTGCTGACCTTGCGCTTTGCCGAGCCGGTCACCGCGGACACGCTCACGCTCACGCCCTGCCCCGCGTCCGCGCCCGTCGCGCTCGGCATCGTCGCAAACGGCAGCACCATCGCCGTCCTTCCGGCCTCTGCCGACCCCGTGTCCGTGCCGCTGGGCGTCGGGCAGGGCGGCGGCCGCGTCGCCCGCCTGGACCTCCGGATCCGATCCGGTGAACCCGGCGTTTGCCTCGGGGAGATCGCGTTGTCCGAGGCGGGCAGGGCATTGCCGCTCCGCCCGCCACGCGCGGTGACGGCGACTGTCCGCGCCAGCTCCGTCCTCCCGCCAGCGGAGCTTCACCACCCCGACCTGCTCTTCGACCATCGCCTGGAACACGGATGGACAGAGGGAAAACCCGGCGATGGCGTTGGTGAATCCGTCACCCTCAATTTCCGCGAGGCGTTCGGTTTGGTGGGGCTGGACGTGGGGAACGGCGATCACGCTGCCGGGACCGGGTTCGGTGAGGCGCCGAGGGTGCGAACGCTGGGGGTTGGCGTCGACAACGGGGGGCGGATCGCGCTCGCGGTGCGCGATGAGCCCGACGCCCAGCGGATCGATCTGCCGCGCATGCTGGTTGGCCACACGTTCACGTTCTCTGTCACGGCGACGGAGCCAGGCGCCCATCCGACCGGGCTGAGCGTTGCCGAGCTCGGGCTGCGGGATTTGTACGGGCCGGTCGGCGTTGTCGTCGATGGCCTTGCGGCGCGCTCCGCGGACATGCTCGGCAGTGTGCGCCGGACCGCGCTTGAGCCGGATCTGGACGTGCCGCTGACCTCGCTCTGTGCGACGGGGCGGTCGGTCACGCTAAGGAGCAACCTCGCCTTTGAGGCGGAGTTCCCTGGGACGGAGGCCGCCGGCGATTTGTCCGCGACTGTCCCCCAGCCCGTGGTAGCAGAGGGCGATTGGACGTTCGCGAAGCGTGATGGCGCCTGGTTCGTGCTGACGCTGGCGGGTGGCGAGCGGGCGGCGGGCACCGGCTGGATCGAGCCGGAGGCGCAGGCGGCCGAGGATCCGCTGGCGAGCGCGGGGGTGCTGCGGCTGGCCCCCGTAGCCGAGCTCTCGCGCGCCGCGTTCAACAAGGATGTCGCGGGTCTGGGTGCCGTCAAGGGTTGCCTGCAGGCGACCGGCACGGAGAGCGGCATGGATCCATTCGATCTGCTCGTCAAGCGCGACGCGGTCGTCGTGGAAGGCACGTTCGGAACCGACCTGCTCACCCGCTGAGATCCGGTTAGCTGCCGCGTCCTCCGGAGTACGCGCGATGAACATCACGGTTGTTGGCACTGGCTACGTCGGCCTCGTTGTGGCCACCTGCATGGCGGACATGGGCCACACGGTCGCCGGGGTTGACTCCGACGAGGGCAAGATCTCCGCGTTGCAGGCCGGCCGCGTGCCGATCTACGAGCCCGGGCTCGACCAGCTCATCGACCGCAACGTGCGCGAGGGCCGCCTCTCCTTCAGCCGCAACGTCCATGGCGCCCTCTCCATCGCCCGCGTCGTCTTCGTCGCCGTCGGCACGCCCTCTGCAGCGGACGGCTCGGCCGACCTCTCGGGTGTGTTCCAGGTCGCTCGCGACGTCGCGGCCAACGCCTCGGGCCCCGTCACCGTCATCATCAAGTCCACCGTTCCCGTTGGCACCGCTGACGGCGTCCGCGCGATCCTCCGCGCCGAGATGAAGTTCGCCTTCGACGTCGTCTCCAACCCCGAATTCCTCAAGGAAGGCGCTGCCATCGATGATTTCCTGCGTCCCGACCGCATCGTCTGCGGGCTGGCGACGGATGAGGCGCGCAAGGTGATGGAAGAGCTGTACGCGCCGCTCGTCCGCTCGGGAAAACCCATCATCTTCATGGACAATCGCTCGGCGGAGCTGTGCAAGTACACCGCGAACGCGTTCCTGGCGACGCGCATCAGCTTCATCAACGAGATCGCGCGGCTGTGCAGCGCCGTTGGCGCGGATGTCGACGCAGTCCGCCGCGGTGCTGGCACCGACAGTCGCATCGGGCTGCGGTTCTTCTTCCCGGGGGCGGGGTACGGCGGCTCGTGCTTTCCGAAGGATGTACGGGCGCTTCAGGAGACCGCCAGGGCTGCGGGCGTGGAGCTTGAAGTGGTCGGCGCGGTCGAGCACGTGAACGAGCGGCAGAAAGGGCTGCTCGCCGAGATGGTGCACGAGCGGTTTGGCGCGGACCTGCGCGGCCTGCACTTTGCGGTGTGGGGCCTCTCATTCAAGCCCGAGACGGACGACATGCGCGAGGCGCCCGCCCTCGTCGTCATCGACCGGCTGCTTGAGGCCGGCGCCACGGTCACGGCCTATGACCCCGAGTCGATGCACGAAGCCCGACGGATCCTTGGTGATCGCGTGCAGTTTGCCGACCGCTCCATCGAGGGCGTGACGGGCGCGGACGCGCTGGTGCTGGTCACGGAGTGGAACGAGTTCCGGTCGCCGGACTTCTCCGTCATCAAGTCGAAGATGAAGCAGCCGATCGTCTTTGACGGCCGCAACATCTGGAACGGCGGCGCGCTCCGCGAGCTGGGCTTTGAGTATCGCTGCATCGGACGGCCGTGACCCCGTCCGCCTCCCGCGGCGGCTTCCTGCCCATGACGTCGGAGGAAGCCGCGCTTTACGGGGATGGCGGCGAGCTGGACGTCATCCTCGTGACCGGCGATGCGTACGTTGACCACAACACGTTTGGGGTCGCGCTGGTCGGGCGATGGCTGGAGGCGCATGGCTTTCGGGTTGGGGTGATCGCGCAGCCGGCCTGGGACTCGCCCGAGCCGTTCCGTGCTTTGGGACGGCCGAAGCTGTTCTTTGGCGTCACCAGCGGCAACATGGACTCGATGGTGAACCACTACACGGCGTCGCGCCGGATCCGGTCGGACGACGCGTACAGTCCGGGCGGTGAAGCTGGACTTCGGCCCGATCGCGCCTGCATCGCCTACGCCAACCGCGTGAAGCAGGCCTACCCCGGCGTGCCCGTGGTGCTCGGCGGGATCGAGGCGAGCCTGCGCCGCTTCGCGCACTACGACTACTGGTCCGACAAGATGCGGCGGTCGATCCTGCTCGATGCCAAGGCCGACCTGCTTGTGCACGGCATGGGCGAGCTGCCGATCCTCGCCATCGCGCAGCGGCTTGCGGAGGGCAGGGGGATCGCCGACTGCCGCGACATTCCCGGCGTTGCCTGGTGCATGGGCAAGAAGGAGGCCGAGGCCCTGGCCGCCCAGATCGACACGGCCACGCTCACGGAAGTCCCAAGCTTCGAGGCCTGTGAACGCGACCCGCTGCAGTTCAACAAGCTGACCGTGCACCTCTACCGCGAGGCGAACCCGTCCTGCGCGCGCACGCTGGTCCAGCGCACCGGCGACCGCGCCATCTGGTGCAACCCGACCGCGCGCGCGCTCACCACTCCCGAGCTCGACCGCCTCTACGAACTTCCATATCAGAACGCCGCGCATCCCTGCTATCGCCAGCCCATCCCCGCGTTTGAGAGCATCCGCGGCAGCATCACCGTCAACCGGGGCTGCTCGGGCGGCTGCTCGTTCTGCGCGCTCACCCTGCATCAGGGCAAGGACGTCGTCAGCCGCTCACCCGAATCCGTCCGCCGTGAGGTCGTCGGCCTCACCCAACAACGTGGCTTCAACGGCGTCATCTCCGACCTCGGCGGTCCGACCGCCAACATGTTCCACATGCGCTGCAACGACGATGCCGCCAACGCGGTCTGTCGGCGCGTAAGCTGCCTGCATCCGATCCGTTGCAAGCACTACGGCACCGACCACGGCGCGTACATGAAGCTGCTGCGGGACGTCCGGACACTCCCCGGGATCAAGCGTGTTTTTGTCAACTCCGGCATCCGCTACGATCTCGCGGCGCTGGACAGCGGCTTTGTGGAGGAGATCGCCGCCCACCATGTCTCCGGGTCGCTCACCACCGCCCCCGAGCACGTCAGCGCGACGACGCTTCACCGCATGCGCAAGCCCGAGATCACGCACTTCGCCGACTTCATGAAGCGTTTTCGGGCGGCGTCGGAGCTCGCCGGCAAGAAGCAGTTCATCGTCCCGTACTTCCAGTGCGCGCACCCGGGCACCGGCCCGAAGGAGGCGATCGAGCTGGCGATCTACATGAAGACCAACGGCCTGCAGTGTCGGCAGGTCCAGATGTTCATGCCGACGCCGGGGACGCTCTCGACGGCGATGTACGTGAGCGGCTTTGACCCGCACTCCAAGGACGCGGTGCCGGTCGCGCGTGGGCACAAGGAGCGGGCGAGGCAGCGGAGCTTGATGTTCTGGTGGAAACCCGAGGAATATCCGGCCATTCGCGAGGCGTTGCAGGCCTGGGGTCGGACGGAGCTCATCGGCCACGGACCGAACGCCCTCGTTCCTCCGGGCCCGGCGCGGGGGAGCTGGATCACGCAGAACCGGCGTGCGGAGCCGGTTGTTGGGGCGATGGGCATGGCGGTGGAGCGGGCGAGCAGGGAGGAGATCAGCGAGGAGAAGTGGGAGGGGCGGGCGAATTCTGTCTAGGGACGGTCAGGGCGAGGGGAGCGGCTGGCGGAGGATCCCGAGGATCTCCGTGAGGAGTTCACGCTCGGTCTCCGGTGGGATCGCCATGACGAAGCCACCGTGTCGCCAGATGAACCCGTCGAGGTCATCGCTGCCGTAGGTCGTCGTCGCTCACACCAGGTCGCGAAGGGCGCGCCCGGGGCTGGCGAACGCGCGTTTCAGCACCTCGCTCATCGCGTCAGGCGTCATGCTGGCGATCAAGGCGTGATCTTCCGGCGCGACGGTGACGCCGACACCGACCAACGCCTCGATTCGCGCCGCCGTGCGCCCCTCTTCACGCCCCTCCTCCCGCCCTTCTTCGCGGCCTTCTTCGCGGCCTTCTTCGCGGCCTTCTTCGCGGCCTTCTTCGCGGCCTTCTTCGCGGCCTTCTTCGCGGCCTTCTTCACGGCCTTCTTCGCGCGCCTGCTCCGGGTGCTCGTAGCCGTACCGGGCGAGCAGGTTGTGAAACGTGTGAAGGTCCGCAGCCTGCGGATCGAACAGGGCGGCGACGGGGACCGGACGCCCGAGAACGCCAGGCAGGGCGAGCTCCTCGCTCGCGTGCGCGACTCGCCTCGCCACGTGTCCATCGGCGCCGAGCGTGTAGACCTCCACCCGCCGGATCTTGTGGAGGCGCACGACCCAGATCTCGCGCGACCCGGCGCGAAGAAGTTGTTCGATCTTGTGCTGCAGTTCGTTCTCGTCCTGCCCGGTGTCGGCGTACTCGATGGCGAGGGGCGGTGCCGTGGTCGCCCAACCATCCTCCGTGGCGCTGGTCGTCACCGACACGTCCGGGGCGCGCACAGTGCCCTCATCGAGCTCAAAGCCGATCTCGACGCCACAGGACTGAACGAGCGGGTCCGTGCGGATCACCGCAGCGCCGATCGCTTGCGCGCGACCGCCGCGCTGCCGCGTGGGCAGACAGTGGATCGGGTGGCCGTTGTCGAGCTCGTACTCAGCGCCGCTGGGCAGATCCTTGGCCTTGAAGGGTCCAGGACCCAGAATCATGCTGTTGCGAGGATAGCTCATGGTTGAAGTGTAATCGCAGCCGGACGGAGGCACAACGGCACCGCTCTGGTTCAGGGCTTCCGCGCCACGAACGAGCACGATCCGCCGATGTCCAGCACCGCGCCGACCTCGTCCAGCGATGTCAGCGCGCGGGCGATGGGGATCACGCTGGTCGCGTAGAGCCGTTGGAAGCGGCTGGGGCCGGCCGGTCCAGCTTTCGCCGCCCTGGTCGATGGTTTGTCGCGACGATGCCGAACTCGACCGAGCGCGGGCATCAGTCGATGGTCGTGGAGCGGCTGCAGCCACACGTTGAAGTTCGTCATGTCGAGGACCTGAAACCCTGCTTGCTCCATCATCGTTCGCATGAGGCGGCGAGCCGGCATCCGCTCGTGGTAGTGCCCGACCGAGGCTTGACGCGCGGCGAACCCCGCCGCGTCCGACCATCGCTGAAAACCGTCGAACGACCAGGCGATGTCGGCGACGGGCATGTGGCAGACAAGCATGCCGCCCGTGGAGAGAACCCGAACGCACTCCTCCAACGCCGCGCGCAGGTTCCCCAGGTGCTCGAAAACGTCGAACGCGACGATCGCGCGAAAAGCGCCGTCCGCGAACGGAAGACGCTCGGCGTTGCCGAGGACCCAGGTCGAGCGCCCGCCGCGGGCCAGGCAGGCCTGGTTCTGCGCCGCCACCCAGGCCGGCGAAATATCAAGTCCAAAACCATGAATACCGCGATGGCGTTCCAGCCAGGCCAGCACGCCAGAGCGATGGCCCCCGACTTCAAGGACGGCGTCCCCCGCGTGGAGCACCAGTCGCTCCAACAGGCCACGCTGGTGCACGAGGGTGAGGTTGTGCGGGTAGTCAAAGTCGCTCGGCTCGCCCGTCATCCCGTCGTAGATCTCGGCCTGAGCTGCGGCGTGTTTGTCCGTCGTGCCTGTCTCGGCTGCTTCCGGTCTCAAGTCCCAGCCACCCGCCCGCGTTGGGTAGAGTCGGCCGGACGACGAGCGGAGGCCCGCGGCCTCCTGCGTCAGGGCGCTGTGGTCGATCGGGTCGCGAAAGATCATGTTCATCGCCCGGAACTCACGTGCTCGTTCCTCACCGTGACAATCCTCGGCATGCATTTCACCTCGCCTGGATACGAAATGCGGGATGAGCTTTGTCTCGGGCCGTTACAATGCTCGGCGTGCACTTCATCACGCGAGGTTGCGAATTTCGGGAGGAGGATTCTCACTGGAGGTAGCCAAGCCCCTGCAGTCGCTCGGTGATCGCGCTGTCGTTGGCGGTGGACTGTGTCCCAGCGGCGCGGGTCCAGGCCTCGGCCTCGCGCCAGAGCGGGCGTTGGACGTGGCCGGGCCTGAAGATCGTGCGGAGGATGCGCCCATCGACGTCGTCCGGGATCGGCTCGCCCAGCGCGGCGTACAGCGTCGGCAGGATGTCCACGATGTTGGCATCGTCGACCCGAGCTCCGGGCTTGATGTCCGGGCCGATCGCCAGAAAAAGCCCGTCCGACTTGTGATTGCCGCTCGCCCACCCGGACGGCTCAAAGACCGCGCCGGGCACCTCGCCCTCGGAGTAGTAGAACCACACGCTGTCGTCGTGATCGGCGATGAGCACGTCGGCAGCGTTGTCGGTCTCCGGGCCGGTGTACAGCTCGTTGCGGTGGCAGACGCGGTGGATCACCCTGTCACCTTCGGGATCCTTGACCTCCAGAAGGCGGGCCTTGAGGGCCTGCACGACGTCGCCGTACTGGTCGGGGGAGACCGACCCGGAACGCTCGCGCCCTGCCAGGTTCACGCGGATCGCGTTGGTGCCGTGGCAGTACGCGCTCGTGTGCTCCCAGTCGATCTCGGCTGCAAACCTGGACAGTGAGTCGCCGCTGACCAGCGATCGCCCGCCGAACCGCTCGGCGAGGGCCAGGATCTTGCGCGTGTCCATCCCCACCCGCCCCAGCAGACCCCGCGCTACTCGCAGGCGATCCCGCTGTGCGCGACCACCCTTCTTGAACGCCAGGAATCCCTCCTGCGCCAGCCACGTGTTGAGGAACACCTTGTAGCGACAGGGCCCAAAACCATGGTCGCTGATGAAGTAGACGTTCGCGTCGCCCGCCAGCGCCATCATCTCCGCGACGGCCGTGTCGAGCAGCGTGTAGATCGTAAGGATCGCCGTACCGTACTTCTGGTTCAGCCCGGCGTCGTATCGCGGATGCTGCTCATCGAAGATGTGCCACATGCAGTGCTGCATCCGGTCCATTTCGACCCAGACGGCGCAGAAGACGTCCCACGGCTCGCTTCCCATCAGGTGCTTGATGAGCGTGCGCTTGCCCTCGATCATCGCGCGCAGGCGGTCGAGGAACGGCAGGATGTCGCCTTCGCTCTCGCAGAGGTGGGTGTCGATCACATAGTCAGGAACGATGCGATCGAGCTCACCCTTGAAGGAATGCGGGAACGTGAAGCCAGGCGTCTCCTTGGACGGGCAGAGCATGTCGCCAACGGCAATCCCGTTGATCGCGCGGGCGGGGAAGGTGAGGGGGAGGTTGACGGTCGCGACGCGACGGCCGCGAACGGAGAGATCCTCGAACAACGTGCGCGATTGTACCCGGGTTGAGTCGATCGGCCGGTAGAGGTAGCTGCCGGGGACGGGCTCGGTCCAGTCGAAGATGCCGTGCTTTCCAGGCCCTTTTCCGGTCTGGTAGGCGGTCCAGGCGGTCGCGGTCATCGGCGGGATGACGCTCTGGAGCGGCCCGTGAACGCCCTCTGCGCGGAGGCGCCCGAGCGTAGGCATGACGCCTCGCGCGATGAATCGGTCCAGCAGCGACCACGTGGCGCCGTCGAGGCCGATGACGACTGCGCGAGGGACGGGGGGCATCCCGTTCAGAGTAACCGGAACGCGCCACGTCCCAACGTCCGGGGTATCTTGCAGAAAGCTCATGGCCGCTCCCCCGCAGTCCAGTACCCGCCCGCATCGTCCCCGTCGGGGAATGCGGGACGAAGACAGCGGTGAATCCCTCACGGAGATGTTGCATCTGCGGGATTACTGGCGGACCGTCCGTAAGCGGATCTGGACGCTGATCACGGCGTTTTCCCTCATCGTCGTCAGCGTGTCGCTCGTCACCCTGCTCACGTCGCCCGTCTACGAGGCGAGCTCGTCCCTGCAAATCGACGCGCAACCGCAGGCCTACAACAACCTGAACGCGATGGGGATCTACGGCACGGGACAGTACCAGTCCGACCAGGACTATTTCGCGACACAACACCGCAAGCTCCGGGCGCGCGTGCAGGCGAAGGCGGTCATGGACCGGCTGAACCTGGCCGAGAACCCACAATTCAAGGGGCTTGACGAGCCGGTTCAGGCGCTACTGGAGATGATCGACATCGAGCCCGTCGCCAAGACCCGCCTGGTCTGGCTGTACGTCCGGAACAGCGATCCGCAGCTCGCGCAGCAGATCTGCCAAGCCTGGGGCGAGGTTTTCGTCGAACGCAACCTCCAGGAGGTGAACCAGGGTGTCTCCGACGGCCTCCACTTCCTCGCCGACGAAACCGCGCGGACGGAGGCGGAGATGAAGGACTCCGAGGCAAAGCTCCTTGACTTTCGGAAGGAGCACAACACGATTGCGCTCTCCACGGAGGAGAAGTCCAACCTCGTGACGCAGCAGTTGGAGGAGCTGTCGAGAAAGAAAGCGTTGGCCCAGGCTGATCTGGCGAGTCGGCAAAGCGAGCGCGACAACATGGCGGAGTCGTTGCAGACCGAGAAGGACCCGCGCCGACTCTCGCTCCTCGTGTCCTCCTCCGTGATGGACAAGCTCCGGGAGAGCTACGCCACGTTGCTCAACGACAAGCAGGCGTTGTCCCTGACCTACCTCGAGAATCACCCGAAGATGGTGGAGGTGAATGGGCGGCTTGCCGACGTGCAGGAGCAGATCCAGAACGAGGTCCGCGCGGAGATGTCGCGGCGCGAGTCCGCCTTGAACCAGGCCAAGGATCAGGAGGCGCTGCTCGACGCCGCCATCAACCAGCTCACCAGCGACACGCTCGGGGGCAGTGGCGAAGAGAGCCAGTACAACCTGCTTCGCAGCACGGTTGACTCCAAGAAGGACATCTACCAGCAGCTCGTCTCCAAGCAGCAGGAGATGAGCGTCGCGTCGTCGCTCAAGGAGAACAACGTCCGCATCATCGACCCCTCGGAGGTGAAGAAGGATCCGGTTGAGCCAAACTATCTGCGCAACTTCGTCCTCGCGGTCATGGCCGGGTTGCTCGCTGGTGTCTCCCTCGCGCTCTTCTTCGACTACATGGACACCACGATCAAGACCCGCGAGGAGGTCGAGGCGCTCGGCATCCCCTTCCTCGGCATCATCCCCAGCGTGCCCGGGCTGGCTGGCGATGGGTGGGAGATGGCGCGGGAGCGGTACCTCTACGCATTCAAGTACCCCAAGAGCGCCTTCGCGGAGTTTTGTCGAAACATCCGGACGAACGTGAACTTCATGGCGCGGGAGGACGGCGGCCCGCCTCGACGGTTGCTGATCACCTCCTCCGGACCTCGCGAGGGCAAGACGACCTCCAGCATCAACCTCGGGATCACCTTTGCGAGCGCGGGCCGTCGGGTCTGCCTGGTGGACGCGGATCTGCGTCGCCCCTCGCTCCACCACGCGTTCGGGCTGGAGAACGAGCAGGGGCTCTCCTCGCTGATCCGCGGCGAGGCCAAAGCCGAGGACGTCTGCCAGCTCACCCCACAGCAGGGGCTTTACATCCTGCCTTCCGGCCCGCGCCCATCCAACCCGGCCGAGCAGCTTGGCTCGGACGGGTGCCGTGCGGCCCTCGACCGCCTCAATGAGCTGTTCGACCTCGTCATCATCGACTCGCCGCCCGTGGTCGCAGTGACGGACGCGGTCGTGTTGTCGACGGAGGTGGACGGCGTCATCATGGTGATCAAGAGCTTCAAGGTCGCGAAAGACCTCGTCGCCCAGGCCAAGCGTCAGCTCAAGGACGTGGACGCGCGCCTCATCGGGGTCATCCTGAACGACTTTGACATCCAGCGGAAAAGCTACGGTTATTACTACTACTACACGTACTACGGGGCCGACCGGGACGAGGTCGCCAAGAGTACGCGGGCCTGATGGACACCCCTGGCCGCGCGGACGGTGTTGCCGCATGTACGGCGTTGGCGGCGGTACTGCTGGCCAGCGGCCTCGAGGGAGGAACGCTACCCCAGTACGGCGGGACGGCGATCGCGCTTGCGGGCACGGGCCTGGTCATTTCCGGCGTGCTCTCCCCCGGCGGGCGCGTGGGCATGGGGGCGCGCGTCGCGGCAGCGTTGCTGATCCTCGTTCTGGCCTGGCAGATGGCACCCATCCCCGACGCGCTGCGGCACGCCCTCGCCCCTGGACAGGCCGCGTGGCTCGACCGGGTTGCCCCGGAGTTTTCGGGCGACGGGCCGGCCTTTGGAACCTGGCTCGCCAACTGCGACGTGGCCGCCGCGACTGCAACGCCGCCCCCGCCCTTCGATCCGCTCGCGAGTAGCGTCGCCGGTCTCGCGCGCTCTGGCTCGCTGCTCCCCGCCGCCCTCCCCTGGGCGCTCGCGCAGATCCTAGGCTTCCTTGCGGTCTATTCGCTGGGCACCGCCGTCGGCCGGTCCGAGCGGTGGCGCACGCCCGTGCTTGTGATCTACATCATCGCCGCCGTGGGCGAGGCGCTCTTCGGCATCGCCATGCGAAACGGGCCTTCGACGGGGATCGGGCTGAAGACCTACTACCTGGGGTCGGCCACGGGCACGTTCATCAACCGCGGTCACTACGCCCTGTTCCTGGCGCTCGGGACGGGCGCGATCTGCTCGCTTGCAGGCGCACAGTTCCCGCTGCTGGCGGAGGAGATCGAGCGCCACCGGCGGAGCACCCGACGGTCCAGCCAGCCCCCGAGCGTCTGGGAGGCGAGCGGGAACCGGATCCCGAAGCTGGTGCTGCTGGGGCTCTTCGGCGCGCTCCTGGGGGTTGCGATGGTCACCGCACAGTCGCGGGGCCCGCTGATCTGGGGCTGTGTTGCGGCGTTGGGTGTGGGCGTCTGGGTGTGGCGAACCCGGAATGAGCCGTTCTACCTGGCGTTTGGGGTGGGGATCCCGCTGGTCTCAGGGGTGCTGGCGGTCCTGGCGCTCGGCCCCCGCGGCGCGTTTGGGCGGTTCGTCACGCTTCTGGACGCGAGCTCGGACGTGAGCGCCACGTCACGGTTGCAGTTCTGGCACGACGGCCTGAAAGCCTGGCTCGACGCGCCGCTTTTCGGCGCCGGACTCGGGGCGTGGCGGGTGGCCTATGGCCTGCACGAATCGGTCTCGCATCTGTACGACGTGTCCCACGCGCACGACGAGATCGTCGAGTGGCTCGCGGAGGCGGGGGTCTGCGGGACAGGCGCGATGCTGATCGCGGTCGGGGTGTGGGGCGCTGGGGTCGCGCGGGGGCTTCGGGTTGCGCCGCATGGGCCCGCGGCGTCGGCGTGCGTGGGGGCGACCCTGGCAAGCGTCACGGCCATCGGCGCATCACTTGGAGACTTTCCGCTCCATACGCCCGGAACAGCGCTGGCGGTCGCGATGTTCGCGGGCATCGCCACGGGGTCCGTCGCCGGCGGTTCGGGCTGGGGACGCGCAGCTCGCGTCGGGCTGGGCCTCGCCGCCGCGGTGGTTGGGAGCTTGTGCGCCTGGTCCGACCATGCGGCCGGCGGGTCACGGCAGGAGCGGCTTGGCGAGGTTCCTGTTGATTTCTCGACGGCGCAGGTGGTGAGGGGGGGCGACGAGGTCGAGCGACGCTGGACTGCCGCGGAGGCGGGTGTGCTGGCGAGCCCAGTCGACCCATGGGCGCAGCTTCGGGCCGCGCGCGCCGGCGCGTGGATGAGCGCGAGGGTGGCACCCGGTCGAACTTGGGGAGGGAAGGACCGGGTCGACTACGCGATGGCGAGCGAGCTTGGCCTGGACCGGGCCCTGGCGCTACGGCCGCAGGATGGCCGGGTTGCCCTCGTCGCTGCCGCGGTGTTGATCGGGCTTCCGGGTGGCGAATACTGCCGGCGAGCGCGCGCCCGCGACCTCCTCGCCCGGGCGGTGGCGCTCGATTTCTGGCGTGCTGACGAGGCGTTCCGCCTCGCGGATGCCCTCGACACCGACGATCTCGCGATCATCGCGGCCGGACGCGGCGCCGGGGTCGGGGCGGCCAAGGTCGACTACGCATATGGGCAGGCCCTCGCACGCCGGCGGCTGATGGCCGAGGCGGCCGATGCGTACCAGCGCGCAGGGGCCGAAGATTCCACGTTCGGACCACCATTCTTCCAGCTCGCTGCGATCGCGCACGCGGCTGGCGACAAGGCCGGCACCGAACGGTTCGCGCGCGCCTTCCTGGCCTCGACCGACCGCCCGGGCGGCATGGAAGGCTGGGCGTACCTCCTCATCGGTGATCTGGCTTCGGCCGAGCCGCGCCTTCGTCGGTCGGTCGAGGTGGCCCCACAAAACCAGTGGTCCTGGGAGGGGCTGGCCGAGCTCTACGCCGAAAAGGCGGAAGCAGGTCGCGAAGCAGCCGCGTGGCATGCGGTGCTGCGGCTGGACCCGAAACACGGAAAGGCGAGGGAGCGCCTCGCGATTCTCGAACCGTCGACGCACTCGTCGCCGGCTCCGAGCCCGCCGACCTCGCCCGCGCCGCCTTGATACCCGCCGCCCGTGCCGACCCTCCGCCAGCGTTTCCGTCCGCGGCCCGGGTTCACCGTGTTCATGGTGCTGGCGCTCGCGCTCCTCTGGTCGCTCTGCGCCTGGCAGCTCTCCCGCCGCGAAGACGCGCGCGCCGAGCGTGAGCTTTACGCCCAGCGCCTCGCACTGCCAGCGTTCGACGCTGCGAATCCACCGGATGCCCCTGCGCTCCGCCGGGTATCGGCGAGCGGCAGGCCGGACTGGGACCGCGTGCAGCGCGTGCTCGGCCGCTACATGTGGTCGCAGCCGGGGATGCAGCTGATCGTACCGCTGGAGATGGCTGGATCGAGGTGGGTTCTGGTCGACGTCGGCTGGGTGCCGGAGGACGAGGTCGACGCGATCATCGCCCGGGAACGCGCGGCGGGTGCCGAGCGAACGTACGTCGGTATCGCCCGTCCGTTCACCGAGGACGCTTCGGCCCATCTGGTTGGGGGAAAGCCGAACGAATGGCGGGCGGTGTCGCCAAAGGCAATGGGACAGGCGCTCGGGATCGACGTGCCCGGTTGGACAGTCGTGGACGGCGAGGGGCTCGGTGAGGACGACGACATCGTCGATCGCGTTCCGCCGATCTCGGGGTGGCGGACGGTGCCGGAGCAGCGGCCAAACGGCGAGTATGCGTTCACCTGGTTCGGGCTGGGGCTGTCCCTGCTGATGGTGTGGCTTTCGGCCTCGTTCAGCGCGTCGATCCCGCCAGCCGCGCGCTTGTCGGAGCCGGAGTGACGGAATAGCCGGGTGAGCTTGACTCTAGTTGCCTGCCGCCGGGCGCGGCAAGGCCAGGATGCCGCGTGGAAGTGTCTCCGTCCAGTGATCTGCCGAGCCCAGCGCGCGTCGTGCCGGGGTCGCGCTGGGCGTTCGCGGGCGACGATCCGGGGGCGGTGCCCCGGCGGGCTGCGCAAGGTTTCCGGGGCCTCGCCGTGGGCACGTGGGCGTTGCTGATCTTTGGCGCCACGGTTCGCGTGAACGGCGCGGGGCTCTCGTGTCCGGATTGGCCGCTGTGTTTTGGCCGGGTGATCCCCCAGCTCAACGTCCAGGTGGCGCTGGAGTGGGGACACCGCGTCCTCGCTGGGTCGATCTCCACCGTGTTCATCGGGCTCGGCGGCTTGATCTGGCTGCGCCCGGAGCTGCGGGCGCGGGTCGGCCGGCTCTGGGGAGGGGCGGCGGTGGTCCTGGTCGCACAGATCGTGCTCGGCGGCCTCACCGTCCTTCAGTTGCTCGCGTTCTGGAGCGTGACCCTCCATCTCCTGACAGGAAACCTGTTCCTCCTCTCCTTGCTCCTCATCGCTGATCGGCTCGATCCAAAGCCGCTTTCGTCGTCCCCGGTGACCCGGAGGCTGGCCGGCGCGCTTCTGGCGATGTGGTTCATCCAGATGGCCCTCGGCGGGCTCGTCTCGTCGAACCACGCTGGCCTGGCGTGCACGGAATGGCCGACGTGCAACGGGGGCGTCTGGTTTCCGGTGATGGACGGCATCGTCGGCTTGCAGCTCCTTCATCGGCTCGGTGCGTACATCGTGTTCGCGCTCTGCGGCGCCCTGGCATGGTCGGCGCGTGCTTCCGAGGCCGCGTTGCTCACGCAGATGACGCTCGTCGTGGTCTGCGTGCAGGTCGCGCTCGGCATCACCAACGTGTTCCTGGCGCTCCCGGTTGAGGTGGCGGTGTTGCACAGCGCGACGGGTGACTTGCTCGGGATCTGCGCGGCGTCAACGTTTCTGCGGGTACGCGCCAGCGCGGCCGTCCAGGTGGCCGCGTGACGGACACCACGGCAGGGGCCCGGTCCGGGGGGCTCGTTGCGGCTGCCCATCTCCGGATGTGGTGGGAGATCGCGCGTCCGAAGGTGCTCGTGCTCGTGCTCCTCACCGGCGTGCCGATGCTCGGGATGACGGGCTTGCCGCTCACCTTTGCGTTCGCGGCGAAGGGCGCGCTCGTTTTGCTCGGGACCGGCGTGGCCGGGGCCTCGTCGAGCGCCTACAACGCTTGGTGGGAGCGGGATCGCGACGCGCAGATGGCGCGAACGAAGCGGCGGCCGATGCCGGCGGCTGCGATGGTGCCCGGCGAGGCCCTCGCTCTGGCGACCGTGCTGGCGGCCGGTAGTACCGCCGGTCTCCTGTGGCTCGGCGGACCGCTCGCGGCCCTGGTCAGCCTTGGGACGATCGCGTTCTACGTGATCGTCTACACGGTATGGCTCAAGCCCCGAACGCCGCAGAACATCGTCATCGGCGGCGCGGCCGGCGCGACCGCGCCGATGATCATCGAGGCGGCGATGACCGGGCGCATCACGCTGGCCAGCGTCATCCTCTTCGCCGTCGTCTTTCTCTGGACGCCGCCCCACTTCTGGGCCATCGCCATCTTCCGCAAGGAGGAGTATGCCGCGGCCGGTTTTCCGATGATGCCGAACGTGATCGGCGACCAGCCAACGCGCTGGCGATCGCTCGGCTACGCGATCCTGACCGTCCTCGTCGCCCTCGCCCCCGTCCCGCTCGGGCTCCTGAGCCCCCTGTACGGGGTCGCGTCGCTGGCCCTCGGAGCATGGTTCCTGTACGCGGTCGCGCGCTCCATCGTGGCCGACGACCCGCGGGTTGACTGGCGGGTGTTCAAGATCTCGATCGCCTACCTGACGCTCCTGTACGGCGCGATGCTCGTCGATCTCGCCACCAGCGCCATCGCGGGGCCATTCGGGCAGCCATATTCCCTCTTGATCTACGGGCTGAACTGGTCCCCCGTGTTATGACGCGTCCCGTTTTTCCGCCTGTGAGGTTCCCTCGAATGCGCATCCCTCGCTCCCCCCTCGCTTCGCGTGCGGCCTCCGCAGGCCGGTCCATCGCCGCGGTGCTGCCGTGGCTGGGCCTCGCGCTCCTCACCGGGTGCAACGAAAGCACCATGAGCACGTTTGAGGGGCACTCCGACCTCACGAAGTCCATCCTGGACATCTACGGCACCATCACCTGGATCGACACGGCGCTCTTCATCCTCGTTCAGGGCGTGTTGATCGTGGCCGTGATCAAGTTCCGCGCGACCGGCAAAGAGACGGAGCTGCCCGAGCAGGTGCACGGCAACCTTCCCATGGAGATCGGCTGGACCATCGCGCCGGTGCTGATCCTGATGATGATCGCCATCCCCACGGTGAGCCTCATCTTCGACTCGCAAGCGCAGGCCAAGGACGGCGCGCTCATCGTCAACGCGACTGGCAAGCAGTGGTGGTTCCAGTTCGGCTTCCCGCAGTACAACTTTGAGACGGCGAACGAGCTGCACATCCCGCTCGGGCGGCAGGTCGACATTCGCCTCCAGAGCGACAACGTCATCCACGCGTTCTGGGCGCCGCAGATCGCCGCGAAGCGGGACATGATCCCAGGTCGCGTGAACCACATCACCTTCACGGCCGACAAGATTGGCGAGTACCTGGGGCAGTGTGCCGAGTACTGTCAGGACAGCCACGCGCTGATGAAGTTCCGGATCGAGGTCGAGTCTTCGGAGGACTTCGAGAAGTGGGCCAAGGCCCAGGCCACGCCGCAGGCGGACACGGTCGATGACAGTGAGGGGTACAAGGCGTTCCAGGGCGCGACCTGCGTGGCCTGCCACGCGATCGACGGCACGAACGCGCAGGGCCACATCGGCCCCAGCCTCACGCACGTTGGCTCGCGCAAGCGGTTCGCCGCGAGCGTGCTGGAGATGAATGAGGCGAACCTCAAGCTCTGGCTCAAGGACCCCTCGGCCGTCAAGCCGGGCTGCAAGATGCCGAACCTCAAGCTGACGGACGAGCAGATCAACACGATCGTGCCCTTCCTCCAGTCCCTCAAGTAGACCCCTTCGTCCCTCCTACACGTAGCGAGCGAGCGTACATGGCCACCCCCGCACACGCCGAGCCTGCCGATCACCCCGCTGAATCCAGCGCCGCCTACGGCGAGATGAGCTTCGGCAAGTGGATCCTCTCGTGGATCATGACCTCGGACCACAAGCGCATCGGCATCCTCTACGGGTTGTCGGCGTTGTGCTTCTTCGTGATGGGTGGGATTGAGGCCCTCATCATTCGCACCCAGCTCGCCCAGCCAGGCCAGCACATCGTGGACGCCGCGACGTACAACGCGCTGTTCACGATGCACGGCACGACCATGATCTTCCTCGGGGTCATGCCGTTCTCCGCCGCGTTCTTCAACTACATGGTGCCGCTGCAGATTGGCGCCCGGGACGTCATCTTCCCGCGCTTGAACGCCTTCAGTTACTGGCTGTTCCTGTGCGGCGGCATTGTCCTGAATCTGCCATTCCTCATCACGCCGTTCGTCGACATGCGCGTGATTCCCGACGGCGGGTGGTTCGGCTACGCGACCCTCACGGAGAAGGCGTACACGCCCGGCGCGTCGATCGACTTCTGGATCTGCGGGTTGCAGATCCTCGGCATCGCGTCGATGGCCGCGGGGTTCAACTTCATCGTCACGATCTTCAACCTGCGCGCGCCGGGCATGACCATGCTCCGCATGCCGGTGTTCACGTGGATGACGCTGGTGGTGCAGTTCCTCGTCGTGCTCGCGTTCCCGTGCATCACCATCGCGCTCGTTCTCCTGCTGTTCGATCGGCTGTTCGGCACGCACTTCTACATGCCCGAAGGCGGCGGTGATCCTCTCCTTTGGCAGCACCTGTTCTGGCTGTTCGGGCACCCCGAGGTCTACATCCTCATCCTGCCGGCGATGGGCATCGTCTCCGAGGTCCTGCCGACGTTCTCGCGCAAGCCGCTCTTCGGCGCGCCGTTCGTCATCTTCTCGGGCATCACCATCGGCCTGCTCGGCTTCGGTGTGTGGTCGCACCACATGTTCACGACGGGCCTCGGCGCCGCGGCGGACGCATCGTTCTCGGTGAGCACCATGCTCATCGCCATCCCCACTGGCGTCAAGATCTTCAACTGGCTGGCGACGATCTGGGGCGGGCAGCTTCGGCTGACGACCGCGATGTTGTTCTCGCTCGGTTTTGTCTGCATGTTCACGATGGGCGGCCTCTCGGGCATCATGCACGCGAGCCCGCCGGTCGATCTGCAGCAGCAGGACAGCTACTTCGTGGTGGCGCACTTCCACTATGTGTTGTTCGGCGGCGCGGTGTTCGGGCTGCTCTCAGGCATCTACTACTGGTTCCCGAAGATGAGCGGGAAGTTCCTCTCGGAGAGCTGGGGCCGGTGGATTTTCGGCGTCCTCTTCGTCGGGTTCAACACCACGTTCTTCCCGATGCACATCGTGGGCGCGGCGGGCATGCCCCGGCGCATCTACACGTACGACGCCGGTCTTGGCTGGGAGATTCCCAACATGATCGAGACCGTTGGCGCGTTCATCATCGCGTTTGGCGTGCTGCTGTTCATCATCGACCTGGTCCGGTCGATCCGCCGGAAGGAGCTTGTCGCCAGCGCGAACCCCTGGGACGCGTCGAGCCTGGAGTGGCTCTGTGATTCGCCGCCGAAGGTGCACAATTTCGACATCACGCCCATGGTGTACAGTGAGCGTCCGGTGTGGGACAAGAACCACGGGCCGGGCCCGGGCTACTCGCTCCCCGACTCGCACGAGCACATCCACATCCCGCCGCCATCCATCTGGCCGTTGCTCCTGGCCCTCTCTGTCGCCTGGTTTCTCGCCTCGTGGCTGATGGCAGGCCAGTGGTTTGAGTTTGGCGTCTGCTCGGCGATCACCGCGGCGATCTGTGGGTTCACCTCTTGCTTCCGCTGGTTCCTCGAGCCCGGCCACTAGCCCTTTGGGTGCCGGCCGGCACCTGCCCTTCGATGTCTTCCACCCGCACCTCGCCCTCCGGAGCACCGCGTGTCTTCTGCCGCCACCGCCGACGCATCGCATGGAGCCGGGCACGCGCCCGCCGCGGAGTACACCGTCACCGGCGTACCCGCGTACAAGCTGGCGATGTGGACCTTTCTCGGGTCTGACTGCTTCTTCTTCGGGTCGCTGATCGGGACCTACATGTCGAGCCGCGGGAAGAGCTTGAACGGGCCGTACCCGCTGGACGTGTTTGCGCCGGCGGTCACGTCGTGCTCGACGTTCGACCTGCTGTTGTCGTCGTTGTTCATGGTGCTGGCGGTGCACTACGCCAAGATCGGCGACATCCGGAAGTTCACGCTGTGGACGCTGGCGACCATGGCCGGCGGCCTGATCTTCCTCGGGTTCCAGGCCTACGAGTTCACCTCGTTCGTCGAAGAGGGGTTGACCCTCAAGTCCAACCTGTTCGGCTGCACGTTCTTCGTCCTCACCGGCTTCCACGGCGCGCACGTGGCGCTCGGCGTGTTCCTGCTCGGCTCGCTGCTTTGGGCGGTTCGCACCGGCAAGCTCGCCGACAACGGCATCACGACCGAAGTGATCGGCCTGTACTGGCACTTCGTCGACATCGTGTGGATCCTCATCTTCACCCTCGTCTACCTGCTCGAGTTCACGTCATGAGCACCCCGGAATCCGGCGATCACGCCCACAACCCCATCCCCAAGTACCTCGGGATCTTCGGCTTTCTCGTTGCCGTAACGGCGTTCGAGCTCATGCCGTTGTTCGGGATCTTGCAGATCCCGCCCCCGGTGTTGCTCGGGTTGTCCGCCGTCAAGTTCACCGTCGTCGTGCTGTTCTTCATGCACCTCTACGGCGACAAGCCGATCAACAACCGGCTCTTCTTCATCCCGCTGGTGCTGGCGGGACTTAGCGTCTCGGTGCTGATGGCCCTGTTCGGAACGTGGTCCCTGCAATGGCCAGTGCGCACCCACAAGGACCCGGTCACCGGCGCCAGGACCGAGGTGCGCGACAGCGACGACGTCGTTGAACGCTACCGCGGCCGCTGGAAGGGCGACTGCAACGCCTGGGTGAAGAGCGCGGCGACCGGGAACGAGTACTGCTCCTCCCCGTGGATCGCGTTCACCAACCAGCCCGCCTACGACGCGCTGAAGGTGGTGGTCGCACCGCCGGATCCGGCGTTCGACGGATGGGATGCCAAGTCGGCCGACGATAAGAAGACAGTGTTGATGAAGAAGGGCGAGGAAGTGTTCGAGAGCAAGTGCGCCGCCTGCCACCAGGCCACTGGCCTCGGCTTGCCCGGGGCGTTTCCCCCGCTTGCCAACGACCCGATCGTGAACGGCGGGGACGTCAGCCAGCACATCACGACCGTGTTGAAGGGCCTGAACGGCAAGGCAATCAACGGCGTGTCCTACGGCGCGGCAATGCAGGCGTGGGGCCCCGTGCTCAACGACCAGGAGATCGCCTCGGTCATCACGTATGAGCGCAACTCGTGGTCCAACAACGGCGGCCTCGTCGAGCCCGCGCAGGTGACCGCGCTCCGGTAGGGGCTCGGACCCGTCATGCTCCCGGTCCTCCTGCCGCTCCTGCTGGCCGTTTCGCGGGCGAGCGCGCACACGGGCGTGGTGCTGCCGTGGGACACGCGCGAGTTCGACTACGCGAACGCGCCGCCGGACGCCTGGAAGGTGCTTGACCTTCACGTCACCGTAGTGGTCGGCATCCTCGCGTTCTGCTGGATCTACCGTCAGGCGATGACGACGTGGCGGGTGCGGTACAATTGGTCGCCGGTGACCGGCGAGACGTGGCGACAACGCTGCTTCTACCTTGGACAGCTCGTGTTGATGCTGAGCCTCAACGGGCCGCTCCATCACCTGTCCGACTACTACCTGTTCTGCGCGCACATGATCCAGCACCTGATGTTGACGCTCATCTGGGCGCCGCTGACGGTGCTCGGGATGCCGGACTGGCTGGTCGAGAAGGCGCTGACCGTGCCGCGCATCAAACGCCTCTCCGACTTCTTTGGCAGCCTGCCCGTGAAGTTCATCGCCTACAACGGCACGTTGTTCTTCTGGCACATCCCGTACATGTACGATCTTGCGATCCGGGACCACAACGTGCACATCGGCGAGCACCTGATGTTCATGTCCACGGCGGTGATCGCCTGGTTTGGCCTGCTCTGCACCGCGCCGAGCCTGCCGAAGCCCCACCGCTTTGCCCAGATGCTGTACCTGTTTTGCATGACGCTGCCGATGAAGATCCTCGGCGCGATCATCACGCTTTCAAGCACGATGATCTACCAGGGCTACGTGAACGCGCCGCGCATCTGGGGCATCACGCCGCTCATGGACCAGCGCTACGGCGGCCTGTTGATGTGGCTGCCGGGCGGGCTGGTGCTCTGGAGCTGCATGATCTACGTGTTCGCGCAGTGGCTGAAGGAGGAGCGGGCAGAGCGGGCCAGGGACGTCCTGGCGCACGTCGCGGCGATGCAGCGTGAAGGCGAGGGGAGGGCGACATGATCGCGCTCCTCGTGCTTGTCGCGTGTTCGACGACGACGTCGTCGCCGGGAGGCCCCGTGGCGATCGTCGTGCAAACGCCGTCTGGCGGCGCGACCTCGTCGGCCGTCCCTGCCTCCCCGGACGCAGTCACCACCGCCGTCGGCAAGTACCACCTCACCTGGTCGACCACCCCCGCGACCATCCCGTTCAACGAGCTCTTCTCAATCCGAACCGCCGTGTCCGACGCGTCCGGCGCGCCCGTCACCAACGCGACCGTGACGGTTGACGCGTCCATGCCCCAGCACGGGCACGGCATGGCGACGCACCCGATCACGGACCCGGGCACCTGCTCCGCCCCGACGGACGGCACCGCCCCCGTTTGCGTCCACCCCGATGGCGTCTACGTCACCGATGGCATGAAATTCCACATGGCGGGCGAGTGGGTCATCCACTTTGAGATCCGGGGCCCGAACGGGACGGACTCAGCCGATGTCCACGACACGCTGTAGGTCGCCGCTCCTTGCCGTGGCGCTGAGCGCGCTTGCAGGCTGTTCGGGCGACGCGTTGACGCCGGGCGAGCTGGCGCAGGTGCTGACGATGTCGCCGGTCCCCGCGCCGCCCCCGTCGGCATCGAACCGCTACGCCGACTCGCCGGCCGCCGCTGCCATTGGGAAGACCCTGTTCTTCGATCCGGGGCTCTCGGCCGACGGAAAGACCGCATGCGCCACTTGCCACGATCCGAAGCGCCATTTCACGGACGGCGAGCGTGTCCACACCGCGCTTGGAACCGGCAACCGGAACGTGCCGAGCGTCGAGACGGCCGCCTGGCAGACGTGGTTCTTCTGGGATGGCCGGGCTGACTCCGCGTGGGCGCAGGCGACGGGACCGATGCGCAACCCGGTCGAGATGGGGGCGACGGCCGAGAGCGTCCAGGCTCGCGTTCGGGACGTCGATGCCGTCGCGTTTGGCGAGGCCTTCGGGCCGCTGCCCGAGGATTCGAACCTCACCCTCGCGCTCGTCGGGAAGGCGCTCGAGGCCTACGAGCGCACCCTCGGTCCTGGTCCCGCGCGCTTCGACGCGTTCGTCGCGGATCTCCGGGCGACGGGTTCGTCGACCGTCCTGACCGGTGACGAGCAAGCCGGGCTCCGCGTGTTCCTGCGGCGCGGCTGCGTGAACTGCCACTCCGGCCCGTTGTTCACCGACGGATCCTTCCACAACATCGGCGTCCCCGAGATCGCGAAGGGGGGCATGGACATCGGGCGCGCGCTCGGCGCCACGGCGGTGCTGGACGACCCCTACAATTGCCTCGGCCCCTACTCGGACGCGCACCTGCCCGCGCTCATCGCGCCTCCCGCGACCTCATCGGGCCCCAAAGCGACCGCCCACCCTTGCGCCGAGCTTCGCTTCCTCGATCCATCCTTTCCTGACTGGCCGCTCGCCTTCAAGACGCCGAGCCTGCGCAACGTCGCCGATACCGCGCCGTACATGCACGACGGGTCGATCGCAACGCTGGCCGCCGTCCTCGCGTTCTACAGCACGCTGCCGGGCACGCCGCTCATCGGCCATCGCGAGCTCACGCTGCAGCCCCTCTCGCTCTCGCAGCGCGAGATGGACGATCTGGAGGCGTTTCTGGGGACGTTGTCCAGTCCGGCGCGTTAGCAGCGGCCCACCGGAGCGCCCGATGATCCTCGCCCTTGGCCTTTTCGCCTGTGTGACCGCCGACAACTTCCTGCACACGGCCAACGCGCTCGGCTGCAAGCGGCTCGACGAGTGCGACAAGGGCGCGTTTGAGTCCAACTACAGCAGCTTGAGCGACTGCGAGCAGACGAACGACAACAACGGCGACGCCGCGAACCAGTGCTACATTGACAACTGCGACTTCGATCCGAAGGCGGCGGCAACGTGCATCAAGGCCATTCGCACCGACGACTGCTCCCAGATCCAGCAGTTCGACTACGCCAACGACTGCGACCCGGCGGACGTCTACCCGCGCTGCGACGACAACGCCCTGGGCGAGTGCCTCATCAATACGGTGTTTTGAGGGGCGGAATGCGGGCATCTCTCCTCCTCGCGTGGTCGTTGGGCGGCTGTGTCTCCGCGGCCTCCTTCGGAGCGAAGCTCGACCAATATACCTGCGAGCGGCAGTACGAGTGCGCGCAGGGGACGTTCGACACGATGTACGGCGATGTCGGCGAGTGCCGCTCAGAGCTCGACGCCAGCGACGGCGCGCTGTACGCCTGCGAAGTGCAGGATTGCGCCTACGACGCGTCCGTGGCGGCTCAATGCCTGCACGATCTGCGAACGGCCAGTTGCGATGAGATCGTGGACGGATCGGCCTGGTCGACGTGTGACGGGGCGTTCGTTGAGTGCGACGACGCCGCGTTCGCCGCCTGCGTTGGCGCCTGATGCCCGACCCGCACGACCTGTCGGCGCCTGGTCCGGACGCAGCCCAGGCCGGCATCGCCGCGCGCAAGTCGGACCACATCGCGCTCTGCCTCGATGGCGACGTCGGTTTTCGCGCCCGTACGACGCTGCTCGACGACGTCGAACTCGTCCACGATGCGCTCCCGGAGCTGCATCTCGACGCCATCGACCTGCGCACGGCGTTTGCCGGGAAGCCGCTCCGCGCGCCCCTGATCATCGCGGCGATGACCGGCGGCACGCCGGATGCCGAGCGCATCAACCGCGAGCTCGCGCGGGCCGCGCAGAAGTTCGGGATCGGCTTTGCGTTCGGCAGCCAGCGGCCCTTGCTCGTGCGCGGGATCCGCGACGGCTACCACGTCCGCGACGTCGCGCCGGATGCGCTCGTGCTCGGCAACATCGGCGTCGTCCAGGCGAGCGAGACGCCGACGGCGCGGTTGCGGGCGATGGTCGACGAGACCGGGTGCGACGCGCTCTGCGTGCACCTCAACCCCGCCATGGAGGTCGTCCAGCCGGGCGGCGATCGGGACTTCCGAGGGGGCGCGGCCACAATTCGACGGTTGGTCGAGGAGCTTGGCCTCCCCGTCATCGTCAAGGAGACCGGATGTGGGCTTTCGCGGGGCGTTGGCGAGCGGCTGGTCGGGCTTGGCGTCACGCATGTCGACACCTCGGGCGCGGGTGGAACGTCCTGGGTGGCCGTTGAAACGGCCCGGGCGACGGGCGCGGCGAGCAAGGCGATCGGGGAGCGGTTCCGGGAGTGGGGGATTCCGACGGCGGCCAGCGTCGTCCAACTCTCGGGTCTGAACCTCGCGATCTGTGCGACGGGCGGGATCTCGAACGGGCTGGAGGTCGCCAAAGCGCTGGCGCTCGGCGCCCGCTGTTGCGGCATCGCCAGACCGTTCCTGCAGGCCAACGCGCGCGGAGAGCTCGACGCGGCGATCGCGGCCGTGATCGACGAACTGCGGGTCGCGTGCCTCCTCGCGGGAGCGGGGAGTGTGACAGCTCTTTCGCACGTCCCGAAGCTGGTCACCGGCCGACTGCGTGACTGGCTCCCAGACAATCGCTGACCGGGCTACTTTCTCCGGATGCGCTGGTCCCAGGCCTCACGGCTCACCGTCGTCCTCCTCGTCCTGCTCGGCGCGGTCATGTTCACGGTCCAGAACCTCTCGCGCACCACGACGCTGTCCTTCGACGTCGTCCTGGCCGCCTGGAAGTTGAGCCAGCCCGTCGCGATCCCCTGGTTGCTCTGGGGAAGCTTCGGCGTTGGCTTCGTGCTGGCGACGATCCTGGGGTGGGCGAGGCGCCGAACGCTCGCCCGAACGGTGGCGCGGCTGGAACAGGAGGCGCTTTTGCGCTCGGCTGGTCGGCCGGCGTCGCCCTCGGAAGCCCCGGCCACGCCGCCGGGCGACGACTGGGGACGCTGAAGGTCGACGACAACGCGCTCGACTATCGCGGAGCAAACCCGGGGATTCGCTGTTCCAGGAAGCGCTGGACGCGGTGATGGATGTTCTCGGGCTGTTCGATGAGCGCGGCGTGGCTCGCGTCGGCCAGGACAAGCAGCTCGGCGCCTGGGATCGTCGTCACGATCTTTCGCGAGAGCCACATCGGCGTGAAGGCGTCGCGCTCGGCGGCCACCACGAGCGTCGGCACGGTGATCGTGGGGAGCACGTCCCACGCGTCGTGCTTCTGGACTTCCAGGACGTTGTGCAGGAACACGCGCAGGTCCAGCCGCGAGATGTGCCCGAGGTACTTCACCATGTCCTCACGCCGGGCGTACATCGGGTCGACGAGGTCGAACCGCCACGTGATGAACCACGCGAGCGGGCTGCGCAGGAGCGGGCGCATGATCGCGTGGGACGCGGCCCCGCGCTGATCCACGACCCGGGACGCGATCTCAAAGAGCCGCGGTGAACCTGAATAGTCGAAGAAAGTCTCGAGGGTCTTGCCCGCGCTCCCCAGCATCGGGACGAGCCCGACAACCCGGTCGGCGTGGTTCCGGTAGTACTCGAACAGCACCTGACAGCCCATCGAGTGACCGACCAGCACCACAGGTGCGTCGCCCGCGACGGCGTTGATGACGGCGCGCAGGTCCTTTGCGAGGCGTTCGATGGACATGTCCGCCGTGCGCCAGTCAGCGACCCGATCGCTCCGTCCGTGCGCGCGGTAGTCCCAGAGCACGACCGTGTAGTGCGCCGAGAAGAACTCGACAAAGTACCGCCAGAAGTACGTGCTGACACCGACACCGTTGTTGCACACCAGCACCGGACCCTCGCCGACGGCGCGCCAGTACAAGCGCACGCCATCGTCAGCGGTCGCAAACCCCGACCGGATCAGGGGATCGGGACTCGCGACCGACGCGCCCGTCGCGCGAGGGGTGGACGACGAAGCGGTCATCGGCGGGGACCACGGGGTTTTGGGACGAGTGGGTGGAGAAGACCGGAATCGAACCGGCGACCTCCGCATTGCGAACGCGGCGCTCTACCAATTGAGCTACTTCCCCAACGGCGCATGCGGTTTAGTCGCTGGCCGGAGCGCTGTCAAGCCGCCAGAAGCACCCGGGACGGCGTTCCACAGCGGGTCTCAGGGGCCAGTAGCCGCGAGGTGGGCGACGGCGTCGACCTCGCCGTAGTCGGCGGTGACCGGCCCGAAGCGCATCGTCCGAAAGGTGCGCTTGACGCACTGGGTCGTCTCCACGGAAGCGCCCGCTGGTGCGATGATCTGGACGGTGCGCACCAGGCCGGACGGGTCGACGATCGCGCGGAAGTGCGCGTCCACAGGCGGCCCGGTCACAATACACGCCGCCAGTTCCGCGCTTCGGGCTTGCACGATCGGGGCGCCACCGTCCTCGACAGGCGCTCCTTTTGATCCGGGCGGGGGAACCCAGTCCACGGCGTCGGAGAGGTCGAGGCGGATCTTGCGGTCGAGGCTCTTTCCCGCCTCGAGCTGCACGAGCTCGTCGTGCGGCGCGAACCCCTGGGCCTCCACGCGGAGCCGAACGGGGGCGTCCACGTTCGTCGACCGGTATTCCACCGTCGCGCCGTCCCCCACGGCGGTGCCGTTCACGTACACGTGGTCGGCGGGCGGGTCGATCGTCAGCTTCAGGACGGCGTCGTGGGCTTGACCGCTCACGACGAAGGCGATGCCGACGGCCGCCGCCACGGCGAGAATGCCCAGCAGACCCACCACCAGCGCCCACGGGAGCGACGACCGGCGTGAGACCTGGAACGCGATCGTCTTGCGCTCCCCGTGATCCGTCACGACCGTCAGGGTTGCCGAAGCCGAGCGCCACGGCATGCGGTCCGCGTGGATGATCACCTCCACCACCTGCGTCGCCAGCTTCGGGTCCAGCTGCGGCTTGGCGATCTCCAGCCATTCGTGGTCAGCGACCACGCGCCCCGGCATCTTGCCTTCGCCCTGGTTCCGGATCAGCAGGCGGTGGCGTACTTTGGCCTCCTTCGCCTTGACCACCACGGTGTCCGGGCCATCCACGCCGAGCTTCGGGCCGCGGAGTCGTGCCGCGTCTGGCTCCGCCGAGGCTGGCGCGGCCGGACCCAGCCGAGGGGGCGGTGGGGCCGGCATCGGCGGGATCTTCAACCCCGCGTTGGTGATCTCCAGCTCGTCCAGAACGACGCGCATCGACGGCGGAGGCATCGGTGGCATGCGGGTTGGGGGCTGCGTCCGGGCCAGCGGGCGGGGTGCAGAGACCTGGCTGGTGCGCGATGTGGGCTGGTAGACCGGCGTCTGGCTCACCATGTCATCCGAGCTCTCGGTATCGGCGGTCGGCTCGGCCGTTCCGGGGAGCAGGCCGAGGATGCCGTTCGGGCGGGACTCGGTCGCTCGGGTCCACACCGCGCGCCGGGAGTCGTAGCGGGCACGCCGGTCCGGGTCGCGGAGCACGTTCCAGGCCTGATCCAGCTTGCTCAGCATGTCCGCGGAGAGCGCGAGGTCATTCAGGTTGCGGGCCCACCGGTATCGCGCGCGGTAGGCCTGTTCGAGGCGGTCGATCGTGCAGAAGGGGTCGACCTGCAGGACTTCGTAGAAGTCGATGGTGCTGGGGGCGGGCGTCGGCTCGGCGTCCCCGGCGCGCTTCACGCCGGCGGCGGCGAGCGCCTCCTCGATCTGCTGCGTCACGAGCCCGTCCGGCAGCTCCAGCTCCCGCCCCTGCTTGCGGATGGCCGCTTCGGCGGCTGCTGTGAACGTGCCACTGCTGATCGTGCCGCGAATGAACACGCGGAGGCTCTCCACGTTTCGCTGTGCGTGGGTGGACTTGAGGTGGGTCCGGTAGGCCTCCGGCTCCTCGATCAGCGCCTTGCGGATGAGAGCGTTCTGTTTGATCAGAAACAGCGCTTCGACCTTGTACTTTGGGTTGGATTGCTGGCCCTGCGCCCACGCCCTGCGCTTCTTGACGAACGCTTCGACGTCGGATGCCAGCGCGCCGTCCTGCAAGCCATAGTACGTGAGCAAGGATCCCTGGCCCACTGAGGCCAGAAAGCGGTCGATCTCTTCGAGTTCGCGGCGATCCATCTGCGCGGGGGCGTATCAAGAAAGCAGGGGCATCGCTCCCCGCCGCAGCTCCGTCAGTGGACCGTAGCGGCCGCCACGCGCCTTCGCGCTTCATCGTACCCCTCGGACGAGAGCGCGCCTTTGAGCACGATCCGGGCGCGGTGGGAGACGCGCGTCTCGATGTCGGTCACGTCCACCTCGAGGATCTGGTTCACCGTGTACCGGTAGACCACCTCGATGGGCGTCCCACGATGGCGGGGCGGCAGATTGTCGAGGATGACCTCACCGATCACCGTGACCTCGTCGCGACTCGCGCCCACGCCCTCCGTCACCTCCACGCGCACCGCGGTCATGTCGTCGTAGGCATAGGCAAAGCGCCCGCGCTTCTCGCAGGGGAGGGGGGTCGACTCGGGGATGAGCGTGACGATCCGCTCGTTGAGCTGGGCGTCCAGCACGACGATGCCAAGCGGGTGGCTGGCGACGTCCGCGATCCGAACGCCCGGCAAGGTCCCACCTGGGCCGGGCTGGATGTCCTGCTCGATCAGCGCAGTCGAGCCCTGTTCGTTCGCGCCCGCGGCGGCCTTCTGGGCCTTGCGCGCGAGCGTGGAGCGCCAATTCTGGATGGCCGGATGCTTGGGTTGATGCCGGAAGATCGCGGCGAGCGCTGCGCCAAGGGCCACGCACTCGTCCGGATTCACCCCGGCCACGGGGGCGCGGCCCGAAAGCCGACGCAGCATCTCCTGGACCGCGGGCATCCGCGTCGATCCGCCGGCGAGCAGCACATCGTCGATGTCGGCCCAGCCCATCTTGGCCTTCTCGAGCACGAGCGCGCACGTGTCGGCGCACTGCCCGAGCAGGTCCCGCGTGATGTTCTCAAACTCCTCGCGGACGACCGGCACAACCGTGCGATGTCCGCGGAAATTCACGGGGATGACCGCGCGGGGCTTGGAGGACAGCGAGATCTTGGCGTGCAGACAGCGCTCGTAGAGCTCCTGGTAGGTCTGCGCGTCGTCGCGCGGGTCCAGGCCGAACTTCTGGCTGAACTGGTCGGCGACGTAGTTCAGGAGCCGATCGTCCCAGTCCTTGCCGCCAAGCTCCGCGTTGCCGTCTGTCGCTATCGTCCGCAGCGTCGTCCCGCGGATCTCCATCACGGTGACGTCAAAAGTGCCGCCGCCAAGGTCAAAAACCATCAAGTGGCGGTCGCCCCCGATCCGCTCGACGCCGTACGCGATCGCCGCGGCCGTCGGCTCGTTGATGATGGAGAGCACGTTGAACCCCGCCAACGCGCCCGCCTCCGCCGTCGCCCCGCGCTGGGCGCTGTTGAAGTACGCCGGCACCGTGATGACGGCGTCCTTGACCTCGAACCCCAGCGCCTCCTCGGCGTCGTCCTTCAACTTCCGAAGGATGAACGACGACAGCTCCTGCGGACCATAGGTTCGTCCGAAAAGCTCCAACTGGTAGCCCTCCTCGCCCATGTGCCGCTTGATGAACCGGACCACGTTCGGCGCGTCGACGACCACCATCTTGACCGCTTCCTCGCCGACCACGCAGGCATCGCGATCGTAGAAGTGGATGACCGACGCGGTGGTGCGCTGGCCTTCGCCGTTGGGCAGGATCAACGGCTTGCCGAAGGGATCCACATAGCCCATCGCCGAGAACGTCGTCCCGAGGTCGATGCCCAGAATGATCCCGTCGTCGGCCATGAACTGCCCTATTCCCTGGGCTCTTTGCGTCCGCCGGCGACCGGCGCGATGCTGTCCCTACCGCCCCCTTCCTTGCCGCCTCCGCCCTCGACCTCGCTGTCCACGCCAAACCGTGCGACCGCGACCTCCTCGGCGCGAAGCTGCTTGTCGCCGCGCATGAACCCACGCTTCAGCACTGCCTGGACCTTCCATTCATCCGCAGACGAGGCCGCCGGCACGACGCGAACCGCCTTGTGGAGCTTGCGGTCAAAACGGTCGACGCTCTCGCAGGGGACGACGTCGCGCCGGTAGAGCAGCTCCAGGAACTCGTCGAGGAGGTACTGGAAGCTGTCCGCGATGACGTCGCCGCTCATCTCCTTGCGCGCCAGGGACTGCTGGAACCAGTTCAGGCTGTCGTAGAACAGCAGCAGGTCAAGCAGGAAGGGCTTCTCCTGCTGGAAGACAAAGTCATCCTTGTACTGGCGCAATTCCTCGTAGAGCTGGTCAAATGCCTTCTGCTGCGTGTCGTCCTGCCGCATCCGGGCTTCGATGAGGTCGTGCAGGGTCTGCAGCCGCGCGCTGATCCCGGCGGTGCTGTGGGGATCGTGGGTCGGATCATCCGCCATTTTGGCCTCCCGTGAGCTCGGTTGCGAGGTTGATGAACGTGCCCTGCAGTTCGACCGACTCGTTGCAGAAGTGGAAGTCTTCGGCGCGGGAAGCGAGGCTCTTCAGGAAGTCGGGCCGCACCTGGTTGCCGACGCCGATGGTGATGATGCGACCGCCGGAGGTCCGAATGCGGTTGACCTCGGCCACTGCGGCATCCGGGTCGTCCGGGTGCCCGTCCGTGAGGACCATGTAGATCCGTTGGACGCCCGCCCGGTTCTTCATCATCTCCCGGGCGGCGAGCAAGCCCTCGGCGAGCGGCGTGGACCCGATCGGGGTGAGCCCGCGAATCGCGGCGTCCAGCTTCGCCCCGTCGCCCGTCAGCGGGCAAACGACGCCACCGGGAAAGGCGATGACCGCGATCTGCCTGTTCGGACCAAGCGAATGTTCGACGAAGGAGAGCGCTGCCTTGCGCGCCTCTTCGATGTTCGCGCCGTACATCGAGCCCGAACAGTCCACCAACAGCACGACGCTCATCGGCGCCCGGTTCCGGGCCAGATCGTCGAGGGTGACGGAGCCTGCGGCGAGGCGGTGGGCCAGGGTCTGCCCGCTGTCGAGATCCATGGACTCGACCTCGACGATGCCGTTCGCATTGTAGCGAAAGGTCACGGACAAACGGGACTTTCCCGCGGAGCGAATCGGGATTCCGTAGAATTCGAAGTGACCAAGGACCGCGCACTCCAGGGGATCGACGTTCTCGCCCTGTACGAGCCAGAGGTCCATGGTGGACTGACCATCGTGCGTGGTCACATAGTCGTCGCGCGTACGCTCGCAGGGGATTCGCGAGTTCCGCTCGATGATCTTGGAGTTGTAGAGCTTTCCGTCGCGGTAGACGACCATGCCGAGGGAGTGCGACGTGACGTCGTGCGTTCGGATGTCGACGGGCGGGGCCTCGCCAGACACACGGCTGGCCTCGATCGCGGCCGTCAGCGCTGCGCCGAGCGCAACGCACTCATCCGGGTTGATGTCCGTCGCGGCGTCGCGCCCGAACACCTTCTTGATCATCTCGCGCACCATCGGCATGCGCGTGGACCCGCCTGCGAGCACGACGGTGTCGATGTCGTTGGGGGTGAGCTTGGCATCCTCCAGCACATCGCGGGTCAGCGCTTCGCACCGGGCGAGCAGGCCAGCCGTGAGATCCTCAAACTTCTCCCGGGTCAGCTCCAACCGCAGGATCTTCCCCTTGAAGTCGTAGAACAGGTTGACCTTGGGCCGCTTGGAGAGCGAGAGCTTGGCGCTGGTCGCCTTGGCCCGCAGGTCATGGTACGCCGCGAGGTCGTCCAGCGGGTCGAGGTTGTGGCGGGCCTTGAATTGCTCCGCGGCAAACTCGATCAACGCGTCGTCCCACTCCTTGCCGCCAAGCAGGTGATCGCCGGTAGTGGCGATGACGCTGATGTCTCGCCCCGCGATCTCGACGATGGACACGTCGAACGTGCCGCCGCCAAGGTCGTAGACGAGCACCTTTTTGCGCTCGCCCATGTTCGAGAGGCCGTACGCAAACGCCGCCGCCGTCGGCTCGTTCAGCAGGGAGAGGACCTTCAAGCCCGCGTATTCGCCGGCCCGGATCGTCGCGCGGCGTTGCTTGTCGCCAAAGTAGGCGGGAACGGTGATGACGGCCTGATCGATCCGGTGCCCGAGCCGCAGCTCGGCGTCGTGCTTCAACTTCGCAAGGATGAAGCCCGACAGTCGCTCGGGCGTGTAGGACTCGCCGCGGTACTCGAACTGGTAGTCTTCGTCGCCCATGTGGCGCTTGATGAACTCGACCACCTGCTCCGGGTACGCGACCGCCGATTGCTTGGCGTAGGTCCCGATGATCACCTCGTCGCCCTCGAACAGGATCACCGACGGCGTGATCCGCTCGCCCTCGGCGTTGTGCAGGATCTCCGGCACACCGTACTTGTTGACGTGCGCGATGGCGGAGAACGTGGTGCCGAGGTCGATCCCGACCGCTCGGGTGGACATGCTTGATTCTCAGGCGGCAGGGGGCGACTAAACGGGGCCAGCGGGGGACCGGACGTCCGGGGCGGTCAAAACGACCACCCGGGCGATCCTATCGTGTCGAGCGTGAAAAGTCCCACGTCCTGCCGGAAACCTGTACGCCGCCCGCCCCCGTGCGACGCTCGCGAGGCCCGTGACAATCCTCCTCCCGCATTTCGTATCCAGGCGCGGTGAAATGCACGCCGAAGATCGTAACGCCCCGGCTCCGGTTAGCGGGATGGAATGCCCGCTCCGCGCCTGATCCTCGCCTCCGCCTCCCCCTGGCGCGCCAAACTCCTCACCGATGTCGGCGTTCACGTTGAGCTTTTCCCGGCGCCCATCGACGAGGAGGCGATCATCGCCGACGACCCGGTGGCGCTCGCGGTCGCACGGGCCGCAGCGAAGGCCGAGGCGGTCGCCGCCCGGATTTCCTCCGTCCTCCAGCCTCCAGCCTCCAGCCTTGCGGCGGTGATCCTCGGGGCCGATCAGGTCGCTCATCTCGACGGAGAAGCGTTCGGAAAACCACGAGATCCCGACGATCACCGTCGTCGCCTGCGCCTCCTTCGCGGTCGCACCCACACGCTCTCCACCGCCGTCGCCTTCCGCGGTCCCGCAGGCGTCCTCCTCGGACTTTCCGCCTCTCCCGCCGATTTCGTCGAGCACACCCACATCCGGTTTCGCTGCGACGTCACCGACGACGAGATCGACGCCTACGTGAAGAGCGGCGACGGCAGCGGGTGTGCCGGCGGCTACCGCGCTGAGGGGCCTGGCGCCTGGCTGATCGCCGGGGTGGACGGTGACTGGACCAACGTCATCGGGCTTCCGGTGTTCGGGGTCTTGCATCGGCTCCGGCGCTTGGGCTTCCCTTGGGGCGCATCCTCGCCCGGAACGTCCTGACGCGGTCGGTCCCCCTCCCTTGAGGGCGCGGGCGCGGGCAGCGCGCGCCGTTCAGCGTGGTCGCCGGGTCCACAGACCCGCCGGTTCGACCGATCGAACGGGCATCATCCCGATCTCGCGCAGCGCCGCGGTCGGGTCGCCGAGCCGCGCCAGAAGCACCTCCGGCACCCGGAAGCTGCCCGCTCGCGCAAGCCCGCGCACCTCGGCCGTCCACGCCTCGTAGAGCTCGACACGCACGGCGTGATCGCCCCATCGCACCATGCCAGCGAGCGGCCAGAACGCCGATGCGCCGGTCGCTCGGACCACGTCGCCGTCGCCAGGCGCGGGCACGACGTCCAGGCCCGCGAGCAGGGCCGCGAGTATGGCCCGGCCTTCGCCGGTCATCGCGATCGAGTAGGCCCAGCGGGCGCCGAACCGCACGCCTGCCTTCGCGAGCGCCCGTCGCCCGACGTCAGCCAACCCGGCCCGCGCGTCCGCCACCCGCTCGATCGGGACCGTCCCCAGCCCCGCTTCAAGCAGGTACGCCACCCCAGCAGCCTCCCTCGGCGTCGTGCGCAACGGCGCCATCACCTCGCCGACCTTGTCCGCCAACAACGCTACCAATCGCCGTTCCACGAGCATTCGGTCCGAGGGACGCAGCCACTCGGTGGGCAACAGGCGCAGCCTGGGCTCTGCGGCGACCGGGCCGGCGAGCAGGCGCGCCACGGGCTGTCCCCGCCAATGCAAGCAGAGGTCGGGCGCGAGGACAAAGGCGCTGTGCGGATCAGCGAGGAGGGCGGCGGCTCTCGCGGCCACTCCGATCTCGACGGTAGGACGGGCCCCGGGCGGCACCGTGGCATCCAACGATCGGAAGCTCAGCCCCTCGAAGCTGCCGACCACGCGCCCGCCCAGGCGGACCTGCGCGCTGTCGCCGTCCGCGCTCGCCGGCTGCCCACCTGTCGACGCCGTCGCACGCCGGTCCACGAAGCGCGCCTGAAGCTCGGCGTGCAGCGCGTCGGACAGGCGATTCTCGACCTCGATCGCGAATTGCTGCAACGCCGCCGCGCCGTCGACCCAGTCGACCCGCTGGCTCAGATAGGACCACGTACGGATCGACGCCAGGCGTTGGGTCAGGGTGTCGATTCCATTGGGCGAAGGCCGGTCATCGCGCTCGCCCGGAGCAGGCCCCGCGGTATCCACCCGGTCCAGGGTCTCCATCGACCGGCGCACCCAGCCCTCCGCCATCGTCCCATGCTCGGCGAGCCTCAGGTACACGCGCAGAAGCAGCTCGGCGTGCTGCTCAGGCAGGTTGTGGCGGTAATTCGGCGTGCGGCAGACGTCCCAGAGCAGGCGGACGGCGTTGGGGTGAGTCGCCCGTGCGCGGACCTCCGGATGGCGCGCGAGGAGCAAGAAGGCAAGCTCGTCGTCGTCATCGGCGCGGCGCTCGAACCGCGTCGGTCCGTCGCGTTGGATGGGTGGGGGCTGCAGCAGCGAGCGCTCCAGCGTGGCGAGGCTCGTGTAGTCGAGGTCGCTCTCTCGCCAGTAAAGCCGGTTGACCGAGGGGATCCGGTAGGCTTCGATCGCCGTGACGTGGCTCTGCGGGACGCCTTCGTAGAGCTCCGTTGCGCCGAACGTGCCGTCCGTGCGGTAGCGACCGGCGCGGCCAGCGATCTGGGCGATCTCGCCGACCTGGAGCGCGCGAACCCGCTCTCCGTCAAACTTGTGGCCTTCCGCAAAGGCAATGTGCGTGATGTCGAGGTTCAGTCCCATGCCGATCGCGTCGGTCGCCACCAGCACGGGGACCTCGCCCGACTGGTACATCGCCACCTGCGCGTTGCGTGTGCGAGGCGACAGCGCGCCGAGGACCACCGCGCAGCCACCATGCTTCCGCCGGGCGCGGTCCGCGAGCGCGTAGACAGACTCGGCGGAGAACGCCACGATTGCCGTCCCCGGAGCCAACGATCCCAGCTTGGAGTACCCGGCGTAGGTCAGGCGTGAGAGCCGTGCCTGCGTTGTGATGAGCGCGTCGGGAACAAGCGCCCGCACCGCCGTGGCGACGCTGTCGGACCCGAGGAACAGCGTCGCCCGCGTTCCCCGGGCGTGCAGGACCCGGTCCGTGAAGATGTGGCCGCGCCCCTTGTCCCCGACGAGCTGGATCTCGTCGACCGCCACGAATTCCACCCTTCGTTCCAGGGGCATCGCCTCGACGGTGCAGACCAGATAACGGGCTCCAGGCGGGTGTCGACGCTCCTCGCCGGTGATGAGCGCTACCTGCTGCTCGCCCACCCGCGCGGTGAGCCTGTCGTAGACCTCGCGCGCCAACAACCGGAGTGGCAGGCCGATCATCCCCGATTCGTACCGAACCATGCGCTCCAGGGCGACGTGGGTTTTTCCGGTGTTGGTCGGCCCGAGGATCGCTTCGATCCCCTCGGGCGGGGGTTCAGGGAGGCGGGAGCGGATCGCGGAGAGGGGCATGAGCGTTGGGGGTTCGGGCGAGCATCAAAGCTGGCCGATCTCGCCGCCGGCCGCGCCAAGCCCGCGTTCGACGTACAGGTTCACGATGGTGCCGGCGGTCTCCTCCAGCGCCTTCTGCGTCACGTTGATGACGGGCCACTGGCGGTTTTTCCGGAACAGGTCCTCGGAGTACTCCAGCTCGGCGAGGATGTAGTCCAATTGCCCGTAGTTTGTCGTTCCGCCGACCCGCATCGTGCGGAGGCGCTGCTTGCGGATCCCCTCCAACGACTCTGGCTCGATGGTGAGGGCGAAGACGCGCCGCTGATCCACCTCCCACAGCTCCTTCGGCGGGTCGCGGTCGAGGACGAGGGGGACGTTCGCCACTTTGTAGCCTTTGTAGGCAAGGAAGACCGAGAGCGGCGTCTTCGAGGTGCGGGACACGCCAACGAGCACGATGTCGGCCTGCTTGAGCATCCGCGGCTCCTTCCCGTCGTCGACCTTGACCGTGAACTCGACGGCTTCGATGCGCCGAAAGTACGCCTCGTCCGTGCGGTGCATCAGCCCTGGCTGGTTCTGGGGTGCGGCGTCCAACCAGCCGGACAGCCCGGTGATGACGTTGCCGAGCACATCGACCTGGAGGATACGGAACGCCTTGGCCAGCTCGTTCGCGAACATCCGCTGCTCCGCGGAGACGAGCGAGGTGACCACAAACGCCTGTTGCAACGCTGCTTGTTTGAGGATGCGCTCCAGCGTTGCCCGCTCGACCACGTTCGGGAAGAGCTGCACGACCACACGCGTGCCCTCGAACTGGCGCAAGGCCGCGCGGGTCACGCGGTCGGCGGTCTCACCGGTGCCGTCGGAGATCACGAAGATGGGGCGGGACATGGGTAGCGCCCCTGTAGCGCGGCGAGGGCCCGATCCGCATGAGGCGGATCGGGCTATTGACGTGTCGAGAGCCCGATCCGCATGAGGCGGTTCCGGTTGCGGGGCCGTGGCCGTGGTTATGTTTGGAGTATGGTCGGCCTCGCGCTCTTCCTCGCGTTCACCGTGCTCCCTGCGCTCGAAACCTACCTCCTGATCGAGGTCGGGCAGGTGATCGGCGGCTGGACGACCGTCGCCTGGCTGATCCTGATGGGGGTCCTCGGGACGTGGCTCGGAAAGCGTGCTGGCGTCGGGGTCCTGAGGCAGATCGGCGACGACTTGCGGAACGGTCGGAGCCCGGCTGACAGCGTTGTCGAGGGCGCGCTCGTGCTGGTCGGCGCCATCCTGCTGATCACGCCGGGGTTCCTCTCGGACGCGGCGGGGATGTTCCTGTTCATCCCGCCGATACGGCGTTTTCTGGCGCCGCGCTTCAAGAACTGGGTGCTTCGGTGGTTGACTGGCCGGCCGGGTGGCTTCGCGTTCACGGTTGGGGCGATGGGTCCGGGGCCCGCGGCGCCGCCGCCGGACGCGCCCCCGCGGAAAGGGTTCGATCACCCGTCATTCTAGCCGGCGCCGGGTGGTTCCTGCAGTGGCGCACAGGTGCGCCCGCGGAGGCGCGCGGATAGGCGCGGGCGATGGCCCCGACCGACCCCGCTGATGTCCTCAAGGACGTCGTCGCCGCCGCGACGGGCGCGCTGGACTCGGCGTACGAGGCGAACCGAACCCGGATGGGGCCGGCGCTTGCGGTACTCCAGCCGGCCGACGCGATCTGGTGCTCCGGAATCGGAAAAAGCGGCATTGTCGCTCGGAAGATCGCGGGGACGATGGCATCGTTGGGGAGACGGGCGCAGTTTGTGCACCCGGTCGAGGCGCTTCATGGCGACGGCGGGGCGATGCGGCCGAACGATGCCCTGATCGTCGTGTCGCAGAGCGGACATACCGCCGAGATCCTCCGCTTTGTCCGCGAGGCAGGGTTGCCATCCGTCGCGCTTGCCCGGCCGGGTACGCCGCTCGACTCGGTCGCGCGGGCCACGCTCGACACCACCGTCGCCTGCGAAGCCGGTGGGCGTCTGCCCGTCACCGCCTTCACCGTCGCCGCCGCGCTCGGGGACGCGCTCGCGCTGGCTCTCGGCGGGGAAGTACGGCATCCCGCCGGCTTTATCGGTGCCATGGCCCTGCCGGTGCGACGGTTCATGGTGCCGCCACCGCTGGTGTCGCCGGAGACCCGGCTCCTCGACCTCCTGCCGCTGCTGGGCCTCGGCGCCGTGCTGGTGGAGGGCGGCGGGATCTTCACGGACGGCGACCTGCGACGGGCAGTGGCCGCCGATACTACCGCGCTGCAACGGTCGGTTTCTGCGTTCTGCACACGATCGCCAGTGACCGTTGGCGCGGACGAGCCAGCGAGCGTCGCGCTCCAACGCATGGAGCGTCGGGACTCCCAGATCGCCGTGCTCCCCGTCGTGGATGGTGACCGCTACGTCGGGCTCGTCCGGCTCCACGATCTCGTCCGCGCCGGGTTCGGTCTGTAGATGCTAAGGGCTGCGGGCTCATGAACTACGGTTTTGTCATCGACACGCGCTCCTGCATCGGGTGCCACGCGTGCTCGACCGCCTGCAAGAGCGAGAACGAGGTCCCGCTCGGCGTGAACCGGACGTGGGTGAAATACACGGAGACGGGGCGTTTTCCCGACACCCGACGCGCCTTCCAGGTCACCCGTTGCAACCATTGCGCGAACCCTCCCTGCGTGCGCATCTGCCCCGTCACCGCGATGTACCAGCGCCACGACGGCATCGTCGAGTTTGACTCCTCCGTCTGCATCGGCTGTAAAGCCTGCTTGCAAGCCTGTCCCTACGACGCCATCTACATCGACCCGGACAGCGGTACGGCCGCGAAGTGCCACTTCTGCGGTCACCGCGTTGAGAACGGATTGGAGCCCGCGTGCGTCGTCGTGTGCCCCACGCACTCGATCATCGCGGGGGACATGGACGACCCGAAGAGCGAGATCGCCAGGGTGCTCGCCCGGAATGACACGACGGTCCGAAAGCCCGAGCAGGGCACGTCGCCCAAGTTGTTCTACATCAACGGGACGGACGTCGCGATGCACCCGACCGCGCTGGAACGCGAGCCGGACGGCTTGATGTTCGGGGACGTGCTCGACGCGCATGGGCACAACCACGCGCCCGAGGGTGGCTATGCTGACGCGAAGTTCTACGAAGTTCGCCTGAATCTCGGCGATGAAAGCGCCAGTCTGGTACTGGAAGGTCGCCTCCCCCCTCCCGGGGGAGGTGCCCCGGACGGGCGGAGGGGGGCTATGGCGGCGGATTCTGGCACCGCCATCCGGACGCCCGGTGAGCAGGGAGTGCCCGGTGGCGGTCCGATCCAGATCCAACCGGGGACGATGGCGGGGCACATGGTCTCGCAGGTGTCCAACACGGTGTTCCACAAGGTGCCCTGGCACTGGCAGGTACCGGCGTACACCGTGGCGAAGTCGATTGGGACGGGGGCGTTTTTGATGCTCGCCGCCGCCGTCCTCGGCTTTGGCAAGGAGGCCGCCGATCTTCCGTTCCTCCTTGTTGGTTTGATCGGCGTGCTTGCCACCCTGGTGACGACGGCTCTGCTCGTCGGTGATCTGGAGCGCCCGGAGCGGTTCCTGCGCATCCTGACCCGTCCACAGTGGAAGAGCTGGCTGACGAGGGGGGCGTTCTTGCTGATCGGGTTCTCGGTTGTGTCGACGCTGCTGCTCGGGAGCCTGATGGTCGCGTGGCTGCAGGTCCGGGTGCCGGGCGGAGAGGCCGTTGAATTGGGGCTGGCCGTGCTTACGGTGCCCCTGGCGATCGGCGCCGCCATCTACACGGCGTTTCTTTTTGCCCAATGCGAGGGTCGGGATCTCTGGCAAAGCCCGCTTCTTCCCGCTCATCTCCTGGTCCACTCGCTGATGATGGGGGGGGCTGTGGTTGGCGTGGTGACCACGTTCGGCCCGGGTTCCGGCCTTGGCGCGGTCGCGCCCGCGGTGCTCGCGGTCACGCTTGTCGTGGATCTCTTCCTCATTCTCGCCGGCGAATTCGGGATCGCGCACGCCAGCGAGGCGGCCGCGAAAGCCGCGCGGGCCATCTCTCACGGCAAGTACGCCCAACAGTTCTGGGGCGGCGCCATCTTCACAGGGCATCTGGTTCCCCTGGTCCTCCTCGCCGTAGCGGCCTCCAACGGATCCGACGGCTCGCCGTGGGCCGTCGCCATCGCCGGAATCCTCGCCGCCATCGGCCTGTATTGCTACGAGCACGCCTTCGTGATGGCGCCACAGGAGATCCCAAACTCATGAAGGAGAATTCTCTGGAGCGCTTCCTTGGGTCCATGCTCCGCCTGTCACGGCCGGTCCCAAACGTCACCGCGCCGACCAACGTGGCAGGCGTCGCAATGCCCGCCTATTCCGTCGCCGATCAGCCTCCCGTCAAGCTCACCGAGGTCGAGCACCCCGACGGCCGCCTGTCCCGCTACCCGCCCCCTGAACACTGGGCAGACTGGGTCGAGTATGACGGCGCCAAGTGGCCAGAGCGCGTGCCGCGGCGCTACACCCTCGTCCCGACGATCTGCTTCAACTGTGAGAGCGCCTGTGGCCTGCTCGCCTACGTCGACAAGACCACGTTCGAGGTTCGGAAGTTCGAGGGCAACCCGGCGCACCCCGGCAGCCGCGGCCGAAATTGTGCGAAGGGCCCGGCGACCCACAACCAGACGTATGACCCCGAGCGGATCCTTTACCCGCTCAAGCGCGTGGGCGAGCGCGGGGAAGGGAAGTGGAAGCGGGTGACGTGGGAGGAGGCGCTCACCGACATCTCCGCGCGCATGCGGGAGAGCCGAAAGGTCAGGAAGACCGGGATCATGTACCACGTCGGCCGTCCGGGCGAGGACCACTACACCAACCGCATCATCACGGCGTGGGGGGTCGACGGCCACAACTCCCACACGAACATCTGCTCGGCCGCGTCCCGCGCTGGCTACGCGTTCTGGTCGGGCGCGGATCGCCCAAGTCCCGACCACGCCAACGCGCGCACGGTGTTGCTGATCTCGTCCCATCTGGAGACCGGTCACTACTTCAACCCGCACGCCCAGCGCATCATCGAGGCGAAGATGAACGGGGCGAAGATCATCACCTTCGACCCGCGCCTCTCCAACACCGCGGCGAAGTCTGACTGTTGGCTCCCGACCTGGCCGGGGAGCGAGTCCGTCGTCCTCCTCGCCATCGCAAACCACCTGCTCCAGACCGGAAAGTGGGACCGGGAATTCGTGCGACGCTGGGTGAACTGGCGGACGTTTCTGTCCGATGGGGCCGTGATCGTCGAGGCATCGAACCTGCCTGCTGCGCAGAAGGCGACGGTGCTGGCTGCCCTCGCGGCTTCCTCTCACCTGCGGCGCGACGGAGGGGGGGAAACGGGCACGTTTGAAGACTTCGAGAGCGCCCTCAAGGCCCTCTACTCCGGCTTCACCTTCGAATTCGCAGCGAAGGAAGCACAGGTTCCGGTCGAGCGCATCGCCGAGGCGGCGAAGTACGTGGCGCAGGCTGGAAACCGCCTCGCCGCGCACGTCTGGCGGTCGGCGAGCATGGGCAATCGCGGTGGATGGCAGGTTGCCCGCTGCCTCTTCTTCCTCAACGTTCTGACAGGTAGCGTTGGGACCGAAGGCGGCACCTCGCTCAACACCTGGGCCAAGTTTGTCCCCAAAGCCTACAAGAGCCCGCCGCCCTTCGAAGCCTGGAACGAGCTCCATCTCCCCCACGAATACCCGCTGGCGTTCTACGAGATGTCCTTTCTCCTCCCACATTTTCTCGACGAGGGCAGGGGTGACGTGGACGTGTACTTCACCCGCGTCTACAACCCGATGTGGATCAACCCCGACGGCTTCATGTGGATGGAGGCGCTCCGGGACCCAAACAAGATCAAGTGCCACGTCGCGCTCACGCCAACCTGGAACGAGAGCGCCTGGTTCGCCGACTACGTGCTTCCGATGGGACACGCGGGCGAACGCCACGATCTGATGAGCCAGGAGACGCACTCAGGCATGTGGATCGGGTTCCGCCAGCCCGTGCGGCGCGTGGCGATGGAGCGTGCCGGCAAGGTAGTGAAGGACACCCGCGAGGCGAACCCCGGAGAAGTCTGGGAGGAGGCCGAGTTCTGGGTCGATCTGACCTGGCGGATGGACCCGGACGGCTCGCTTGGCATCCGGCAATGGGTGGAGTCGGTGAAGGAGCCCGGCAAGCCCGTCGGGCAGGACGAATACTGGGCGTGGATGTTTGAGAATTCGGTGCCGGGGCTGCCTGCCGCTGCCTCCGCTGAAGGCCTGACCCCGCTCGCGTACATGCGCAAATACGGCTGCTTCGAGCTGAAGGAGACGAACTACCTGCCTTACGAGCATGTTGTGGCTGGGGTGGCCAGCGCCACGGCGGCCGAAGGGCTGGTGACGGACGCGACTGGCGCTCGGCTGGGGGTGCTCGTCGACGGGGTCGTCCGTGCTGGCTTTGCGACACCCTCTGGAAAGTTGGAATTCTTCAGCCCGACCCTGCGCGATTGGGGCTGGCCGGAGCTGGACCACGTCGTCCCGTGGACGCTCGACAGCCACGTCGCGCCCGGCTTGATCGACCGCGCGAAGGGCGAGATGATCCTGCTCCCCAACTTCCGCCTGCCACATCTCATCCACACCCGCTCCGCGAACGCCAAGTGGCTGTATGAGATCGGCCACAACAACCCCGTGTGGATCCACCCCGAGGATGCGACGCGACTCGGCGTTCATACGGGCGAGTTGTTGAGGGTGGAGACCGAGATCGGCTGGTTCATCGACCGCGCCTGGGTGACGGAGGGCATCAAGCCCGGCATCATCGCCATGAGCCACCACCTTGGTCGCTGGCGTCTGCAGGATGACGCCGGAGGCAACAAGGGGACGACCGCGCTCGCGAGCCTGGACGAGGACGGAAAAGGCGGGCACACCTTGCATATGTTGAAGGGCGCGACGGCCTGGGTCGGGCCGGATCCCGACACCGCGCGCATCTGGTGGAAGGACGTTGGCGTGCACCAGAACCTCACGCATGCAGTGCAGCCCGATCCCGTGAGCGGCGCCCACTGTTGGCTGCAGAAGGCTGTGAACGTTCGCAAGGCCGTGCCCGGTGAGCGCCACGGCGACGTGTACGTCGACACCTTGAAGAGCCGGGCGTTGTACCAACGGTGGCTTGCGTTGAGCCGCTCGGCAGTGGAGCACAGCCCGAACGGGGAGCGTCGGCCCCACTGGCTGAACAGACCCCTCAAGCCGGTTCGAGCGGCGTACAAGCTGCCCGAAAAGCCGTTCGGACGCCGGTGAGCGCTCCCGATCCGCGGGCGCTGACCGCGCTCGCCCGGAGTCGTGCGTATGCGTTGCTTGCGGACTTGCACGGGCGGGGGTTGCGCGCAGAGACCGTGCCAGCGTGGCTTGAGGTTGAAGGCGGTATTCTCTCGCCCGCGCAGACGATCGACCTCGACGCCACGGAGGAGGCCTGGACGCGCCTCTACCTCCTCGAATTGCCCGCGATAGCGGGGGCGTTCCTTTCACCGGACGGGTTGGTTGGCGGTGAGGCGGCCGCGGACGTGCGAGCGCTTCGGGCGGCGGCCGGGCTAGCCGATCCCGTTGGCATGGAGGTGGAGCACCTCAGCGCCACGCTCGGCCTGCTCGCGTTCCTCTGCGGTGCGGAGGCCGACGCGCGTCGGGACGGGGTGGTGGCAGATCGGTTGGTTGCGCTGCAACACGAGGTGTTGGCCGGGCAGCTCTTGCGGTGGCTCCCGAGCTGGGTGGCGGCGCTCCGGGGAGTCTGTGGTCCCGGCCCCACCCCGCCCGCCGACGCCACCTACCTGGCCGGCGCAGAGCTTACGTTGGCTCTCGCGGTCGACCACTCCGTCGGCGCTCCGACGCCCGGCGACTGGCTCCCCGCGCCTGTTTCCGTCCTCGACGAGCCCGGAACAGGGCTGCGACGGATCGCTGAACACCTGGTGCTCCCGTCGCAGGCCGGTGGCTACCTGTCGCGTGGGGTCATCCTCCGCGTGGCGCGGTCACTCGAATTGCCGGCGACCTTTGGGGATCGCGCGGATCTGTTGGAAGGCCTCCTGTGTGCAGCCGCGCAATACACGCTGGTCCCGAAGCTTGCCCTCGCGCTCGACACGGTGTGGGCGGGATGGGACGCAGCGTTGGCGGCCGAACCCGAGTGGGCAGTGCGCCCGTGGCGACGCCGAATCGTCCACACCCGGTCGTTGCTCAGGCGCCTCGAAATGAGCCCCCAACAAGCTACATTCCCGAAATGAACACAGCCGCCGCCCAGCTCGCCGCCTCGCCGTTCTTTCTGCGCGTCCCTCGCGATGCGGTGGCCGCCTCCGCGCCGCTCTGGTCGCTCCGAAACCTCGTCAGCGACCAACTCTTCTGCCGGCAGGGCGATCCGGGCGACGCGATCGCGATCCTGATGCTGGGAGAGTGTGCGGCGGAGGTCGACGGGGTCGAGGTGGGGAGGATCAGAGTCGACGAGATGCTCGGAGAGATCTCCGCGTTCTTTCCTGACAACCAGCGGGCGGCCTCCGTTGTCGCCAAGGCGCGGTGCACGTTTCTTGTGCTCCCCGCGGCCGGCTTGCGCAAACTTCGCGCCGCGCGAAGCCCGGTCTAGGTCGCGCTCCTGACGCGCGCGCTCGAGGAGCTTGCCCGGCGCGTTCAGCGTGCCAATGACCGGTTGAGCCGGCTGGTCGAGGGCTAGACGGAGCGCCCGCTGCGCAAGGACCCGTCGGCGCTCGTGCGGCTCTGGAAGAGCTTTCGGCCGGGAACGCCGACAACGGTCTGCCCGCCGATTGGGCCGTTGCTCACGGGGCTGCCGAGGCTCCGCTCGGCTGACGCCGCGGTCGTGGCGAGCCTGGAGCGCGCGTTTGAGGTTCGGTCCTTTGCGGAGGGTGAGATCCTCTTTCTGGAGCAGGAGCCCGGCGATGCCGCATGGCTGCTCGCGGAGGGGACGGTCGACGTCCTGAGGCAGGTTCGGGGCACGCGCGCCGAGCGCCTCGCGCAGCTCAAGGCCGGCGATCTCTTTGGTGTGAACGCGATCATCGCCAGCGGCCCGAGGACCGCCTCCTGCGTGGCGGTAACGCCGGGTTGGGCCTATCGGCTCCCGGGGGCGGCGAGCGCGGCGCTGACCGGGGAGGCGCACCTGCTCTGGAACGAATGCGTGCTGGCGGTGCTTCAAGCCCAGCTCCGGCTGGCCAGCGGCACGTTGGGTCGCGCGATTGGCCGGCCGGTGCCGCTTGTTCCCAAGACCGCGGGCACGCCGGCGAGCGGGCGGGACCTCGAGGCGCTGCTCCGGCAATCGGGCTTCCTCGAAGGGTTGCCGGCCGGCCTGGACCTCGACAGCGTGGAGCTGGTGATTGACGAGGACACCCTCCGAAACCCGCGGCGGAGGTCTGCCGGAATGTCGGTTTCTTGATAGCGGGCCGCCCCCCTCCGGAACCGCATGAACCGCATCCTCCCGCTCCTCGACGCCGCGGCGTACATCCGTCTCTTTCACGCAAAGACCATCGTGCTCAAGGTCTCCGGCAGCATCCTTGCCGACGACCGCGCGCGCGCCGCGCTGGCCGAGGACGTCTCGCTGCTCCACCACGTTGGCATCCGCATGGTGCTGGTGCACGGCGGCGGGCCCCAGCTCGACGCGCTGGCGGGGCAGCTTGAGGTTCCGCGCGAGGTCGTGGCCGGCCGCCGGGTCACGGACGCTCGCACGCTCGACCTCGCGAAGATGGTGTTTCGCGGCAAGTTGAACAGCGATCTCGTCACCGCGCTGACCGCCGTCGGGGTCCGCGCCGTGGGTCTCTCTGGTGCGGACGGCAAGTCCATCCTCGCCACCAAGCGCCCGCCCCGAACCATGCGCGACCCGTCCATCCCGGGCGGCGGCGAGCAGCTCGTCGACTTCGGGTTCGTCGGCGACGTCGACACCGTCGACAAGACCCTCCCCACCCTGCTCCTCGACGCTGGCATGGTGCCCGTGTACTGCTCGCTGGCGTGCACCGAGGGTGGGCAACTCCTCAATGTCAACGCCGACACCATCGCAGCAAAGGTGGCCGTGGCCCTCGGCGCGGAGAAGCTCATCCTGGCGACGAGCGTGTCCGGCCTCCTGGAGGACGTCAACGACCCCCGCCGCCTCGTCTCCTACGGTGACCTCGGCACGGTGGAGGAGCTGGTCCGACAGGGGGCGGTCTCGGGCGGCATGCTGCCCAAGCTCTCGGCCTGCACGGATGCGCTCAAGGGCGGTGTTCCCCGCGTGCATCTCATCGATGGCACGCGCGCCCACAGCCTGCTCCTGGAGCTGTTCACCAACGAGGGCTGCGGCACCATGCTGGTAGCGAGGCGCGAGGAAGCGTAGGATGGAAAACTGGTCGATCGGCTTCGTCGGCGCCGGCGTGATGGCCGAAACCATGGTGCAAGGCCTGTTGGCCGAGGGCGTGGCCCCGGGGCGAATCGTCGCCAGCCATCGACGGGCAGAGCGCGTAGCCGAGCTTGCAGCCCTCGGGATCCGCGCCACCCTCGACAACCGCGAGGCGGCCGGTGCCGACGTCGTCGTGATCTCCGTGAAGCCGCAGACGCTCCTTGGCGTCCTCGCGGGGATCTCGGGGGCGATCCGGCCGGATGCGCTCGTGGTCAGCATCGTCGCGGGCGCCCGAGTCCGCGTGCTGCAAACCACGACTGGCCACGACCGGATCGTCCGTTGCATGCCCAACCTGCCGTGCCGGATCCGGCGCGGGATGACCGTCTGGTCGGCGTCCGCGCCCGTGACCGCCGAGGATCGTGCCCGTGTCGCCGCCATTCTCGGCGTGATGGGCAAGCACATCGAGGTCGAGGACGAGGGGCACGTCGACCGCGCCACGGCCGTCAATGGCACGGGTCCCGCCATCGTCGCCCACTTCGTGAAGGCGTTCATCGAGGCCGCTGGGTACATCGGTGAGCCGCGCGGCGTCGCCCGGGAGACGGTCCTGGAGACGCTGCTTGGGACCGCCGAGATGATCCGCCAGAACGAGGGCCACATCGCCGAGCTGATCGACGAGGTCACGAGCCCGGGTGGCACCACCAGCCGGGCGCTCCAGGTCCTCAAGAATGGGCGGTTCTCGGCCGTTCTCACTGAAAGTGTGGATGCGGCGTATCAGCGGACGCGGGAGTTGGGGGATGTGTTGGAGGCTGCGGCCGGCCCGGGGCTGACCCAACCGAGGTGACTCGCAGTTCGCCGCGCGCTCGGTTAGGGACCCCCCGCGCCGCGGAGCGATTGCGATGATCACGGTCCGCTGGTCGGTGTTGCTGGCGATGGTTGGATGCACACACGCCGGCGCGGGCGACAGCGGCCCCGCAGGCGATTCGGCGTCGACCGCCGACTCAGCCGATTCCACCGGGAACCTTGACTCCGCGGGCGGCGATTCGGGGACCCCGGACAGCGGTGATACGGCGCAGCTTGGCAGCGTCGCCTTCGTGGGCGATGCGGTCGTCGCCACGGCGCTCGCACCCGTCGAAGCGGTGGGCCCGGGTGGGTCCGCCACGCTTGCGATGACGATGCTCTCGCCCGGGTCGTTCACGATGGGCTGCACGGTTGGGCAGGAGCCGGGCTGCCAGGCGGACGAGATCGCCCATCAGGTCACCCTCACCCACGCCTTCGCGCTCGGAACCACGCCGGTCACGGTGGCGCAGTACCGGGCGCTCACTGGCCTCTCGCCGTCCAATTTGCCGGATTGTGGCGACGATTGTCCGGTGACGGAGATGAACTATTCACGCGCGGCCGTCGTCGCCAACGCCCTCTCGGAAGCCGCCGGGCTGACGGCCTGCTACACCTGCACGGGCAGCGACGCGACCGTCTCATGCGAGGTCCTCGTCGATCCCTACGCGTGCTCGGGCTACCGGCTCCCGACCGAAGCCGAGTGGGAGTATGGCGCGCGGTGCGGGACGGATCTGGAGTTCGCCGGGTCGGCCGACGCCTCAACCGTCGCCTGGACCTCCGAGAATTCGTCGGCGACGCCCCACGCAGTCGGGACGTTGGCCGCGAACGGCTGTGGCTTGTACGACATGAGCGGTAATGTCCGCGAGTGGATCGGCGACGGGTACGCGGCGTACGGCTCCGGCGCTGTCACGGACCCCATCGGCGCCTCCGGCGGCGGGATGCGCAGCCAGCGCGGGGGTTCCTACCATGAGCCGGCCGAGGTGAGCCACCTCTCGAATCGACTCTACGACACCATGACGGCCGCGTACATGTCCTACGGGGTCCGGCTCGCCATCACCGTCCCAACCAACTGATTCCCCCCTCAACACCCCAACTCCCAGGTTCACGACATGCTTCTTTCAGCCCTCGCCCTCCTCGCCTGCACCGGCACCAAAAACGACTCCACAACTGGGGATTCCCAGGCTGCCGACAGCGGCACGACGGACACGGACACCAACAGCGGCGACAGCGGCATGGGTGACACGGCTGCCACCCCCGCCGCGTGCCCCTCCCGAAAGCCCCACGACATCCCGGGCGCCCATTGGGAAGACATGTACGCCGGTCCCGCCATCGTTGACTATGACGTCGTCGCCGCGACGGACTTCAATGGCATGACCGTGTACCCCAGCCATGCCACGCAGAGCGGCGAGAGCACAGGCGTTCCCTGGAGCGACGACACCGCCTGGATGCATGCGTGCGACACTGACGGGGCCAAGCTGTACGGTGACATCGAGCTCTACACCAACGACGGCCTGACCGACAGCTACACCGTGATCTACGACCCTCCCGAGCTGTACTGGCCGGCGGACGCCGCGGTCGGTTCGACCTGGCACACGGATGGCACTGGCACGTGGAGCGAGGATGCCTCGGACGGCACCCACACGGACTTCGGCGCCTTCGCCGAGCCGGAGGATTGGGAGATCGTCGCTGACAACGTCGCCAAGAGCGTGCCGGCGGGAGACTACACGACGCTTGAGGTTCACCACACCGGCATCTACAACGACACGACCTACGACGCCGAAGAGTTCGTGGCCGATGGCGTTGGCGCCGTGCACAGCGACGACAACGCGACGGCAAGCACCAACTACGACCTCACCGCGTGTTCGGGCGTGCCGGGCTGCCCCTGAAGTGATCCGGCAGGCTCGGCACCGACTCGCGGCGATACCGAGCCCGCCTACTTCTTCTCGGTCGTGTCCTTCTTCTCCGCCGCCCCTTCCGTCGGCGTGCCCTTGACCTCCTTGCGCGCCTTCCGGACGTCGCGGAGGTTCTGGAGCCACGTCTTCTTCATGCGCGTCTCGCTGCGACGCGTCTCGCCGCCGAGCCGGTAGGACGCGTCCCAGGCGCCGAGCACCCACGCGAACGGCGGATCGGGGACCGACTCCACGCCGTAGCCGCCGCGCAGATCGACGTGCTTGAAGGTGAGCTGGTAGGAGAGCGAGACGATGAAGGAGTTTGCGATGCTGACGGGGGCGTTCGCCTTGTCCTGCCCGAGGATGCTGTCGAGGCCGGCGATGGCGGGGAGATCCGAGGTCGCATGCGCGGTGAGCCCGCTCCAGACGACGGCCTGGCTTCGGAGGAGGATGCTGTCGCGCCGATTGAACCGGTAGTCCGTCGCGAGGCGCACCGTGAGCGCGTTTGCGGCGAGGTGCAGGTTGGTGTTGTTCTCCTGCAGAGTGGCCGCCGTGTCGTTGACGGTCTGCAGGATGTCCGGGATCTTGGAGAAGTCCGGCAGGCCGTCTGCGGCGATGTGGTCGTAGACGCCGGAGAGGTGGACGCTCCACGGTTTGAGGATCTGGATGCTGGTCATCGCGCCCGCTTCGACAAAGCTGGCGGTGAACGTCTTGGTCGGCAGCACGTACACATCGCCGAGGCCGGCGAGGTCGACGGGCCCGAGGCGCGCGAAGTCCCACTTCAAGGCACCGTTCGGGAGCCGCAGCGCGTCCAGGATCGGGTTCGTCCCGAGCTGAACGCGCGGGAGCACGCCTACCGTCACCCCGGTGACGCCGAGCTTGACCTCGCCCCATTCGAGGCAGTACGCCGTGAAATCCGTCTGACCGTAGGGGTCCTGCGGGAGCTTCCACCGCTTGGGCTGGAGCTCCTTGACCTCGGAGGCGGTCAGGTCGCGGGTCTTGAGCGCTTCGGAGATGTCGAGCGTTGGCGGCGGCGTTGTGCCGTCGGCCGGGGGTGTGCTGCCGTCAGCGGTAGGCGCGGGCGTCCCGGTTGGGGGCGGCGTCGTCGTTCCGTCGCCCGGCGGAGGGGCCGGCGTCGTTGTCGCGGGGGGCGGTGCAGCGGTGCTGTCGGCGGCCGGAGGGGGCGAGGGGTCGTCGGCGAGGGCGAACGCGGTGGAGAGCGCGAGCACGGGGAGCAACATCGGCGCATTGTAGCGTTTCCCCGGGGACCGGTCGACCCGCCGCGATCGGTTAGCCGCCTCGCCATGATCCCGTCGCCCCACCCCCGTCTTGAGTCCGTCGCCACAGCAGCCACCGCCGGCTTTGACGCAGCGCTCGCCGCCCTTTGCGCGTACCTCCGAATTCCGGCCATCTCCTGCGACCCCGATCGCGCGTCCGACGTCCGCAAGCTCGCCGCCGTCGTGCGCGACGATCTCGCCGGCCTCGGGCTCGACAACGTGCGCGTCATCGAGCTCCCCGGCGCCCTCCCCATCGTGGCCGCCGAGTGGTTGCGGAAGCCCGGCGCCCCGACCGTGCTCGTGTATGGCCACATGGACCTGCAGCCCGTCAAGGGCGAGACCTGGACCTCCCCGCCGCACGAGCCGACGGTCCGGAACGGCAGGTTGTACGCCCGCGGTGCGGCTGACGACATGGGCGGGTGGGTCTCGCACCTTTTCGCCGTGAAGGCCTGGCTGGAGACGGCGGGGGAACTCCCGCTCAATTACAAGCTGATCCTGGAGTCGGAAGAGGAGATCGGGAGCCCGAACCTCGAACGGTACATGGACGCGTACCCCGACGTCTTCGCCTCGGACGCGATGGTGCTGACCGACTGTGAGAACCCGTCCACCACCATCCCGGGGCTGACGACGTCCTTGCGCGGGCTGATGGAGGCGACGGTCACGGTCTCGGCGTTGACCGCGGACATCCACTCGGGCTTGTGGGGCGGCATGGTGCCGGACGTGTCGACCGCGCTGATGACCCTGATCGCGCGTCTGGTGGATGAGGACGGGCGCCTGCGCAACCCGCGCGTAGCCGTGCCCGAGGCATGGCAGAAAGAGGCGTGGAATGTGCCGATGACGACGGAAGTGATCCGCGAGGGCGCGCACCTCGCGCACGGGATCGAGCCGCTCCCGTGTCGCGGCCATCCGCCGGCCGAGCACCTGTGGCGCCAGCCGGCCGTCACCGTGCTGACGACCACGTTGCCGACGGCAGAGCGCAAGAAAAACGCGCTTCGTCAGGCGGCTTCGGCGATCCTGTCCGTCCGTGTTGCGCCGGGGCAGGCCGATGACGACGTGCGCGCGGCGATCACGGGCGAGCTCACACGCGATCCGCCGGGTGGCGCGAAGGTCACGGTCGAGTGGTCCGCAGGTGAGTCCGGCGCGTGGCTGTACACTCCGAAAGGTCCAGCGTTTGAGGCGGCAGATCGTGCGTATGTCCGGGCCTGGGGCCGGCCGCTGCTTCAGGTTGGCGTTGGCGGGTCCATCCCCTTCGTCGCCCTGTTTGGCCGCCGCTTCGGCGACCTGCCGCTGATCCTCAACGGGGTCATCGACCCGCTCACCACCGCACACGGCCCGGACGAGAGCCTGGACATCGGCGTTTTTGAGAAGGCGATCCTGGCGAACGTGTTCCTCTACGCGGAGTTGGCGACGGCACTTTCGCCCGCCCAGGCGTAGCGGATGGTCGTTCTCCGAAGGTTCTACACGGCCGGGGTGCCCGGGCCCGCCGTCCTGATGTTTGAGGGCGCTGTCGTGACGTTCATCGGCGTCCTTTCAGCGTGGTGGCTCTTTCCCGACGAGGCGAGCCTGATTTGCCTCTTCCTCGCGTCCATTTCGGCGAGCGACTCGGTGGAGCGGGTCCTCGCGTGGAACCGGAAGGCGATCATCGAGCAGGGGTTGAGGCCCGCGCGCGCGAACGCCCGGTTGATCGGGCTGTTCACGGCCGTGTTCCTCGGCTCGTTCGCTGCGTTCGGCACCTTCGGGCTGACGCTCCCGATGACCAACCTCCAGCACCTCTTCGGACACCAGCTTGGGCCGGGGATCCGCCCGCTGTTTCCCGACATGGACTTCGGTAGCTTTCCCGAGCTCTTCCTCCACAACCTCTACGTCACGTTCTTCTTCTTCGTCATCGCGCTTCCGTTCCGACAGGGCGGTGTGATGCTGGCGATCACCTGGAACGCCTCGGTCTGGGGCGTCACGTTCGCCGGCATGGCGCGGCGGTGGTCCTTGAGCGGCGGCCCGAGCCTGCCGTTCGCGGTGGCACGCGTGATGACGGCCTGCATGCCGCACATGGCGATGGAGGGCGTGGCGTATGTGGCGGCGGGCCTCGCGGGCGTGTTCCTGAGCCGGGGCATCGAGCGGTACGACGTCGTCTCGCCGATCACCGCGTCCATCATCCGGTCCTCGGCGGGCATGCTCGTGGGCGCTGTGGTGCTGGTTTCCTTCGCGGCGCTGTGGGAGTCGGCGGTCGCGCGGATGCTGGTGGTGGCCGTATCGTGAGCAACACTTTCTCCGTGTGATCGAAGATCCGGGTGGAAGGTCGGAGGATCACGGGTGATACTTCTAGACATGGCCAACCGTCGTCTTGTTGTCGTGGTGTCGTTGCTTGCCGGACTTGGGGTGGTGCTCGGCGGCATCGCCGTGCTCAAGGGGAAGGGCGGTCATCGGAACGCCGGCCTCGCGACCGGGAAGGAGTCGCTTGGCGTCGAGGAGGGTCCGGCCCCCGCCGGGGTGACACGCGGGTTGCGACCGGTGAACGGCGGGGCGGACACGGAAGTACCCGGCCGCTATGTCGTGAAGTTCGATCGCCACGGGAAGGCCGGCGCGAAGCTCGTCGCGGGCAAGCTCACGGCGACCGACCCGGTGATCTCGGCGACGCTGGGCAAGTTCAAGTCCGCGAAGGGCGCGTACACCTTTGCCCCCGCGGACCCGCTCGGGGCCAGCCTCGGCATGACCCAGACCTTTGAGGTCCAGAGCGACGAAGACCTCGCCACGCTGCGATCGGAGCTTGAGGGCAAGGGGTCGGTGGAGTGGGTCGACGCGGTCCACACAATGTCGACGCTGACCACGCCCAACGACCAGTACTACTCGCTGCAGTGGGATCTCCAGTACGAGGACATCCCCGCGGTCGAGGGCATCGCCGATGGCACCAACGTCATTGTCGCCGTGGTGGACAGTGGCGTGAGCGTTGGGCCGGACGGCTACGCGCACTACGGCGCCGGCTACGACCTCGTCGACAACGACGCGGACGCTTCGGACGCGGACGGCGCAGCCGCAGGCTTTTCCCACGGCACGCACGTCGCCGCCACGATCGCCGAGACGACGAACAACAGCATGGGCGCTGCCGGCATCGCCCCCGGGGTGACCATCATGCCGGTACGCGTGATGCACCTGGATGCGTCCTCGGGCGAGGTGACGGGGTCGGACACCACGATCGCGAGCGGGATCGTCTGGGCCGTCGACCACGGCGCGGACGTCATCAACCTCTCGGTCGGCGGGCCCGCGTACTCCGCGGAGCTGGCGGACGCGTGCGACTATGCGCACGAGGCCGGCGTGGTGGTCGTCGCAGCGAGCGGCAACGACGGGTACACCAACGGCGTCATCTACCCGGCCGCCTTGCCCACGGTCATCGCGGTCGGCGCGGTTGACCGCAGCCACGTCGTGACCTACTACTCCAACGAGGGCCCCGAGCTCGACATCGTCGCCCCAGGCGGCGACTCCGACCAGGACGTGGACCACGACGGCAACGGCGACGGCATCCTGCAGGAGAGCTTTGGCGCGAACGGCTGGCAGTTCTTCATCGCGACGGGCACATCGATGGCGTCGCCCCACGTGGCCGCCGCCGCCGCGCTGCTCATCGCCCACGGCTACACCGACCCCGACGATGTGTACGACGCGCTCACGTCCTCCGCGACCGACCTCGGGACCGCCCAGCGCGACAACGTCTACGGCTACGGCGAGCTCAACATCCTCGCTGCCCTGCAACTGAGCGTCCCCAAGCACGACAGCGGCGACAACACCGAGCCCGCCAGCGGCGACAACGGCGGCTCCGGGGGCTCGTCGAGCAGCGGTGGGAACGGCGGCGGCACCGGCACCGGCAGCCAGACCACGCAGCCCCTCGCGCTCACCGACATCCTCGCCTCGCAAGCCGCGGAGGGCCACCTCTCCATCACCTGGCACACCAGCATCCCCGCGTCGACCGAGCTCTCCGGCGGCGGCGGATCCTACAAGGACGACACCCTGGTGACCTCGCACACCGTCGTCGCGACGGGCACGGTTGGCCAGAAGATCACGTTTGACCTTCGGTCCGCGTCGGCGGACGGGCAGGCGGCGGTCGGCACCGTGGATGGGACGTTTGAGCCCGCTACGCAGACCTACCCGCTGAATTCCGGCAACTGCGCGACCGGCGGGGCCGAGGCGGCCTGGTCGCTGGCGCTGCTCGGCATGGCGCTGTCGATGCGTCGACGGGCCTGAAGCAGGGCGTTCAACGCGTCAAAATCGGCGTCGGTCCAGTCCGGAAGCCGGAGGATGCGGGCCGAACGCGTGAGGAGCAGGGCGCCGCGGCGGACCGGTGACTGTCCGTTGGCGACGAGGACGGCGGAAGCCGCCACGCTGTACGCCAGCAATTGCCAACGATACCGCGCGATGAGGGCGTCATCGTCCGCGTCGTCGCGCACGGTCTTGTGGTCGACGACGATCCAGGCGCCATCGAGCGGATCGCGCCCGAGCAGGTCGATGCTCCCATGGAGCACGACCTCGTCGCCCGGCCCCGGGAGTGTGTATCGGAAGGGCAGCTCCCGATACTGCTTCTGGTCGAGCAACGCCCGGACTTCTTCTGAGCCTGTGAGCGCGTCGAGCTGCTGGGTGATGGTCCGCCAGAGGCGCTCCCCGGTCTCGGCCGAGAGGCCCTCCTCGCGACAGGCCTGTCGCCACCGGCGCTGCGCGCGGGCGCGATCGTCGAGGAGGTCGTCCTCCAACAGGCCGTGGACGACGACGCCCATCACGGCTGCGGCGCGGCTGCCTTCGGATTCCGGGCGACGCTGCGCAGGGAGCGGCTCGCCATGTCCAAGGCTGCTCGGGAGCACGGTGACACGCCGTGCGGGGGGAATGGCGGCGGCCTGCACCCAGGCGGGAAACGTCGCCGCGGGCAGCGCTGGGGCCGGCGGGGGTTCGGTGATCTCGAGGAACGTGGCCCAGGCTGGGGGGACCTCCTGGTTGGCGAGCGCCCAGGGTCCAACGTGGGCCAGCCAGGAGCGCGCGGGGAACGCCCGTTCCGAGCCGGCCGCGGTCACGGGGTCGAAGGAGGAGGTCATCACGAGGAGGTCCTCGGCGCGCGTACACGCGACGTACAGGAGGCGCCGCGCCTCGGCGTCCTCCAGGGTTGCCGCGTGCCGACGCAAACCGGCCAGGCGGGCGGGGACGACGGACTCGCCGGAGTGGGGATCAACCACCTTGAACGCCAGGTCCCAGTCGCCGTCCGGTGCACGCATCGGGCTCACGCCATGCTGTCCCTGCGGCACCATCTGCAGGAACGGCACGATGACGACGGGCCATTCGAGCCCCTTGCTCCCATGCGCGGTGAGGATGGTCACGCGCGCGTCGCTGGAGGGCAGTGCGGCTTCGGCGTCACGTTGGCCATCCGCTCGGGCTCGCACCCACTGGTCCACAAGCGCGTCGAGCGATCCGCCACGCCGGTCGCACGCATCGGCAAGGGTGAGGAGCTGGTTGATGTTGGCGGTGCCCCGGCCATTCGGGGCTCCAGCGGCAGCGACGAAGTCCGCCCGGGTCCCCCGGATCGCGGCCTCCAACGCCCCTGCGGCAGGGCTGTCGCGGCAGGCGGTCTCGAGGTTCGTCCAGACACGCGCGGCGTCCGCGAGCAGCTCGGCCTGACCCGGGTTCAGCGGTCCCTGGGGCGAGAACGTCGTCCCGATAGCAACGATCGTGTCGTCGTCGAGGCCAAAAAGCGGGCTTCGCAGGGCTGAGATGCGGGCGATGGCGTCGCCCCGCGTGAGCGCGTGCAGGAGGTCGACGAGGTCGGAGACCTCCGGGCGGGCCCAGAATCCGCCGCCGCCGTCGGCATGGGCGGGGATGCCTGCTTCGCGCAGGGCAGCTTCGAGGCGAGGGAGGGGGGTGCGGGTGCGGAGCAGGATGGCGATGGGGGCGTGGGGATGACGGGCGCGGTCCCAGAGGCCCAGGCCGGCGAGGGGGCCGCTCGGGTCGAGGGCGCTGGAAATCCAGGCCGCGATCCAGTGGGATTCCGTGTCCTCGTCGCCGGCGTGCGTGGCGTGGACGACCGCCCGATCGTGCTCAACGGGCGCCGAGCGGTGCGCCTCCAGCGCCGAAAACGGGGCCTCCCACCGCGGACGCCCTGGCGCCGGCGGCCCGAGCACGGTCTCGAAGATCTGGTTGTAGAAGGCGATCAATCCGGCCACCGAGCGATGGTTGCGGACGAGCATCCGCTGGCCAGCCAACGACTCCCGCGCCAGCTCGAACACCTCGACATCCCCACCGCGAAAGCCGTAGATCGCCTGCTTGATGTCGCCGACGACAAAGATCCGGTCGTGCGCTTCGGGGTCGGCCATCGGAGGGCGTCCGAGGGCCCGGACGATCTGCCACTGGATGGCGTCGGTGTCCTGGAACTCGTCGATCATCAGGTAGCGATGGCGCAGGTGAAGGATGTCGGCGACCTTGTCTGTCCCGATGGCGCGGGCGGCCCGGAGCTGCAGGTCGGTGTAGTCCACGGCGGCGTTCGCGCCATGATCCTGGTCCAACGCTGCGATACATGCTTCCGCGAGCGCGTTGAGCGGGAGGAGGACGCGGGCGAGGATCGCGTCGGCGGCGCCGGGGACGCCGTCCAGGCCGTCGAGGCGGTCCTGCATCGCCAGGAGCCGGGCGAGGAGCTCGGGCCGTCGGTGGGCCGCGCGCCACCCGCTTGCGGCGCCGATCGCGCGATCCATCTGCCGCCGCCCCTTCTCCGTCGCCAGGCTGCCAACAGCCGCGCGGTACCGGTCGAGGAGGTCAAATGCCGCATTCTCGTCGTCCCCCGTCGGCAGCGGCTCGCCCGCGGCTGCAAGCGCCTCGGCCGTCCAGGTCGGGCACTTCGCGGGCCCGCAGGCCTCCAGCGCCCGCAATGTCTCCAGCCAGTCCCCCGTCAGAAACTCAACTGCTTCTTCCACGGAAATCGGCGAACCGTGAAGCATCCCGGTGGCCATCGACCTGCCCGCATTGCGCGCCCAGCGTGCGGCCATCTCGCCCCGCCGACGGACGATGTTGCCGAGCACTGCCAACAGCCCCGGAAGCGCGCCGAACGTCCGCAAGAGCAGGCGTTGATCCTCGCCCGCCTCCTGCAGCCAGTCCGTCACCACCCCCTCGACCGCCCGCCCCACTGCGTCGTCCGCCCCGCCCTCGTCCAGCACGCCAAACCCCGGCGCCGTCCCAGACTCCACAGGGAATTCCCGGAGGATCCGCGAGCAGAACCCGTGGAAGGTCCAGATGCTCGCGCCGCCGAAGCCGTCGCGCAGCCGCTCCCAGGCCTGGCGCTGCCGGGCGACCTCGGCGGGCGCCACCCCGCCATCCACCAGCGCCTGCGCCCCCGTCGCAAACGCCGTCGCCGCCGCCGTGACCGCCAGGAAGCAGCGCTCCCGCATCTCCCCCGCCGCGCGCTCCGAGAACGTGAGGACAAGCACGGCGCGCGGATCCCCATCGCCCCGGGCGGTCGCGATCAGGCGCTGGTGGAGCACGGCAAAGCGTGCCGCGAGCGTGAACGTCTTGCCCGCGCCCGCGCCTGCGCTCACGGCGAGCTCCTCGTGGCTATCGAGGCAGGGCGCCTGCTCGAGGTTGAGCTTCGCGGCTCGCGCGACGATCACGCCCGCCTCGATGTGCACTGTGATCATGACTCCTCCGCCTCGGAGAGCGGCGCCTGGTACCGCGCGGCGTCGGGCCGGGCCGGGAGCGCCTCCGCGAATCGAGCGTTTCGCGCGTGGTCGACCTTGCATGCGTATTTGAAGCTGCAGTAGTCGCACCCGGCCTCGGCAGCCGTCGCGAGCGTGGTGTGCAAGGCTCCGGCCTTCAGCCGCGCCACGCTCTCCGCGAGGTAACCGTCGATCCGGGCCCGGAACGCGTCGTCAAGAGGCGCGGACTTCCGCAGCTTGAGGGCGGCAAGCGCGTCAGGCGCCCCGGTCCAGCCGTCCCGTCGTACCTCGCCGGGCTTGCCAACCTGCATGTACGCGGCGATCCCGGTCGCTCCCTCGCCGGAGGCGGCGTCCAGGTAGAGCAGACCCTGGACGCGCAGCCCGGCGAGCACGTCGCGCGCGGAAGGGGGGAGGCCGGTCTTGTAGTCGAGCACGAAAGGGCGCCCGTCTGGCAGGCGGTCGACGCGGTCGATCTGGCCGTCGATGGGCATGCCGCCGACGGTCAGCGCGTCGGGCGCGAGGCGGCGCTCGACGGCGTCGAAGTGGTGTTCGACGGGGTCGTTCGCCTCGAATTGGAGCCAGGCGTGGAGGACGCCCGGCGCGTCGTCGTCGACGAGGCCGCCGACCAGCGAGGCTACGCGGTGTGCTGCGAGGGCAGGGGAGAGCCGCAGGAGGGGGCTGGCGGGCGCTGTGCCATCGGCGCGAGGCTGGGTGGCAAGGCGGCGGGCGAGCGCCTCAAGCCGGGCGGAGAGGGCGGGGAGGTGCTCGGGACGAATTCGGCCGACCCCATCGCGGAGCAGGTCGCGGACGAATTGATGGAGGACGAGGTGGACGAGGTCGCCCCAGGCGCGGTGGGGGACGTCGCGGTCGTAGCCCTCCTCGGCGGTCAGGGCTAGAACGCGCCGGAAGAGCCGCGTCATCGGGCACTTCAGGTAGCCTTCCAACTCAGTGGCGCCGAGCCGGGGTCGGGTCGGAACCGGCGACGTCAGCATGCCGTCGTAGACGCCCGGCTCGGGGATCCGGCGCGCGCGGAGCATGCGTCCCCGACCGATGAGCCCGGTCGCCTCACCGGAGCCCGGCGGTGGCACGCGTTCACCCGCCGCGAACCGCTCGCCGAGCGCCGTATCGACCCCTCGGGCCCCGACCGGGGCGTGCTCAGGGGTGCCGCGGTACACCCGCAGCGGCGACTCCGATGGCACGGGCCAGAGTCCGACCAGGTCCAGGAGTAGCGAGGACCGCGCTACCGTTTTGCCGGCGACCGTCGCTGGCCACGAGAGCGTGAGGCGGGGGGGACCGCCGATCCCGGCGCTCGGCGAACCTCGCACCGGGGCCGGCGCTGATTTTTCGGCGTTCCAAAGCCACGTTCGCCGCCGGCCGCCGAGTACAGCGCCCGTCACCGAACGTGCGGGGAACGCCGCGTTGGGGGGCCATTGCGATGCCCATTCGCGTGAATTCAGGAAGTTCCGCGTTGCTTGTTTGCGAGGCGCCAGCAATGGCCCGCCGATCCCGGCGCTCGGCACACCTCGCGCCGGGGTAGGCGCTGATTTTTCGGCGTTCCAAAGCCACGTTCGCCGCCGGCCGCCGAGTACAGCGCCCGTCACCGAACGTGCGGGGAACGCCGCGTTGGGGGGCCATTGCGATGCCCATTCGCGTGAATTCAGGAAGTTCCGCGTTGGGTGTTTGCGGGGCGCCAGCAATGGCCCCCCGCGACGGGCGTGGTCCGCGGCGTTCCGGAGCGCGGAGGCGAAGATGTACCGGGCTTCGTCGGCCGCGTCCGGCAGCCCGAGGGCACGCCGTGAGTCGCGACCGAGGAGGTAGTCGTCGCTGGGGGCAGGCGGGAACTCTCCGGCCGTCAACCCCCCGATCCAGAGCCAGCGCGGGTCGATCCCGCGCAGATCGCGCAAGCCCACCACCTCGACGCCCCCGCCGCCCGGCCCGGACGCCCCCGCCGGTCGCACGAGTGTGTCGCCGAGCGCCGCCTCCAACGCATCCGCGAGCGCCCGCCCCTCGCGTGCTCCGCCGAGCGCCGCCGCAGCCCGCGCCACGTCACCCACCACGGCCAGCGCCAGGACCGCGTCGTCGCCAGCGTTCTCGTCGATCCCAAGCAGGACTGCGGCGCCGATCAGCCGTCTCGCCCACTCTGGCGCGTCGAGTACGCCGTCGAGCCCCTCCACCGCCTCGGTGAACGATCGGACGTCCGCGGCGACCCCTTCGCCACCCTCGACGGCCGAGTCCACCGAGTGCAACCCGCGGGCGCTCGTGATGCCATGCTCCCGAGCGGCCCGCCACAGCGCCTGGAGCTGCGGCGTCCGGTCGCGCCACGCCGACGCCGCCAGTAGCGCCTCCATCACCTCGTCCAACGGCCAATTCCGCCGCTCCCAACGCGCGAGGGCGAGCAGGCGCCGCGCGCACGGCCGGGCCGTGAGGGGGAGCCCGGCGGCAGTCGACCAGGGCACGCCCAGCTCGTCGAAAACTCTCGCCAATTCCGGCAAGTACGTGGGGAGCCCTGCGATTGCCACCCAGTGATCCTGGGCGCGCTCCCCGGCGAGCAGGGAAGCGCGTAACGCCAGGGCGATCGCGGTGATCTCCGCGCTTCGATCCGGCCATGATGCCACCTCCAGCCAGGGGGTTGGTCCGGGCGGAGGCAACGGCGTCCGGCACCAGAGGCGATCGGCGAGATCGGCTGGTTCAAGGTCATCATCCGGCGCGACGGCGTCGTGAAGGCCACCGGTGGGGCCGGCCACGTGCACCACCGCGCCCCGGCCGCGGTCGATGATGCCGTGAAAGAGTGCACGACGAAACTGCAATGTCGCCTCAAACGGACGCAACGAGAACGCGCTCTCCGGGTCGTCGAGGCGGTCGTACTCAAAGAAGCTCCCGGCTTCCGCGCCGCCGAGATCCCGACCGGACTCCAACCCGAACACAACGTGCTTGCCAAGCGTGCTCCACGCCGTGGCAAGCGCGATCAGGGCGCGGGTGCGCAGACGGCTGGGGTGCAGGACGTCGTCGATGACGACCGCGTGGGGCTGGTGCAGCCATCCGCCGAGCGGCGTGCGCTCGTTGTCGTACGGGAGGGCTTCAAGTGTCCGGATGAGGGCGGTGAGGAGGTCGGCGACGCACACGTAGTCGGGGTTGTTGGCGAGTGTTGCGTCGACGGCCGCGAAGTACGCCCGAAGCTCCGTCGGCCGGGGGTCGGTCGCGATCGGGGCGAGCGTGGGCCGATCCGCCTCCTGCCAGCTCTGAAACAGGCGCGCCAGGTCCGCCGCCGTCGTCCAGTTGTCGTCGAGACTGCCGAGCCACGGCCAGGCGGCCGGGGAGGCCAGGCGGGTCGACCGGCACTGCATCACCACGGCAGCGTCTGGCCAGGGCGCCCGACCATCCCCGAACCGACGGTGCAGGTCCGTCAGCAGCGCTGCGAGGGTGTGCACCTCGGGCAGAAAAGTGGCGCCGGAACGGTAGCGCGCGAATTCATCCTGGACCAACTGGCTCTTTCGCAGCGTGTCGGTGAGGTACGTGAAGTTGGGGCGGCCCTGCCCGTCCGTGCCGGTCAGCACGCTCCGCACCATCGCAGCGCGACGGCGGAATCGGCTCCTTCCGAGCACGATCTGCACGCTCATGAGGGACCGCCGGGCATCGGGGAGGCTATCCGGCTTCGGGCCCCTTTGGGGGTGACGGAGGTCTGACGGACGTCACTGACAGTTGTCACCCTGTCGGACGGAATTGTCGGCGTACACCCATTGGCACGGGTCTTGCGGTGGTCCTGGGCGCCACAGGAGGCTTCCATGTTCCGCTCACTTCCGTTCCGTTCGCCCCTCACCTCAGACCAACCCCTCGCGCGCCTCGTGCGGCTGCTCCGCCTGAGCGGGCCGTCCGCCCTGGTGCTTTGTGGGTTCTCGGCCTGCGCGCCCTCGGGTGCGACGCCCCGCCCGGCGCCAACCTCCGCTGACACCGCGAGCCCGGCGGCCGCTACAGCTTCGTCCGCCGAGCTCCAACTCTCAGCCGTGAGCCTTGACTTTGGACCGGTGAAGCAGGGGGTGGCCTCAACCCTGCAGATCACCGTGGCGAACGTGGGCACCGCCCCCACGACCCTGAGCGCCGAGATCGCCGGTGACAGCCCGCAAGTCTACACGGCGGACGCGGACGGCGCCACCCTGGCCGACGGCGCGAGTCGCACCATCAGCGTCGCGTTCACGCCGGACGGAGGCGGGCAGTTGACCGCGTCGTTGTCCCTCGCGGGTGGCCTTGCAGTGGTGCCGCTCACGGGCATCGGACTCGCGGACGAGGATGGCGACGGCTACGTGAGCTGGTTCGATGGTGGCGACGACTGCGATGACGGCGATGCGACCGTCCATCCCGACACCGTGGACACGCCCTACGACGGCGTCGACAGCAACTGCGACGGCTCGGACGACTACGACGCCGATGGCGACGGCTTCGACAGCGCGGCCAACACGCCGGACGGCACAGGCACCGACTGCGACGACGCCAACCACGACGCCTACCCGGGCGCCCCTGACTCCTGGTACGACGGCGTGGACAGCGACTGCGCCGGAAACGACGACTTCGACGCCGACAGTGACGGCCAGGACGCGCTTGCGTACGGCGGCCGCGACTGTGACGACGCGAGCGCCGCCATCTACGCTGGCGCCCCTGACCCCTGGTACGACGGTGTCGACAGCGACTGCGCCGGAAACGACGACTTCGACGCCGACAGTGACGGCCAGGACGCGCTTGCGTACGGCGGCCGCGACTGTGACGACGCGAGCGCCGCCATCTACGCTGGCGCCCCTGACCCCT
>CAIMSU010000232.1 GCA_903844155.1 uncultured Pseudomonadota bacterium | reverse complement strand
CGCGCCGCATGCCGTACCCGCGCCGGGTATAGTACCCGAACCGGGCCGGTACAGGCCGGCACGGGCGGGTATACGACTCGTCGAAGGCATCTAAGTTGCTGAAATTACAATACGCCGCGGAGAGTGAGAACTTCGGGATGATGATTGTCACATGCGGATTGAGCGCGGGGGCGGTGGACGGGGTGGATCAGTCCGGGTCGCAGGTGCCGTCACAGGCGGAGACAAGGCTGCCGGTGTTGAAGAAGGACGCGACCTGGGCCTGCGCGGAGGTCTCGCCGGGCAGGCGGCCGTGGGGGTCGCTGTCGCCGAGGCCTGCAGGCGCGGGGGTCGGGTTCTCGACGAAACCGTAGTCCCATTCGAGCAGACCGGAGCCCTGGGTGGGGTCCGCGACGGGTGACACACCAAACACATCTCGCGGCGCCGTGTCGAGCAACCCCGCCCCCGCGCTGCGTGCGTACTGCTCGCCGGCGATGGAGGTGACGGTGTCGTCGCCGATGCCGACCTGGAAGAGGAACCGGCGGTCGGCAGCACCGCCCTCAGCGCTCCCGTCGGCGAGGTAATGCGCCCAGCCACCCGCCTCGGTGGGGTCCCAAAGCATCTGCGCGAGCGGCACGATGAGTGAGATGTCGACGGGGTCATCGTACTTGGCGCCGAGCAGCGCAAGAAAACTCTGGAAATCGGCGGAGCGGGTCAGCAACAAGCTGAATGGCATGCCCGAGATTTGCATGACGGATGTCTGGATCGTCGGCGACATCGCCACCTGCGCCCCACCGAGCACGCTCCCAAGTGAGACGCCGTAGAAGTCGACGACGGACGGATCGACCAGCTTCGCTCCGTTCTGCTCCAGTGCCCCGTCGTTCGCGAGATCGCCCTGCATCAGGCGCGCCATGAGCAACGCCTCGATGTGTCCCTGTGTCAGCCCATCCGGGATGATCGTGAAATCGGACGGATCGCTCGCCATCATCAGCGTTACGGCATTGTAGTCGGCGTGGCTCATGCCGCGCCAGCTCGTCGCGAAGATGACAGCGTGGGCTTGCTCGGCCACGTCCGCGAACGGGCTCCCGGTGACGTCGGTATGGTCGCCGAAGAGCCCATGGCCGGCCTGGATCAGGAGCGACGGGCGCGGGTCGAGGAGCACCGAGCACGGCACCACGATGGTAAACGGCACGTCCACCGTCCCGTTCTGGACGACGGGGCCGTCGGCAGTGCCGTCAGGGCGGTTGAGGAAGGTGCCGGGCGCATCCTGCTCCAGGTAGAACGGCACCGTCTCGGTGCCTTCGATGGTGCGGCCGACCGTGCCGCCTGACTGGCAGTTGTCGTCATACATGTTGGTGATGTGGTAGGGCGGGCCACCGGCCGGCACTTGCGTGAGGGCATCATCCCGCACAGACTTCATCACCGAGAGCGAGTTGTCAGCCGACACCGTCACAAAGTCCCACGCGAGCTGCAGACTCGCCCGGTCAAAGCCTGCGGTCGTGAGCGCGGGGAAGACGACACTCTCATACTCGGGGACCTGCCGCTGAACGTCCGGGTCGGAGCTTGAGCTACTGTCTCGCAACGCCGCGAATCCAGCGGGCGCGGCGACGGGCTGGCCGTCGGTCCCAAGCAGGTTTCGGATGCCGACGACGTAGCGGTGCGCGTGCTCCAGGGGCACTGCGGGGTGGATGACGAGAACCGCTCGGGTCGCGTCTGTCGGGAAGGCCTCGCGCTCGATGTAGTGCGGGATGCGCTCGCCGGTGTCCGCGTCGACGATGATCGTCGTGACGTCGGCGTTCATGTAGTTCGCGAGCGTGTCGAAGTTGAGCGAGCCGGGGCTGTGCACGTCCGCGCCGGGCAGGAGCGCGTAGAGCGGCCCGAGCGTCGAAAAGCCGTCCTTCACGTTCCAATTGTCGGGCTTCATGTTGACGCCGAACTTGTCCGTCGGCAGGGACGTCGGGCCGAAGGCGACGCGGTAGCCGGTGCCGGTGGAAGCGTCCGCGTCGAGGTAGAAGCTCGACGGGAAGGGCAGCAGACAGCCGCCGTCGTCGACGGGGTTGCAATCGCCACGTGGCGTGGCGCTGTCACTACCGGATTCGCCGGGTTTGCCGCCGGAACAGGAGGACAGGAGGGCGAGGGCGACGAGGGTGGTGCTGGGGCGGAGGGACATTCGGGGCAGCTATCCGGTTCCGCTGCGACGCCGACCCCGACCAGGCCGTGACAGCGGCGGATTTCCCCCTGAGTAAGCCGCTATCGCCCGCGCTTTCCGCCAACTGCCCCCGGCTTCCCGACCTTCCCCGGCCCCTTCTCCACCCGCGCCGTCCCCGATCCGCCCGCGGGCGTGTAGACCGCGACCGGCTTCGCCGACGTGTCCTCCGGGTAAAGGTCGTGCACGCGCCGTCGATAGGACTCAAATGTCCCATCGATGATGCTGTCGCGCATGCGGTCCATGAATGTCGCGAACCAGTGCAGGTTGTGGATGGTGCAGAGCGTGCTGCCAAGCACCTCGTCGACGCGCAGGAGGTGGTGGATGTACGCGCGCGTGAACGTGACACACGCGTAGCACCGGCAGTCGGTGTCGATCGGGAACATGTCCTTGCGGAACTTCGCGTCCGAGACCCGGATCCGGCCCGTGGTGGTGTACACGACGCCCGAGCGACCGTGCCGCGTGGCCAACACACAGTCAAACATGTCCACGCCGCGGGCCACACCCTCGACCAGATCGATCGGGCGGCCGACGCCCATCAGATAGCGGGCGTGTGACCGTGAGATATGCGGCATGGTGTCATCGAGCACCTCGCACATCGCCTTGTGGCCTTCGCCGACAGACAGGCCGCCGATGGCGTACCCGTCAAAGCCGATCTCCTGGATCTCCTCGGCCGAACGCTTGCGAAGGTCACCCCAGAACCCACCCTGGACGATGCCGAACAGCGACTGGTCCGGTCGCGTATGTGCCGCTTTGGACCTGCGCTCCCAGCGCGTGGTCCGACCAACGGAGGCCTCCGCGTATTTGCGGTCCGCGCCAAACGGCAGACACTCATCAAACACCATGGCGATGTCTGCGCCGAGATCCTGCTGGATCTGCATCGAGCGCTCGGGCGAGAGGAAGGTGCGGTTGCCGTCGACCTCGTAGGTGAACGTGACCCCCTCCTCGGTCACCTCCTTCTTGTCGAGCGAGAACACCTGGAACCCGCCCGAGTCGGTCAACATCGGCAACTTGATACCGGAGAACTTGTGGAGCCCACCGGCCTTCTTCACCACGTCCTCGCCGGGACGCTGGGAGAGGTGGTAGGTGTTGGCCAACACAATCTGGCTGCCAGTCTGTTCGAGGTGCAGCGGCGAGACGGTGCGGATGGCCGCCTGCGTGCCGACGGGCATGAACGTTGGCGTGCGGACCTCCACTCCCGCGAGGTGGAGCACGCCCGCCCGCGCTGCGCCCGCGCTTCCGAGCGAGGCCCACCGTAGCGGTTTCACGGCTGCGGCTCGATGGAATCACCCGTCTTGGCGGCTGGCTTTCGTCCGGGGCTCACAGATGCGGCGGTCTTTTTTGCCGCGGCGGCGGACTTCTTCGCAGCAGTGACCGGCTTCTTGGCGGACGCAGCAGGCTTCTTGCCTGGCGCCACCTTCGAACCACTCCCTGCTTTCGCCGGGGTCTTCTTCGCAGGACTCGCGGACGTCCCCTTCGCGCTTGCCGCCTTCGTCGCGTTGCCCGCAGGCGCTGCGTTTTTCGCAGCCGCAGACTGACCCTTTCCGACAGTGCGCGTCGTTTGTGGCGACGGCGGCTTGCGCCCACGTCCCCGGCCCTTCGCCTTGCTCGGGATGCCACGACGGGCCTCGATCAGCTCCGCCGCCTCGGCGAGCGAGAGGGTCTCAAGGTCGGCGCCCTTGGCGAGGTTCGCGTTCGTCTCGCCATCGGTGACGTAGAACCCCCACTTTCCTTCGAGCACCTTGATCATTCCACCGCTCTTGGGGTCAGCGCCGAGCTCCTTGAGCGCCGCCCTGGGCGCCGCCTGACCACGCCGCGAGGGTGGCTGTGCGAGCAGGGCCTCCGCCTCGGCCCAGGTGATGGCCATGGGCGATACATCCTTGGGAATCGACCGGCTGTCCGTCCCGCGCTTCACGTAGGGTCCGTACCGGCCGTTGTAGACCTGGATGGCCGTGGTCTCGTCAGCACCGCCAACCCCCGGACGCACAAGCGTGCGCGGGAACTTCAGCAGGTTCAAGGCGTCTACCAGCGTGATCGTGTCCGGCGTCATGCCCGCGAGCAACGACGCGCGTGGGGGCCTGGGCGCATCGTTCTTCGATGCTTTCTTCGCAGGCTTTTTCCCGGAGGGCTTGGCGGCGGGCTTTGCACCCTTTTTCGGTGGCTTGCTCGCCTCGGTGGTCGCGTCCGGGGCGGCCTCCACCGCGGCGACGGCCTCGCCAAGCTGCACGTAGGCGCCAAACCGGCCGTCCATCACGTAGACGGATGTGCCAGCTTCATCCTTGCCAAGCAGCCGGGGGCCAGCTGCCTTCTTGTCGAGGCGCTCGAGCGCCCATGCGAGCGTGACCTCGTCTGGCGCGACGTCCTCGGGCAGATCGGCAGTGCGGTCGCCCGCGGAGAGGAAGGGTCCGTAGCGGCCGACGCGCACGACCACGTCGACCTCGCCCGAGCGGCCGATGGGGATGCTGCAGATGACGCGGGGGTCGACGACGTTGCCGGCGTCGACAACCCGAGCTTCGAGGCCGTCCTTGCCGTGGTAGAACTTCTTTATGATGGTGAGGCGGTCGACACCGCCGAGGGCGACGCGGTCAAGGTCCTCCTCGATGTTCGCCGTGAGCGCGTAGTCAACCAGCTCGCCGAGGTACTGCTCCATCAGCGCGGTGACGGCGAAGCCGGTGAACGTCGGGACGAGCGCGTTGCCCTTGCGGAAAACGTAGGTTCGCTGGATGATCGTGTCGATGATCGTCGCCCAGGTGGACGGGCGGCCGATGCCACGCGCCTCCAGCTCCTTCACGAGCGTGGCGTCGTTGAGCCGCGCGGGGGGCTGCGTGGTGTGCCCCTTTGGAACGAGCTTTTCGAACCGCACGGTGTCCCCGACGGCGACAGGGGCGAGCACGCGCTCCTGGTCGGCCAGCTCGGCCTCGGGATCGTCGCTGCCCTCGACATAGGCACGGCGGAAGCCCGGAAAGTCGATGGTGAGGCCGGTCGCCCGGAACCGGGCGGGGGTCCCGGCGCCGGGAATGCTGACGGCGACGTTCACGTCGACGGCAACTCGCTTTCCGGTCGCGTCGACCATCTGGCTCGCGACGGTGCGCTTCCAGATCAGCTCGTACAGGCGGGCGTCAACGGGATCGAGCTCGCGGCGCGCCTCCTCGATCGAGCGGAACCGGGTGCCGGCCGGCCGGATGGCCTCGTGGGCCTCCTGGGCGTTCTTGGCGGTGGACGCGTAGACCCGCGGGCGATTCGGTAGGTAATCCTTCCCGTAATCGGTGGCGATCAGCCCGCGCGCGGCGGTCAGCGCCTGCTCCGAGAGCACCACGGAGTCGGTGCGCATGTAGGTGATCCAGCCGTTCTCGTAGAGCCGCTGGGCCGACTTCATCGCGTCCTTCGCGGTCCAGCGCAGCTTGCGGTTGGCCTCCTGCTGCAGCGTGCTCGTCGTGAACGGTGGTTTCGGGGACTCGCGGAACGGCTTGGACTCGACCGCGTCAACCCGGCCTTCCTGGCCGAGGATCGCCTTGGCCAGCCGCTCAGCGCGAGTCTGGTCCAGCAGCACCGGGGGCGTCCCCTTGGCGATCAAAAGCCCCGTGTTCGGGTCAAAATCTGCGCCCGACGCCACCCGCACGCCGCCCATCGCCACGAGCCCGCCGGTCAGCGAGCCAGCGCGCGCCGCCATCGTGGCCGTCACATCCCACCAGCCCGACGACCGGAACGCCATGCGCGCGCGCTCACGCTCGACGATCAGCCGCAAAGCCGGGCTTTGGACGCGTCCTGCCGACAGCCGGGGCTTGACCTTCTTCCAGAGCAGCGGCGAGACTTCGTAGCCGTACAGCCGGTCGATGACGCGGCGCGCCTCCTGGGCCTGGACGAGGTGCTCGTCGATGGCGCGGGGGTGTGCGAGCGCCGCCTGGATGGCCTCGGGCGTGATCTCGTGAAAGACGAGGCGGGCGATGGGAGTTTTTGACGACCGCGTCGTCAGCTCCTCGCGCAGATGCCAGGAGATGGCCTCGCCCTCCCGGTCCTCGTCTGTCGCCAGCAGGATCCGGGAAGCCGCGCGCACGGCTGCCCGCAAGTCGGCGACCGTTCGGCGCTTTTCGGCCTTGACCACGTAGATGGGCGTGAAATCGCGCGCGATCTCGATGCCGTACTTCACGTCGGCGCGCCCGCGGAACTCGGCCGGGACCTCCTCGGCGCTGTCCGGCAGGTCCCGGATGTGCCCTACGCTGGCCATCACGGTGTACTCGGAGCCCAGGAACCGCTCGATGGTCCGCGCCTTTGCGGGGGATTCGACGATGATCAGCGGCTTGGCCACAAGGACCTCTTTGGGGAGCAGGAGGGCGACGCCGCGCAGGGGTAGCAGCAAGCGGGGAAGGGAGCAAGCGGCGCCGACCTCCCAGCGGGTGAAGTCGGACCGATTCCGGGTTACGAGGCGAGCCCTTCCCAAAGGAGCCCCCCGTGGCCGATACCAACGAGTTTTTCGAGACCTACCTCCCCGCGAAGATCACGCCCGAGCTGCAGGCTTCCGTCAAGGACAGCATCCAGTTTGACATCACGGGGGCCGGCACCTGGACGCTGGACCTTTCGACGGCTCCCGGCTCGGTCATCGTCGGCGCCATCGAAAACCCCGGCTGCATCATCACCGTCGCCAAGGCAGACTGGGAGAAGATCCTCGACAACCCCAGCGCCGCCATGCAGCTCTTCATGATGGGCAAGGTCAAGGCCACCAAGGTCGCGCTCGCCCTGCAATTGCAGAAGATCCTGGCCTAAGGGCGGGTCTGCGGCCCCGGCCGCTCCTCGATGATCCCCATTCCCATCCAGCTCGGCCCCCTCTCGGGGCTCGATTTTCCATGCCCGAACGCCGTTGCCACCGTCGTGATGACGCACGGCATCGGCCTCGGGCCATGGATGTTCGAGCCCTGGGTGGCGACGTTCACGGCGTGGAACCTTCGGGTTGTCGCGTTGACGATGCCCGGGCACCGACCCGGGGACGACGTCGGCGGGGTCACGGTCCAGGCCAGCGCCGATGCCCTCGCCCAGGCGCTTGGCGCGCTGTCGCCCGCACAGGGGCCCGAAAAGATCGTGCTCCTCGGGCACAGCATGTCCGGACTCGTCGCGCAGGTGGTTGCCGCGCGCCCGGACATGCAGAAGCTGCGTGGGGTCGTCCTCGTCTGCCCCACGCCTCCCGGGCAGATTCGCGTGGTCCCAACACTCCAACAGCTCGGGCACCTGGCGCCGATGGTGCCGGTCGCCCGCGGTCGGACCGTCCGCCCCTCGCTCGCCGCCTACACCTCGCTGGGCATGAACCGGATGTCGGCGGAGGAGGCCGAGAAGGCCTGGATGCAGAGCGTCCCCTGGCCGCCAGCGCTGGCCATCGACCTCGTCCGTCGGCCGCACGTCGAGGCAACGCTCCTGACCATGCCCGTCCTCGTCGCCATCGGCCTGCACGACAAGGTGTTCCCCTGGCAGAAGACGCGCCTGCTCGGCGATCTCTACGAGGCGGTGGTCTGGCGGTATGACGATTTGGGACACATGCCGACGCTTGAGCCGGGCGGCGTACGCATGGCGGTGGACGTCGCGAAGTGGTGCCTGGAGCCGACGCGTCCGCAGGTGATCGAGAGCGAAGGCTTCGGACCCTCGGAGGGCATCGGGCACCTGCTGCGACGGGCGCGGCGGGGCGAGCTGATGAAGAAACGCAGCGCGTATGGGCAAAAGAAGGCGGCGCGGTAGCTACGCCAGAACCTCGTCGGTCTCCGGCCGATACGCCTCCGGCAACATCGCTGCGAGACGCCGGTGCGCCTCGATAATCGGCCCGGTCTTCCCCGGATAATCCGCGGCGCAGAACGGCTCGGCGAAGGCGATGCGGACCGGCCCCGGCGTCATCACCGCCTCGCCAATCGGGAAGATGTGCTCGGTGCCCGTCTGGGCCATGGCGAGGATCTGCATGTCGGGCTGCTGCAGATAGCGGGCCGACGCGCGTAGAAACGGGCGTACATGCCCGGATCGCGACCGCGCGCCCTCCGGGTAGAGCAGCGGGATGTAGCCCTGGTCCGTCAAGCTCACGCACTCGTCGATGGCCGCGAAGGCGACGACGGCCAGCTCGCGGGGCGAGAGCGCGTCCTGCTCGGTCGCGACGACGTTGGACTGGGGCGTCTTCCGGGTGTGCAGCGAAATTGCGGCGAGCCGACGCCAGGGATCGGTGTAGACCTTGGGACCGGCGATGGCGACGAGGCGGTCGGCGGCGGCCGGGAAGCCGGCGGTGACGAACGCGCGATCGGTGACCTGCGTGTCCGTGTATGAGAGGTGGTTGCCGATGATGATCCGCCGAGGAGGCCCCGAATCGAGGAACCGTCGCAGACGCTCCGGATGCTCGAACGCCTGCGTGGTGACCAGCTCGTTCATGTACAGGCGGGTCAGGGCGCGGGCGATCGGATCTGCCGGATGGAAGCGCCAGGCATCGCCCGCCACCATGAAGGTGCTGCGCAGGGCGACGAGGTCGGGCTCGGGCACCGCGCCGAGCAGCGCCTCCAGCTCGCCCTGCAGCCGCAGCCGCACCGTCTCGTCCGTGACGTGCGCCGCAACCCATCCGGGCAGGATCTTCCGGACAACGGCGAGCGGGAGGGCGTTGAGCTCCTCGAACGTGATCTGCATGACCGCGGGCGGGTATCGCGCTCTGGCGGGGTCCGTCGCAGGCTAGCCCCCCGCCCACTTTCTTGATACCCCGGCCCCGATGATCCGTTTCGCAGCAGAGAACGCCCGCGGCCACGCCCTCGACGCGGCGTTCACCCGCCTCGCCCTTCCCGACTCGCTCGCGCCCGACGTCTGCCTGGTGCTTGGCGGCGACGGCACCATGCTCCGCGCCATCCACGCGCACGGCCCACTGCACAGCTACCTCGGGATCAATTGCGGCTACCTGGGCTTCCTGATGAACGACATGGCCGGCGAGCCGGACGCCGTCGCCCGAGCCGTCGCAGGCGTCCTGGAGGCCGAAGGCTACGTGAGCCACGGCTTCCCGCGCCTCCAGGTCCGCGCCATCAGCCCCGACGGCGACGATTTTGAAGGCGCCGCCGTCAACGACGTCTACGTCGAGCGCCAGACCGGCCAGACCTGCCACCTGCGCGTGACGGTCGACGGCGTCGAGGCCGTGAAACGCATGGTCTGCGACGGTCTCATCGCCGCAACGCCCCTCGGTTCCACCGCGTACTCGTTCTCGGCCGGCGGTCCCGCCGCACACCCGCTCGTGCGCGCGACGCAGCTCACGGCGATCTGCCCGCACACCCCTCGCCTCGCGCCGCTCGTCCTGCCGCACACCTCGCCCATCCACATCGAGGTGCTCGACTGGGAGCACCGCCCCGCCCGCTGCGTCATCGACGGCGAGCCGCTGGGCAACGTGGAGCAGGTCGACGTGCGCGGGTCGGACGTCTCGGTGCGGCTTTGTTTTCTCGCCGGTCACGATTTTACCAGGACGATGTTCGAGAAGATTGTGCACGCCTGATCAGCGCCCCTTCAAATGCCCCTGCCCCAGCCGCCGCTGGCAAAAGCCCTCGTCAAAGCTGTCATGCAGCGCGGCGCAGATCTTCGTCGACGTGGCAAAGTCGAACACCATGTCCCGGTTGGCGAAGATGGCGCCGCCCGCAGCGAGCCGGGCCGTCGGGTCCTTGATGGCGTTGAGCGCGGCGATCCCGCCGTTCGGGTCCGACGGCATGAGCGCCACGGCGAGGGTTGAGAGGCACACGTCCCGGTCGGCACCGCCGCAGTCCGCGATCGTCTGCGGCGGCGCGGGCGTGCAGGCGAACAGGGCCAGGATGAGCATCATCCGGCTGTATCCTCGCCCGGCTGGCCGCTACTGGCCATAGCCGTCCCTGCACTTCGCCTGCAGCGAGGCGTCGATCTGGCCGCAGTCGTCGATCGGGCGGCCGAAGGTGTGCAGGCGCTTGCCGAACGCCTGGGCGGTCTCCTCGTTCTCGGGCACGGTGTGGTCGTAGACCAGCTTGTTGAAGACGCCGACCATCTGCTCGGGGTGCACCTCGGGCGCGAGCGCGATCTCGCGTGGAAAGAGCTTCATGCGGTTCCGGACGTGGCCCTCGCAATGGTAGGCCAGCGCGGGGGTCTCGGACTCGCAGGCGGCCACCGTGCCGACGAGGTCGAGGGCGGGGTCGATGTCGATGGCGTCGAGCAGGCAGGACTCCTTCCAGGTCTGGTCGGGCATGCGCTCGCACGTCGCCCGCAACGCGGTGAGGTCGTTGGCGTGGAGCGCGTGGTCGGCGGCGTAAAGGAGGCAGTTGAGGCGCGGGGCGCCGTCGGCGACCGCGAGGCAAGCGGTGGAGTCGCCGCCCTTCTTGATGACGCCGATTGCGTCGTAGAGCGAGGTCCAGCCTGTGAGATCCGCCTGCTGGCGCGCGGACCACCACCGGGCGAGGCCGATGGCCAGGAGGACCACGGACCCCGCGACCATCGCCCCCTGCAGGAGCCGGATCGGACGGTTCGAGCGGCGACGGGCCCGCCGTGCCAAGGCTTCAGAAAACCATGTAGATGAAGGGCGCCACGTAGTGGATGCTCTGCAAGAATAGCAGGCCAACGCCCGCAATCAAGAACAGCAGGGTGAGCGGCAGCATCCACCATCGCCCGCCACGTGAGAGCATCGCGAGCAGCGCACCGGCTGTGCCGAGGCGCAAAAGCCAGGCTTCGACGCGGGTAGGCTCGTAGCTGGCCGGGTCCTGCGTGCTCATCTCGGCCGCTCCACACGAAACCCGTCGACGTACAGGAGATCGAGGCCTGAGCGATGGAAGGACGCCATCGCATCCACGGTGCAGGAGACCATCGGCTCGCCTTTGAGGTTGAACGAGGTGTTCAGCACGATCGGAACTCCGGTGAGTGCGCCGAACTCCGACAGTAACCGGTGAAACAGGGGCGACGCGCCCGCATCCACCGTCTGCACGCGCGCGGAGCCGTCGACGTGAACAACTGCAGGGATCGCCGCGCGTTTTTCGGGACGCACATCGGCCGTCGCCAGCATCCAGCGGACCGGCTCACGGGCGGCCTCCGGGATGTCAAACCAGGCGTCCGCCGCCTCAACGGTCACCGCCGGAGCGAACGGGCGGAACAGCTCGCGGTACTTCACGCGCGCGTTGACGTGGTCCTTCGTCTCCGCCGAGCGCGGGTCGGCGAGGATCGAGCGATGGCCCAGCGCGCGGGGGCCCCACTCGTCGCCCCCCTGCACCCACCCGATCACCTTTCCAGCGGCAAGGTCGGCAGCGGCGGAGCGGGCCGGGTCATCGACGACTTCGAACTTCGCCCCGAGATCCGTCAACATCTCGCGTGCGCGGTCAACGGGCGTGATGCGGCCGAGGTCCGGTCGGGAGAGCGCAGGCCCGCGCGGATTCCCGAGGACCGCATGCCAGACCCACAGCGCCGCCCCCATCGCCCCGCCAGCGTCACCCGCGGCCGGCTGCACCCACAGGTGGGCGAACGGCCCTTCCTTCGCAATTCGCCGGTTTGCGACCGAGTTCAACGCAACACCCCCGGCCAGACAGAGCGCGTCCGTCCCGACCGCGGCCTTGGCGTGGGCGACCAGCCGGAGCATCGCCTCCTCCATCTGCGCCTGGGCCGACGCCGCGACGTCCGCGTAGCGCTGGCTGTCAGCGACCTGTTCGGGCGTTGCATCGCCGGGAAAGGCCGCGGGCGTGAACGGCGCGCCGGGAAAGCGAGGGGGCCCGAGCAGGCGCTCCAGCGCAGGCGTGCCCGAACGCGTGGGGTGCCAGTGGAAGCTGAAATAGTCGAGGTCGAGCGCGTAGCCACCGCTCGCGTCCCAGCGCAGGAGCTGGTCGACCTCGGCTCGGAACTTCGGCTGTCCGTACGCCGCCATTCCCATCACCTTGTACTCGCCCTCGTTCACCGCGAACCCGAGGTGGGCGGTGATGGTACTGTAGAGCATCCCAAGCGAATGGGGCCATCGCACCTCGGCAATCGGCTCCAGGGTGGTCCCGGATCCGCGCCAGAGCGTGGTCGTCGCCCATTCGCCGACGCCGTCGACGGCGAGCACTGCGGCCTCGGCGTGGGGCGATGCGTAAAAGGCGCTGGCGGCGTGGGAGAGGTGGTGCTCACAGAAGAGCACGCGCTCTGGTCGAACGCCGAACGTCGCGCAGAGCGTGGACCGCAGCCAGAGCTTGTCGCCGAGCCAGCTCCGCATCTGCCGCGGGAACGCGCCCCAGGAGCGCGGAAAGGTTGCGACGGACGTGGCGAGGATGCGCTCGAACTTGCGCAGCGGCTTCTCGTAGAACACGAGATGATCAAGGTCAGAGGCGGTGATCCCGGCATCGGACAACAGCCACTGGACGGCACGCACCGGGAGCGAGGCGTCGTGTTTGAGCCGCGAGTAGCGCTCCTCCTGCGCCGCGCCGACAACCACCCCATCGCGCAGCAGGACGGCCGCAGAGTCGTGGTAGAGCGCCGAGATCCCCAGGATGTAGACCGGCATCAGCCCTCAAGCCGGGCAGCCGCCAGCCCCGCCGCCCCGGGTCGCGCCACGACCTTCCAGCCGCCCGTCTCCACGCGCGCGAGCACCCGGAACGGGCCGACGGCGACAAAATACAGCACCAGCAACCAGAATCCGCTGGTCCACTCGCCAAAGTCGCGCGTGAACCGCATCCACCCCTCCTTGAACCGCCGCCATCGCACCGCGCGGATCGCCTGGTCGACCGGCTTGCCGTCCTTGCGGTACCGCTCGCACTCGGCCCGCGAATAGGACACATGAAACGCCTCGTCTTTGAGGATCGCCCGCAGCGACGCGCTCGTCTCCGCGTCCGGCAGGTTGCGGTCGAGGTACACCCCGAATTGCTCGACGGCGTCGGCCTCGGCGACGTAGACGAACGCGAGGAAGTCCAGCTCGCCGAGTCGCTCGAACAGCGTCTGCCCGCCGACGATGCCGTGGTCCTGCAACAGCCCGGCGTCCTCGATCACCGCCTCGGCCCGGTCGGCCCGCCCCGGCGACAGCGCGCGCACCCGATCCGCGAAGATGGTGGCGTGGCGCCCCTCGTCGAGCGCGTGCAGGAAGTACTTTCGGCGCATTTCACGGCGCGGCGTAGCCTGGGCGGCGGCCAGCATGTCGACCATGGATCCGCGCTCAGCGAGGCTGAATTCCGCGAGCAAACGCCGAGGCCAGCCCGGCAGTCGCCAGGCGATCTCGGAGACGGGGGTCAAGAGCGCGCGCCGAAGCTGGCCCATCGCAGGGAGTCCGCTAGAGCGGCAAGGGTAACGCGAGCGGGTCAGGGATCAGGGGAAGCCGCCGGCTTGCCATCCAGCATGTCCGAAACGATGGGGGCGATGACCTCGCCGATCTTGTCGCTGCCAGCGCGGTTCAGGTGGTTGCGGTCGATGAGGTAGGTCGTGCCGTTCGCGCCGAGACGCTTTCGCAAATCGACGTAGCGCACGCCCGGAAGCTCGGCCGCCAACCGGCGCTCCATCGCCCAGTAGGGCCCCAGCACGCCGTCGACGTCGGGCTGGGTGTACTCCGGGATGAGCAGCACCTGCGCATGGGAACGGGCTGCGGCGGCCTGGATGTGTCGAAGGTTCTCCTCCGCGTCCTGGATGGGCACCGCCACGACGGCCTGCTGGCTGCCCGGGGCGGGGCGCAGCAGCAGTGACAAGCCCGTCAGCGTGCGGATCGACGAGGACAGCGCGTCGAGCTTGTTGGCCGCCTCCGCGCGCTCGGCCATCCGGGCGGCCCGCTCCTTGCGCGTGTAGGGCGAGTCGGCCGTCAAGAGGTCGTTGACCCCGAGGTAGAGCATGACGGCCGCGGGCGGGGTCGACGCAAACAGGCCATCCACGGCGGTGGCCGCGTCCCAACTGTCCCGCCCGCTGTTGCCATAGTCGAGCGTTCGGATGCTCCGCCCCTCGGCACACAGACGCTGGTGGACGCGGACAGGGAAGAACGCCACGGGCTTCCCTTCGAATTGGAAGGCGCCGCCGGCCGAAGAGCCCCCGAAGGTGTAGACCGCATCAGCCTTCCCCTTGGCACAATTGGCGTCAAAGAACGGGCTGAAGTCTGCCGACCGCCCCGCCTCGCCGACGGAGGTTCCCGCGAGCTTGATCGGGTCCCAGGCGTCGTCGAGGTAGCTCCAGCGCACGGCGCTTTCGACGCCGAGGGGGAGGCAGGCGAGGAGGACGAACGCGGCGTCTGCGCCGACCCGCGCGCCCTGGCGGGCCAGCACCGGCGCGTCGGCGAGCAGGCAGAGGAGGCGCCAGAGCGCGGCGGGGACGAGGCCGGGACCCCAGCCGAGGACGGCGACGGCCGCAAGCGCAGGGAGATCGCGCGCGAGCACGCGATCGGCAGGCAAGGCGAGGGCCCGAGCGGCCCGCCACGGGAGCAGGAGGAAGGCGAGCCCGGGGATCGCCCACAGGTACGCCCAGCCTTCGAGCGCGCGGCAGGCCTCAAGGTCGATGGCGACGAGAAGGGCGACGAAAAGGCCGAAGGAGAAGGCGCGCCGCTGGGGTTCCCCGGGGTGGAGGGGCAGGCGGCCGGAGACGAGGACGGCGGCCGCGAACAGGGGCACAAACCCGAGCGCGAAGCACGCCATCCGCAGCGTCGAGGCCGCCGTGTGCAGCAGGTAGAGCCGCTCGCAAACCACGCGCCAGTCCGCGTAGCGGACGAATGGCACCACCGCCGACGGAACGACAAACAACAACGCCAGCAATCGACCCGACGCCGTGTCGGCGCGCCGGGCGACGTACGCCACGAGCGTGGCGAGGCCGCCGCCAAGGAGGGCGAACAGCGCGCGCCCAACCCAGCCGGGGTCCGCGAGCCCGAAGTCCTCGTCGACCATCACGGCGCCCGCCGTGTCCGTCAGGGTCAGGTGGCTCAAGGCGGCGGGAGCGTCGACCGCGACGATCTCCACGTCACCGGATGCCCCAGGGCCAGCCCCCGTACCGTCGACGGTCGCGGAGGTGCCGGTGAGGTCGAGCCGGACCAGGCCGGGGCGCGCGTAGGGCAACCACGCCTGCGACGGGTCCCGTCGCCAGCCGTCGGGGCCGAACTCCGCCGCGCGCGCGATCTGACCGCCCGCGCCATGCACGTTCACGAAAAACGGGCCGCTCTCCCGAGCGATCCCGAGGTCCATCGCGCCCACCTTGCCGTTCACGGTCGGTCGCAGAATGTCAGACCGCGTGAGTCCGCGTACGGAGATGTGCAGGGCGCCATCGACCAGTCCCGTCCCGGAGACCAAGGTTTCGTCCGCCATCGTCTCGTCGCGACCGGGAACGATGACGGTCCAGACAGCCGGGTCGAGGGCGACGGGGGGGCCCAGGTGGCTCAGCAGCCACGGCGCGAAAACCCACCCGAGCACTGCCGCGGCCACCGGGAGCAGCGTGGCGACCCACGCGGGGAGCGCGAACGTCGGGCGGCGCCGCCGGGAGCGCCGCCGGCTCACTTTTCGCCCGGCCGGAAGTTGTAGCCCGTCTCCTGAAGTTGCTTCACGAACGCCGGATCGAGGGACAGCGTGGTTCCCGCCTCGGCGTGGGCGGCGCGGAACTTGTCCCATCGTCCCTGGAGATCCTTGACGACGTCCGCATGAGCCGTGGCGACGTTGTCGTCCTGGCCGGGGTCGGTGACGAGGTTGAACAGGCAGGTGGCGGGCTCGCCGGGGCCGCGGGGGCCTTCAATCCCGCCGCCGCAGCCGCGATCCTGCTTGAGCAGCGCCCAGGGCGGGGCGATGACGGCGCCGCGGGGGTGACCGTCATCGTGCCAGGAAACTCCGCCTTCCACGAGCGTTGTGGACCGGATGGCGTCCTCCTTGCCCGTGAACAGCGGCAGCATCGAGCTCCCGTCGATGCCTGCGGGAGAGACGGCGCCGACCAGATCGAGCAGCGTGGGGAGGACGTCGACCTGGCTGGTGAGCGCCGCGATGGGGTGGCCGGTCATCCCGGGTACGCGCACCAGCATGGGGATGTGGACGACGCCGTCAAAGTACGCATCGCCGTGCAGCAGCTCGCCGTGATCGTCGATGGACTCGCCGTGGTCCGCCAGGATGACGATGATGGTCTTGTCGAGGCGACCGCGCTTTTGCAGGGCGTCCGCGATCACCCCGACGTCGAGATCCATGCGCGCGACGGCCTCGGCGTAGCGGCGCTTCCAGACCGCGATCCCGGGTGCGCCCGCCTTGAGCACGCCGACCTGCACAGGGTCGGGCCCAGCCAGCGCGACAACACCGCGTTGGGCCGTTCCGCCGGCCGTTCCGGGCATCGCTTGACCCGTCGGGTGAAGGCCGCCCGAGGCCCAGAGCAGGTGCGTCACGCCGGTCACGTCGGAGTCATCGTCGTCGAGCACGAAGGGGTAGTGCGCGGTGCGGGTGTGGAACATCGCGAACATCGGCTTGGAGGTGTCCTGCGCGGCGATCCAGGCGGCGGCGGGACGTGCGGAGGCGCCGCCGGGGCCGATGTCGCCGCCGGTGCTGCGGCCGTCGGGCGTGTCGCGCGGCGGGGGGATGATCTCCATGTGCTGGAACCCCCGGTCGAGGCCGTAGTCGGGCCGAAAGCCGCTCGGCGCGTCGATCGTAAAGGCGCCCGTGCGGTATCCGTAGTAGCCAAGGATCTGCGGAAGGGTTGGGACATCCTTCACAAGCCCCTTGTCCCAGCCCGTCACGCCGGTGCTGGACCCGAACTCGCCCGTCAGCACCGCCGTGAGCCCCGCCAGCGTGAAATTCGAGGCGGACCACGCGGCGTCCAGGCGAAAGCCACCGGCGGTCAGCGCGTCGAGCCGGGGCGTGAGCGGTTTGCCGTCCAAGGTGCTGGGGGCGAGGCCGTACGCGCTGACGTGGTCGCGCCGCATCGAGCACATCGTGATGACGACGATGTCGCAGTCGGGGCAGACAGCGCCACGCTCGGCGCTCTTGCTCCCAGCCGGTGCGTCGACCTCCCACACGCCAGAACCCCCGTGCACGGACGGCGGCGGCGTGACCCCGCCAACGGTGACGTTTGAAGCAACGGGGGCACCCGATGCCGCGCTCGTCGTCGGACTCGTCGCCGGACCGGCACCCCCGTCAGCCGGCCGACTCGTCGCCCGACCCTCGGAGAACGCCAGCCACGCGCCCCACCCGAGACTCCCGGCGCCAAGCGCTCCCACGACGATCGGCACCCAGCGCCCACCCCCGCGGGCCCCTCGCCTAGCCACCGCTCACGTCCGTGCGCGTGCGCCAGTCGCGCCAGAACGGCCCTTCGCCCTCGAAGCGGTCCGCGCCGTCCCGCACGCCCAGGTGCGCCCGTAGCGCCTGCCGACCCAGCCGCCGGTTGGAGTGGTAGGCGAACTCGTCCGGATCATAGCGATCTTTCGCGCCGACCGGGCAGGCAGCGCGGGAGTGGCACGTGGACGCGCAGGCGGTCGAGGTGTGGTGGAACGTGGAGCACGCGTCCACCGCCCAGGTCCCGCCCGGAAAAGCCGCACCCGGACAGGCAACCTCACACGCGTGGCAGTCGCGGCAGTGCGCGCTCAGCTCCAGCCCGGTGGCGGTCTGCGGCCTGTCGAACGGCAGCGCGAGATCGACAAAGCAGGCGGCGCGCAGGCCGAGCCAGGGGCCCCAGCGATCGTGCAGCAGCAGGCCCAGCCGCGAGGCTGCGCCAAGGCCCGCGAGGTGGGCGAGCACCCGGAAGTCGATGTGCGTCTCGGCGTCCGCCGCGGCCCAGAACCAGCGGCGGGGTGCGTCCCCGAGCGCTTCGTCGGCACGGAGGACCTCGCGGCGCACGAACGCATCGATCGGGTTCTTTTCGCGCGTCAACCGCCCTGGGTCCGCCTCCAACGCGGCCACGAACGCCCGCCACAGCGTCGGCCCGCCGTTTCCGACCACGATGATGGCCCGCGCGCCCGGCAGCAGCGCGCCCGTCACCCGTTCGGGTCCCATCCTCGCGTCCCAGGCTGCAGGGTCAGCGACGCCGACGGCGTTCAGGCCGGCCGGCGCCAGGGCGGCGCGCAGGTTCGACAAGGACAGCATTCTCCCCCCGTAACGCACGTGATACGCTCCGGTCCCACGTTCGGAGTTCTTGATGCGGCCAGTGATACGGCGATGGGCCAGCCCCGGAGCCACATCCCGGCTCTGCAGCGCACTGCTGCTCGCGGCGCTGTGCTCGCCAGCCATGGCCGGCACGCCCCACGGCCTGGTGATCCGGGTCGACCTGAAGTCCGCGGACAACGTGGCAGGGGACGTCGTCGTTCACCTGAAGGGCGAGAGCGGGACGAAGGACGTGAAGGTCGGCGACGATGGCACCTCGCCGGACGTGACCGCTGGCGATCAGGTGTACTCGGGGACGACCTGGCTGGACGCGGACGCGTTCGAGGTCACCCTGTCCGTCGGCGCGACGAGCTACACAGGCGGCAAGGTCTCCTGGGATCCGGCAAACTCGGCGCGCGACCTGGCGATCTCGGTCGACGGAAAGACGATGACGGCAGAGGCCGCCCAGTCCTCCAAGCCCGCTGGCCCAACGCCGACGGGCGACGGGACCGCGGGGGGCGCACCACCGGCGGTCGCGGGGCAAGCCGCAGCGCCGACAGGAGCCGGGGCCGCGCTGACCGCGCCAGATGGGTCCGTGCCGCCTGGAACAAACGGGGTCGCGCCCGGGGCCGCGATGGGTGGCGGCGGGACCGCTGGCCAACCCCCGTCTGGGGGCGGCACCCCGCCGGGGGGAGACGGCTCGGCGATGGGGCAACCCCCGGCGGGAGCCACCTCGCCCGGCGGGCCCCCACCGATCGGAGCCGGGGCGGCCCCGGGTGGCTCGCCCGCCGCGATGTCCCCTGCGGGCGCCACGGCCATCAGCCCGATGCTCTACGTCGGCTTTGGCGCGGGATTGTTGCTCGTGACCTGGCTCATCTACTCGAGCATGCGCGGTGGGCGCGGGGGTGGCGATGAGCTGATCCCCCTGGCTGAACCAGGCCTCCTCGGGCCGACGACCCCCTCGCTCAGCGGCGGCGCGGCGATCTGGAAGGCCGAGGGTGCCGACGCGAACGCGCTCGCGGACGCGCTCGTCACCACGCTCGCGCGCCACCACCGCGTGATTGTGGCCACTTCCGTTGGCTACACGCCGGCGATGGCGTTCGGCGGACCCGTCTACAAGCTCGACGTGATCACCCCCAAGGCCATCGGCAAGCTGCTCGACGCGCTGGACGACGAGGGCGGATTGCCCGTCGCCATCCTCATCCGCGGCCCGGCAGACGCGGCGAGCCTGGCAAAGCTGGTGAAGGAGCTGCCGGAGGAGGTTGGCCCCTTTGTCGTGACCGACGACGTTGGCGAGACGAGCCTGCCAGTCGTCCAATGCCGCCGGGATGGCGAGGTGTGGCGTTTCATCACGCCCGCGGGTGAGGTTCGCGCGCGGCCCGGCGCGGACGGCCTGACGGCGGCCTGATGGCGCGACGACGCGCCACGCGTGGCAATCGCTACCGGGTTGCAGCCTCCGCAGTGGTGTTCGTAGCGGTGATGGCGATCCTTGAGGGCGCGGCGCGAACATTGGGCCCGCAGGTCCCGATCTGGCGGGCCCCGGACAACCCCGGCGTGGTCATGACAGCGAACGACACCCGGCTGTGGGGCATGGGCGAGGGCGTGCGCAAGAACGGGCAGGTCACGTGCACCATCGGCCCGCTCGGCCTGCGTGGACCGGCGCCCGAGGTGCCGCGACCGCCGGGCAGGGAGCGGCTCCTGGTCATCGGCGACAGCTCGTTCTTTGGCCACGGCATCCCGGACGACCAGACGATCGCGGTGCAGTTGGAGTCCGCGCTCAAGGCGCGCGGCATCGACGTGGACGTCGTGAACGGTGCCATCCCCGGGTACTCCACCGAGCAAACGAAGATCCTACTGGACGAGGTGGGCTGGAGCGTTCAGCCGACGCTTTTGCTGACGGGCAACCTCTGGAGCGACAACAACGCAGACGGCTTCCGCGACGCAGACCTGCTCAAGACGGCGGCGCTCTACCACAACAGCCTGCTCGTTCACAGCGCGCTGTTCCAATTCACGGCCGCCTGGATCGACAAAGCGCGCGGCGGCACCGGCGCACACCTCGTGACCTGGACGAAGGACAGCAAGTGGCCCGACGCGAAGGAGCGCCGCGTCCCGCTCCAGGACTACGCCACCAACCTCGACGCCATCATCCACGCCGCCAAGGCGCACGGCGCCGGCGTCGCGTTCATCTCGCCCGCGAACAAGGGCCTCGTCAACCACGAGTTTCCCAAGGGCGCAGGCTGGGATCCGTACTTTCGGGCGCAAAAGGCCGTCGCGGACTTCCACGCGCTCCCGCTCACCTCGGCCGTGGCCGCGCTGCAAGCCGACCCCGCAGCCCTCGACGACAAGTTCGTCGACCAGATGCACCCCTCCTCCAGCGGCGCCGGGGACATCGCCCGCGCCGTCGCCGACACGCTTGTGGCCGCCGGCTGGCCCCAGGAGAAGCTCTACGGGAAGGACGCCGCTTTTGACGCCTCGGGGCTCGTCGACGACGCCACCGTGCAACCCGGCGGCCAGTCCGCGAAATACTCGCCGCAAGCGCAGCTTTTTCCCGACGTCGTCGAGGAGGGCGCGGCGAACAGCAAGGACCCGGACCACACCGAGCCCGGCGAGAATCCGGGGGGCGGAGGCGCGCAGACATCCGTCGCGACCGCCCCGAACCGCTCGCCCGTGACCGGCTGGGACGTGCACGGCACCGTCACCGGCGGCACGGGGCCGATCAAGGTCGAGCTGCAGTCGGCCGATGGCCAGGCGCTCGGGTTCACGTGGATCGCGGCGCCAGGCCCCTACTCGCTCAAGGTGCGCGGCGGCCACCCCGATATTACCGTGACCGCCACCGACGCCGACGGCAAGACGAGGACGGCACCAACGACGGAGGGGGGTTCCGAGGTGGCGCTCACCTTCTGAACCGGCGGGATCACGTGCCCTCGATGTCCCGAAGGTCTGGCGGGAGGTGTGACACGTTCCCGAGCATCACCAGACGCGCGCCCGTCTTCGTAAGCTCAAACCTGGATAATGACGCGACGGGCTGACCCAGCCGCTCCCGGAACAAGCGGACGTCCAACCCGAGCAAGGCGCACATCAACACCCGAAGCGTGGCCTTGTGGGAGACCACGAGCACCCGGCCTTCCGGGTGCGCGACCCGGATGCGCTCGATCACCGGCGCCGAACGCGCGGCGACGTGAAACGCCGTTTCACCGCCAGGAGTCCCCCGGCTTGCCGGGTCTGCGGCCCAGAAATTGTAGGCGTCCGGCCAGCGCTCCTTCGCGTCTTCGTGCCGCAGTGACTCCCAGTCGCCGTAGTCGATCTCCCGGAGGCCCTCGTCCACGTGCAGTTCAAGTCCCGTCGCGGCGGCAAGCGGCCCGGCGGTTTGACGCGTGCGCGTGGCGGGCGAGCACCAGATCGCCGTAAACCCATGGTCCTTCCATCCGTCTCCCACCGCCTGCGCCATCCGCAGACCCACGTCGTTCAGCGGCGGGTCGATGGACCCGCAGAACCGGTTCTCACGCGAAAAGTCAGTCTGGCCGTGCCGAAGCAGGGAGATTTCAAGCATGGGGTGGGCTCCGGTTCAGTCGGGATCGCAGACGCCGTCGCAGTAGTTCATCACTTCGCCGGTCGTGAGGAAGTGGTAGAGCTGCGCCTGGGCGGACGCGGTCCGGCGGGTGTCCTCGTGGGTGTCGTACGTGACGTCTGGCGGGACGTTGGTTTGCGGAATATCCGGCGTATTGTGGTAGTATTCGGCGATGGCGCTGCCGGTGTAGGGGGAGGAGACCTGATCGACGCCGTAGATGTCCTCGTAGGGCGTGTCCGTGACCTGCACCGCCCCGTACGCGCGCGCCATGTTCTGGGCGCCCAGGGTTGTGACCTGGGCATCGCCAATGGCGTCCTGCAGCAGAACTTCGTGGGCGACCCCGTCCAGCGGATCCTGGTTCATGTACCGGGCATATCCGGCAGCGTCGCCCGAGTTCCAGAGATCCTGCATCCACGACATGAAGAAGCTGACATCGCGCTGATCGGGGTAGACGTCCTGCAGCAGGCCAAAGAAGGGTGTGAAGTCGGCCGAGCGGGAGAGGAGAAGGCTGTACGGCGTACCAGGAACCCCGAGCACTCCACGCGGGATGTCCGGATTCAACGCGAGATATGCGCCGCCGAGAATGCCCCCCTGCGAGTTTCCATAGTACCAGAGTTGGGTCGGGTCGATGACCGAGACCGGATCGGTCCCAGAACCGTCCGTCGGTGCAAACTTCATCGCATCGTCGCTGGCCATGTCGCCCGTCATCATCCGCTCGGCGGCGAAGAACTCGGCGAACCCCTGGTGCTCGCGCTCGGGGATCATCGCAAACTTGCCCACGTCCTGCGCCATCATCAGCTCGATGTCGCTGGTGTCCTCGCTCTTCATGCCGGTCCAGTCGACCGCAAAGATCGAGAAGCCATACTGGTTGGCCATCTCGCCGAGGTAGCCCGCGAAGATCTCGTCCTGGCCGCCGAGCAGGCCGTGTCCATACTGCATGATCGGCAGCGGGCGCGGGTTGTCGTGCGCCGTGCGCGGGATGATGATGGTGAACGGCACGCTGGTGTCGCCGTTGTAGTAGGGCATCCCGTTCGCGTCGCGCGTGAGGAAGGTTCCGGGCCCGTCGTCGGCGGTGTAGAGCGGCGCCGTCAGCGTCCCCATCACCACACGGAAGATGCTGTCGTTGTACCCCGTGCCGTCCGCGCCATCGTCGATGCTGGTGATCGTATAGGGCGGCCCTGCGGTGCCGACGCGGGAAAACACATCGTCACGAATGCTCGTCGCCCGGCCGGTGATCCCCTCCTTGCTGCCGACCACAAAATCCCATGCAAGCTGGGTATCCGAGCGCGTCCACCCATCGTTCCCGAGCGTGGTGAAGATGCTCTCATAGGCATCCCGCCGCCCCTCGATGTCCCAATTCTGCGTTGCGGTCCCGTCGCGCAAGTCGGCGAACCCGGCGCTGGCCGCGACGGTCGCGCCGGTCTTGTCCTTGAGGTTGCGGATGCCGACGACGTAGCGCTTGCCGTTCTCGAGCGGCACAGCACTGCGGATCAGCAGGAATTCCTGGCCATCCACGTAGTTTCCGGACACGTCCAGCTCCGCCCAGCACGGCACCCGAGCGCCGGTCTCCGCGTCGATCAGGACGATGGGGGAGCCGTCCGCCACGCTGTCGGCGATGTTAGCGTGGCCGGGCACCCCGTCGAGCACCATGTTCGGAAACTCGACCTCCAACAACGTGAAGGGCGAGAAGCCATCGAGCTCGTTGAGGTACTGCGTGGTTGGCTGAACGCCCTGGTGGGTGACGGAGAGGGTCGTGTCCCCAAAGTGGACGCGGTACCCGGTGGGGCTGCTGCTGTCCTCGCGCATGTAGTACATGCTCGGGTAGGGGAGCGAGCAGTAGTCGTAGGAAATGGGGTCGCACGAGGAGAATTCGCGGGGGACCATGGTCGGGGAGCTGTCGTCCGCGGCCTTGCCGGTGCAGGCGCAAAGCGCCAGGACGGCGAGCGTGGGGACGGCAGGGGCGATAAAGATGGCGCGGCGCATGGGGGCTCCGAGGGCGATGGAAGGGTTCACGGCGACAGGGTCTCGCTGGACAGTTGGGTGGCCTCGACGTCGGCCCGCTTGAAGAGGAGGGTGTCGTAGGTCCCGGCCACCCAGGCGTCGGCGTTGGTCGTGTTGCCGAACGGCCAGTTGAACGTGGTGACGGGCGTACCGTCGGCGTCAAAGCTGGTGACCTGACGGAAGACCGCGCCGGACCCCGCGTTGCACGCGTCCTGGAGCGAGCCGCTGTTCAGGATGCTGCACTCCGAGACGTTCACGGATGAATTCTCACCGTCCACCGCCAGTCCTTGCCCGCTCCCGTAGGACGTTCCGAAGCTGTCCGCGTGCAGGTCCGACCAGGGGAAGATGTCGGTGTTCAAGGCCACCTTCCGGTCGGCCACGAAGGTCATCGCGTCCTGCAAGGCGGAGAGGAGGTCAAACCGCGAAGCGTTCTCCGTGAGCTGGGGATTGTTGTCCTGCAACGTCAGGATCGCGAACTTGTCCATGGTGACGGGGTTGACGCTCTCGACCGAGTCGAACAGGATCGACAGGTCGTCGTCCAGGAGGCGCTTGGCGACCATGGACTGAAATGCCCGGAACAACGCCATCTCCTGGGAGTCCCGGTTCGCGCGCTGGTCCCAGTCGGCGAGATCCGTGGCAGCCTCCAGGAGGTTGGCATCCCCACGGAATTGGGTGAGCGAGTCGTCGTCGTCGATGTGGGCGACGGCGTCCGCCAGGAAGGGCAGGAGGTGCTCGGCGACGTTGGAGTGGATGTCAGTCTGGAGCGCCTGCATGTCGGTGACCGACATCGGCCCCTCGCCCATCAACCGCGCCAATTCATGGTCGATGCGGCTGGCGCGGAAGCCCGGCGCGTAGAAGGCGCCATAGTAGAACGCGTCGTTGTTCGGGTCGTTGTCACGCGTCTGGCCCCAGGGGTCATTGTTGGCCGTGACGATGTAGTCCTGCGAGCCATCGAGGTCGGGAAAGTCTTCCGCGGGTAGCCAATCGCCCGACCAGAGCGTCGCCGGGTCGGAGGCGTCCATGACCGCGTAGGCTTCGGGCCGACCAACGCCACCGCGATCCGGCACATTCCCGTGCACGTGGTACCGGATGCCGTCGGCGGTTGCGCCGACCGTGTTGTGGATCCCGACCTGCTGGTAGTCGACCGCTGCCACAAAATCATCGAGGGTCGCCGCGCGATCCAGGTCGAAGTACTCGAAGAACTCGTCGCTCCCCGAAAATCCCGTCCAATTCATGAGGATGGAGCCATCCCCGAGCAGCTGGTTCGGGATGTCCAGCATCTCCGGCCCAAGGAAGATCCCGCGGTCCGGGATCTCATTCACCACGTAGTCCGTGTCGACGACGCTGCCGTCATCCTGCTTCACGGGGATGGACTCGTGGCGCGCGAAGATTGGCGTCTCCGTGCCGCCGATGTTGGCCTTGGTGAGCGCCCCATCGCTGTCCGTCGTCGTCTCCACGTTCCAGAGGTCAACGACGTCCGCAAAGTTCACCGTCGCGCCCCAGACCAGCTTTTCGTTGTGGCCCAACTGCACGCCGGGAACGCCCGCAAACCCCCAGCCCGCAACATCAAAGGCGCCGCCGGCGGCCTTGGAATCGAGCTGCACCATGTAGAGGTCGCTTGGGTCGGAGAGGCCCGCATGCGGATCGTTGGCGAGGAACGGCATGCCATTGTCCGTATGGGCCCCGTTCACCACCCAATTGTTGGAGCCCATCACGTTTCCGTGCAGGGCCCGCAAGCTGTGAACCTGGTCGACGAACGCCGCGAACGTCGCGGGATCGGGCGCCTCGACCCCGGTCGCGGGGGCGTTGTCACTGGTGCTCTGCGCAGACGCGGGGAACGCCTGGTCTTGCATCGTGTACGTGTCGTCGATGGGGCGGAACGTGGGAAGGTCCTGGTAGGACGGCACGAGCTTTTCCAGCAGGGTGTAGAGAATCTCGGGCTCGGGCGAGCTCGAAAACCCCCAGGTGATCCGCCGCCCCATCGCCAGGACGTCGCTGGGCGTGAAGGGCTGGGGCGTGTAATTCAGCTCGTTTTCCCCCATACCGTACGGCCGCAGTGTGGGATCGGCCTGCACCTCGGACACGTACTTGTTCTCGCCGCTCACGAACGCGACCATGAGCGCATAGTCGGCGGGTCGCTCACTCGCGATGGCGAGCACGGCAGGGCACGCCCACTTGGCGAAGCCGATCGCGCGCGCCTGCTCGTCGCTCCCGAGCTGGCTCGATCCCCACACCTCGGAGAGCGTCCCATCCGCCGCGCGCCGGGTCGTGTCGATCTGCATCAGCCGCTCGCGTGCTTCCAGGTAGCCCTGGGCGTAGAACGCGTCCGCGTCATTCTGGGCGTAGATGTGGGGTATGTTCAGCGCGTCGCGAATCACGGTGACGTCGGCCGCCTGGGCGTAGGACGCCGGGAGCGTGATGGTAGACAGATCGCAGGGGACCTCGACGGCGACGTCGTCTGCGCTGTCCGCGGAGAGCACCGGGCCGTCGGACGGACGCGAGGTGCAGGCGGACAACGCCGAGCCAGCCAGGAGGAAGAGCCGGGCTACGTGGGGGCGAGGGTTCGAGGCGCGCATTGGAGGCGCCTATCCCGGATCAGCCAACCCGCTCACCCCGAAGCGTGTTGGCGTAGGCCGCTCCCACGCGCACGGAGACCCATCGCCCACGATCGGCCTCTGAACCTGGAAAATTCACGGTCTTGAAGCCGGAGGTACGCCCGCAGACCACACCTTCGTCGTGCGCGGCGGGACCGTCCGCGAGCACCGAGAGCGTCGCTCCGACAAGTGTCCGATGCGCCTCAAGCTGGATCCGCCGTTGCACCGCCTGGAATCGTTGGAGCCGCTCGTTCGCAACGCCGATCGGGATGGCCTCGTCCAAAAGACGCAGCGCCGGCGTTCCAGGCCGAGGCGAGTAGACGAAGCTGAACGAGCCCTCAAAACGCACGGTCTCCAGCAACGTCATCGTCTCGTCGAAGTCGGCGTCGCTCTCGCCGGGAAAGCCGACGATGACATCGGTCGTCAGCACCAGCGAGGGGCGCGCAGCCCGCAGACGCGCGACGACATCGAGGTAGTGCGCCCGGGTGTAGTACCGCTTCATCCGTCGCAGGACGCGGTCCGATCCCGACTGCACCGGAAGATGCAGGTGGTCCGCCAATTTCGGCAGCTCGCGGTAGCACGCGACGACGTCATCCCCCATGTCGCGCGGGTGCGACGTCGTGTAGCGGAGCACCTCCAGACCCGGCACCTCATGAACCCGCCGGAGGAGCTCCGAAAACGTCGGCTGGAGGCTGGCCCCAGGCCCCTGGCTGATGATCTTGAGCCCGTACGAGTTCACGTTCTGGCCGATCAGCGTGATCTCCGTCACCCCGCGGTCGACCAGCCGCCGCACCTCGTCCACCACCTCGTCCGCCGGCCGACTCACCTCGGCGCCGCGCGTGGACGGCACGATGCAGAACGTACACTTGTTGTCACACCCCTTCTGGATGGTGACAAAGCCGGCGACGCTGCTGCTGTCGGGGTCGACGTCGGTGGGAAACGGGTAGGTGTCCTCCGCGAAGAAGTCGACGTCCAACACACGGCGGACCTTGGACTCCTCCACCATCTCACGGATGCGGTGCACGGCATCCGGCCCGAAGACCAGATCCACCTTCGGGTATTTCCGGTACAGCTCCTTGCCTGCCATCTGCGCCACACATCCCGCGATGGCGACAGTCACGGGCCGGACCTTCTTCTGGGGGAGGACCGTCCCGAGGAAGCTGTGGAGCTTCTGCTCGGGCTTCTCCCGGATCGAGCACGTGTTCACGATGACGAGGTCGGCGTCGCCGGGCTCCTCGGCCGCGGTGAACCCGTCGGCAGCGAGCTGCGCGCGCATCTTGCCGCTGTCGTAGTCGTTCATCTGGCACCCGAAGGTCTTGATGTAGACGGAGGGCATGGACGAACGGCCGGGTGAGGGAGGAGGGAATCGGGACCGGGCGCGCGGTAACCTGCTGCGGATGGCATACGGTGGGCCATGCCCGCGTTCGCCCGCTCCACCCTGTCGTTCGCGCTCGGATTTGCCATTTCGTCGCCAACGCTCGTCGCTGGCGTCGTGGGGTCCTACGCGGCGACGGCCGGGTCTGCGCCCTCGCCGAGACCGACCGGGGGAGGACCAGGCGCCTGCTGGTGGGTCGGGCGCCGGGGGTCGAGATGACCGATCTCGCGGCGCTTCCCGCAGGCGCGTAACTCCACCACATGAGCCGCGCGGGCCCCGACCGGCTGCTCCTGACCAACGGAGGGGCCACCACCTTCGTCGACGTCCGCACCGCCGCGGTCACTGCCGGGCCGACCCTGCCCGGTCCGAACGTGGCGATTCCGCTCGTAGAAGCCGACGCGTCTGGCGATGTGGTCATCCGCTCGGACGTCACCAGGAGGAACTCGACCCCGTCCGGGTCGCCGGCTCGACCGCGACGGGCTTGATCGCCCTCGCGCTGCCCGCCGGATCGTTCGTGCTCTGGCGTCGGGGACGAATCCCGCTCGCACCCTGGCTTGCGGGTGCCGCCACCGCGTTCATCCTCATCGGCGCGGTCGCCGCCGCCGTCGTGGCGTTCGTCTTCAGCGCGCTGCGCAATCCGCTGAGCCCTCTCTGACCGGGGTCGTCCGACGCCGAAGCCCCACCGCCAGCGCCAAAAACGCCGCCAGCCACCCCGCTCCCCCACCCTCACTCGCGCACCCGCACGACCCGCCCTTCACCGGGGTCGCCCCGCTGTCGCCCGCCTCCCCCTGATCGGCGGTATCCCCGGTTGGGACGCCCGAATCCACCGCGCTGTCCCCGCCGCTGTCCCCCGTGTCCGACGCCGTCACCACCGTCCCGTCGCACCGTCGCCCCGCGTCCACGCCCGTCGACCCGAGCCCGCTCCCCGGCACCACGAGGTCCTCGAGATAGGGGTTCTGCAGGTAGTTCCAGAACGGTTCGCGGTCCGTACACGGATAGTCCCGGTACATGGCGTCAAAAAGCGCCGCCGGGTCGAGCAGCATGTCGCCCTGCAACCCGAACGCGATGCCGCCCGTCCAGTTGTCCTTGACCGCGTAGCCCCACGGTGGCAACCCGCCGCCGCCGCCTTCATCGCCCGCAAACTCGCCGCCGAGGTGGTTTTTGGACGCGTCGATGAGCAGGTCGTTGGCCGGGTCGAGGTCCGCATTGCGGCCCGGGACATAGTCAAAAGCGCTGTCCCAAAGCACGGGATCGGGGCTCTCGCCGTCGATGCTCGCGCGCAGGGGCCAGAGCGTGTCGTGCGCGGGGACGAGGGCGTAGTCAGCCTCGACGACGCCTCCGTTGGACACATCCGGCTCGGTCAGGTCCGAGGGAACCGAGCCGGCGAGATTGTGGTAGAGGACGAGGTCTTCCGAGGAAGAAGGGGCACAGTTGATGGCCTCCGTGAACGGCAGCCCGCCCGCGTAGGAGCATGACGCCGGACCATGACCGTGCGCCTCGATGAACAAGCGAACGTGCTCGTCCTCCATCGACAACCCGCCGGCTGAGAGGGCGAAGGTGCCACCCAACGTCGTGTCCGACCAACCGAACAGCTCCCCGTGCGCCTGTGTGTGCGCGACCAGCAGGGTCTCCGTCCCGTCGACGTGCTTTTCGATCACGAGCCAGGCGTGCTCCATGTCATTCTCGTGGTCGATCGTGCCGATGTCGGCCCAGTCGATCGCGTGGAAGAACGCGTAGACGATGTAGATGTGTGTCTCGGTCTCGACTACGTCGTAGTAGACCGTGCCCGGCAAGCGGTAGACGCCAGCGTCGAGATTCTCGGCGTTGTCGAAGGCATCCCAGTCGCCGTCGAAGTCGACCTGGGACAACAGATCCCGCCGCCGCAACGACGCATCATTGAATGGCCCATCCGCGACGTCCTGGTAGATGACGGGCGACCAGCGCTCGGCTTCGGCCTGCGGGTCGATCAAAAGCCCATCCCCGCGAGGCGCTCGACCTCGGACGTGTAGAAGTCAAGGTGGTTGAACGCCGGGTTGTCGACGTCCTGAAACTGGCCGATCTCATCCAGGTGGTCGCCGTTGATCTCGCCCTGCCAGTCATCCCACTTCGCCGAATCGGTTGGGACCAGGCCATCCGAGTCGAGGCCATACGCCGCCATGATCCAGAGCAAAGGGGCCATCAGCGGCTCGATGACCTCCCCGCCATGGGCGTCCTGACAGGTGAAGTCCAACGCATCGCAGGAGTGGCCGGACCAGGAGGAGTAGTAGACGCCGGGGTCGTCGGGGGTGCTTGTGTTGAAGCTCGTGAGTGTCGCGGTCGTGAGCGCGTTCATCGCCGTGGAGAGAGAGGCATCGGTCGCGTCGAGGCCGAACATCGCGGCAAACGCGGCAGCGCCTGCGTCGACGATGGCGGGGTCCACGTAGCCGTCCGTGATCGTGCCCGAGAGGACGTCGGCGACGACGGTGCCATCGTTGGGCGTCGCGACCATGTCCAATGCAACGACGCGGTCACTGTAGCCGAGGTTGGAGATGAGATAGCGGGCGTCGAGGCCGCCCTGCGAGTGGGCGATGAGGAAGAACTTCCGGCCCAGACCCTCCGCTTGCATCGCGTCGATCTCAGTCGCCCACTCACCAGCGCGCTCCTCGGTCGTCGCAAACGCGGCGACAGACGGGTTGCGGACGAGGTAGCCCTTCGCCTCCAGCGTCGCGCGGACGTTGTAGAAGTAATCCACGCCGTTGAACGCCTCGGATCCACCCATGCCGTGCATCAGGATGATCGGGTAGCGGGTGTATGCCTGATCGCAGCCGGAGGTGCACCCAACCGCGAGCGTGTACGCATGGGCGCCCGAATCGGGCGGATCAAGCCGCAACATCACCTCGCCGCTCTGCCAGAGCTGGACGTCGACGGGGACGTTGGGTTGCAAAGCGCCAGCAGGAAGGAGCGAGTGTCCGCCGCCATCGCTGACTGTCAGGGTCGGGGCGTCGCCCGACCAGGCGGTGAGCGTGACCGACAGGTGCGAGTTGCCGGCACCGGCCGTCACGTGTGTCACGCCGTTGCACGCCGCGAGCGTGCCAGAGACGCTGGTTCCCTGCGCAAAAAAGGTGCCTTCGAGGGCGTCGCCGGTCGCGGTGCAGGGGAACGAGGTCGACGTGTCGCCGGAGTCGACACCGGTCATGGCGGTATCGCCTGGAATTGATGAGTCCGAAGGCGCGTCCTTGCCGACCGGGTGGTTGCAGGCGAGGAGGACGGTGGGGACGACGGAGACGGCGACGAAGCGGCGCATCGGGCGAGCATAGCCCTGTTTTTGGGCGACCGGCGGCGTTCAGCCCGGGGAAAAGGTCAGCGGAATTTTGACGATGACGATGCCGTGATTTGCGGGCGCGGGAAACTGCATCTTGAAGAACTGCGTGGTGATGCACGACTCGAACGATGCGAGCGGGTTCGAGGCGAACCCGATCACCGCCGAGCCCACCGTGCCGTCCCCGGCGATGACGAACTTCACGCTCAGCTTCTCGGCGAAGGCCGGGTTGGCGACCAGCTCGCGCTGGTAACAGTACCGGACCTCCGGCATGTGCCGTCGCACCACTGCGTTGATCAGTCCGGAGTCCATGCCGCCCATGATCTGCACGTCGGACGGGTCGGTGGCGGCCCTTGACTGCGCCGTCGCCATCGCGCCAAGCCCCCCGTCATCCGCCGCGTCGGCCGCCACCGAGGGCGCCGCCTCCGTCGCCGGATCGCCGGTCGCAACGACGGCGAGGTGATGCTCGCCGTCGCGGTCCTTCACGACCACGTCCGCCGTCGCAGGCCCCTCCAGCGTCGGCCGGAACCACACGGTCAGGTTCTCACCCGCACCCGGCGCGAGGTCAAAGGGTGGGAACAAACCGGACATCGTGAACGCAGTCCCCGCCTGCCCGACGCGGGCGTCCGTCACGGTCACGGTGGCGTCGCTCCAATTCTCGACCCGGACCAGGCGGACAGCGCCGCTCCCGACCGGGGCGTGGATGTCGCCAGGCGGGAAGACGGTGAGGGACAGCGCGTTAGCAATTGGCGTCGGAGCTTTGTTTTCGACGAGCGCAGGAGGAGCGACAGGCGTGTGCTTCGCGCACGCGAGAACGAACGCGACGCCGAGGAGGAACGCGCCGCGAACCCGCCTCACCGCGCCAACCGCCTCGCCAACTGATCCTCGTACAGCGACTGCGGCTCCAGCGTCGTCGCCGCGTCCAACCCCTCGGTCCAATCCTCCGGATCCGTCCCCTCACCCGCGTTCTCCCAGTCCCATTCGGTCGGATCGACGTGGATATCCATCCCGTCCGTCCCGATGACGTAGCCGTCGCCGTACTGCAGCGACCGCAGGTACCCGCCCCCGGAGATGTTCCAGAAGCAGGACTGGGTGAGTGTCAGCCCCGCGCCCGTGCTCTCCGTCTGACGATTCACCCCCTGCCAACCGTCCGAAGCCACGGTGTCGTCAATCAAGTTCGCCATCGCAAGCGAGTGATGGAACTCGCTGTAGGCGGCGTACCCGATCGGGTCCCAGTCGGCGAGATAGGCACGGCCACCGGACGAATTGTCGCGCAGCCACACACACCCGGTCGTCCCAAAGTCCCAGTTCTGGATGAAGTTGTGCCTTCCGTTGGCACCAATGCTGTCCCGCGTGAGGACCTCGTTGGACCGCATCACCTCGTAGAGGTAGCCATTGCCGTTGTCGCCGCGATCCTCGGCGTTCTCCAGATCGCAGCCCGCGACAGTCACACGCCGGCTGTCCTCGATGATGACACCCCCGCTCATCAGGTGCTTGCCGCGCCCGTCCGTCGAAAGCGGCGACTCCCAGCTCTTTACGTTGGACATCCAGCCGTCGCGTACGTCCACCAATCCAATGGCGTGTGTGCGGTCGACGCCCGACCACGCCGCCGTCCAGTCGTTCACGGTTGAAACAGCGAGGTCCTGGATGCCGACCTCGGTGAGATACCCGGTTTCGACGCGGAGACTGGCGCCGTCGCGCATCAGCGCGTCGTAGCGGAGCGGGACATCGAGGGTGACTGTGCCGCTGGTCGCGTCGACGTCCGTGATCGTCCGCCGAAAAAAGCTCTTCCACTGCCCGTTGAACTCCGTCCACGTGCCGGTCATCCCGTGCTCCGCGACGAACTCATCGGTGATCGTCCACCCCACCGCGACCTGGTCGCCAACCGCAAGGTCTGACACATCCGCGAGCAGGACCGTAAACGCCCGGTTGGCCCCGTCGGCGACCAACAGATGGCCAGCACCCTGCGCGATAGCGCCCGTGAACGTGATGTCGGAGGTGTCACTCATGCCGTCGTAGCGCGTGAAGTAGAGGTAGGACGCGTCCGACCCCGCGCCGCGCAACACGACGTTGGACTGGGTGATGCTGACGATGTCGTCGAAGCGGTAGGTCCCGGCTGGAAACGTCACGATCGCCGCAGTGCTCGCGCCGCTGGCGACCGCCGCGGAGGCTGCGTCAATCGCTGACTGGACCGCAGACGTACAGTCGGAGGCGCCCGTGTTGTCGGCGCCATACGCCGTGACATCGAACGGGTCGCCGGGGACGGGGTCGGGTGGATCGTCAACCCCGGCGCGGTACCCGGCGTAGCTGAAGTCGTGGAGAAAATGGCCGTCGTCCGCGGTGTAGTCCGGGGTCCAGTCGACGGGATAGAGCGACGAGCGCCATGTCGTCGGTGCGGTGTCGGCAGGCGAGTCGTGCTGGGAGTCCGTGACTGAGTCCACCGCCGAGTCGATGAGCGAGTCCGCGTGCGTGTCGCCATGACTGTCGACGGACGAATCGGCATGACTGTCGACGACGCCGCTGTCGGTGGACTCATGGGCGGCTGAGTCGAAGGTGGCGAGCGTCTTCGGCGTGCAGGCAGCCAGGGGGAGGGCGACGATGACGACGATGGGACGCACGCCGTAGGGTTATCGCGCCCTACCGTCGAATCACCGATTCCCGCCCCGGCCCCACACCAAGCAACCGGATCGGCACGCCCACGCGCTCCTCGAGCGCCTCGACGTACGCTCGGCAGGTGGCCGGCAGCTCGCTCCAGGCGCGCACGCCCGAAAGATCCGCGTCCCAGCCGGCGAAGCTCTCGTACTCGACCTCGACCCGACCGAGCGCCGCCGCACCGGCGGGAACGTCCTCGATCCGCTGGCCGCCCAACTTGTAGCCAATGGCGACCTGGATCGGGCCGAGCCCGGACAGCACGTCGAGCTTCGTCAACGCCAGCTCCGTCAGCCCGTTCACCATGACCGCGTGCCGCAGCAGCGGGACGTCAAACCAACCGCAGCGCCGCGCGCGACCGGTCGTCGCGCCGTACTCGTGCCCGATCGCCCGGATCTTCGCCCCAAGCTCGTTGTCCAGTTCGGTCGGAAAGGGACCCGCGCCAACCCGTGTGCAGTAGGCCTTGGCGATGCCGATGACGTCCGTGATGACCGTCGGACCGACGCCCGCACCCGCGCACGCCGAGCCGGCGACGGTGTTGGATGACGTGACGAACGGGTAGGTCCCGTGGTCGACGTCCAAAAACGTGCCTTGCGCGCCCTCAAACAGGATGCGCTCGCCGCGCCTGGACGCCTCGAAAAGCAGCCGCGTGGCGGTCTTGGCGTAGGGCCGCAGGCGCTCGGCGACAGGCGCGAGGGCAGCCAGGACCTCGGCGACGGCGATCGGCGGTTCGCCGTACCACTCCATCAACCGGCGGTTGTGCTCCGGCAGGACCTCGGCGATCCGCGCAGCGAGCGCGTCGCCGTCGAACAGATCGGCGACCCGCAGGCCTCGTCGCCCCACCTTGTCCTCATAGGCGGGGCCGATGCCTTTTCCCGTGGTTCCAATCCGCTTGTCGCCGAGCGCCGTCTCGCGCGCGCGGTCGAGGGCCAGATGCCACGGGAGGATGAGGTGCGCCTCCGTTGACAGCACGAGGCGGTCGGGCGAGACGACATGGCCCAACGCCGCCAATTCGTCGAGCTCCTCCAGGAGCACCGCCGGGTTCACGACGACGCCGTTGCCGATCACGCACCGGCAGTTCGGCTGCAGGATGCCGCTGGGAACGAGGTGGAGCACCACCTTGCGACCGTCCACAACCAGCGTGTGCCCGGCATTGTTGCCGCCCTGGTAACGGACGACCCAGTCGGATTGCTCGGCGAGGAGGTCAACGACCTTGCCCTTGCCCTCGTCGCCCCACTGGGCGCCGACGACGACGATGTTGGCCAACGGACCTCCGGGTGCGCTTGTTATCGCGTCCCACCCGCCCGCGGATACGTGAGCGGGTGCTCCACCGCGCCCTCGCACCGTCGCACCCGCTCGCCGCCCGCGTGGCGATGGGCGGAATCGCAGGGATCTACCTCGTCGCGTTCGTATCGCTCGCCGTCCAGGTCCTGCCCCTGCTCGGTGCACACGGCCTCTCGCCGATCGCCGACGCGGTCGCCATTGGATCCCGCCTCGACGGCTTCGTCGAATCGCCCAGCCTGCTCTGGATCCCGGGGTTCGCTGACGACAACGCCCTCATCACGCTCGGCCTCGCCGGGATCGCCCTCTCCGTCCTCGCCCTCGCGCTCGTCGCCATCGAGATCCGCCACCCGCGGGTACGAATGGCGCAGGGCCCCGTCTTCTTCACCTTGTGGCTGCTCTATCTCTCGTTCGTCCAGCTCGGTGACCGCTGGTACGGCTACGGCTGGGAGACGCTGTTGCTCGAAGCCGGCATGCTCACGACCATTCTTGCGCTGACCCGCACCGAGCTTGTCCTCTGGCTCTACCGCTGGTTGACCTTCCGACTGATGTTCGGCGCCGGCTTGATCAAGGTTCGCGGCGACGAATGCTGGCGCGATCTGACGTGCTTGCGCTACCATTTTGAAACGCAGCCGATCCCGAATCCGCTGTCCTGGTACCTCGACCACCTCCCCCACGCGATCCTCGATTTCGGCGTCGGCTGGAACCATTTCGTCGAGCTCATCGTTCCGTGGGGGCTGTTCCATCCCCGCACGCGCCGCTGGTCCGCCTGGATCATCGTCCACTTTCAGGCGATGCTCATCCTGTCCGGCAACCTCGCGTTCCTGAATTGGCTCACCCTGGCCATCTGCCTGCCGATCGCGTTTCACACACCCCGGGCGCACGATCCTGTCCCGAGCCCCGCCGACATATCAAAAGTGACGTCGTCAGTTTTCATACGTCGCGGGATGGCGATCGGGTACGCGGGGTTGGTGGCCGCGTTGTCAGTGGCGCCGACGGTGAACCTGTTCTCACCCGGTCAACGGATGAACGCGAGCTTTGACCGCTTGCACCTGGTGAACACCTACGGCGCCTTTGGGACCGTGGGGAAGACGCGCGACGAGATCATCCTCGAGGGCTACGACGGGCACGACTGGAAGGCCTGGGATTTCCCCTTCAAGCCCGGCGATCCGATGCGTCGTCCGCCGATCATCGCCCCGTTCCAGCCACGCCTGGACTGGCAGATCTGGTTCGCGGCGATGGAGTCGCCCCGCCAGAACCTGTGGCTGGTGCACCTGCTCTACCAGCTCCTGGAGGGGCAGGCGTCCGCGAAGTCGTTGCTGGCGAACGACCCTTTCCCCGACGCGCCGCCACAGCGCGTGCGTGCGGACCTCTATCGGTACCGGTTCACCGCACCCGGTGAGCCCGGCTGGTGGCATCGGGACCGGCTCGGCGCCTATCTTCCGGCGTTTGACTTGTCTGATCCCGGGCTACAGCAGCTCGCGCAGCAAGAGGGTTGGTGACGGCACCCCGGGGCCGGGCAAGATACAGCGCCGCGTATGGCCGAATTCCCCGAAGGCTCGCCCGAGCCGCTCGCCGCGCTCGCGCACGAGAGCTTCCACATCGAGGGTCCCGCGTGCGCCCCCGAGCGCGCGTGGAGCCTGATCGGGGACACCGACTGGATGAACCGGGCGGCCGGCGCCGGCGCCGTGGTCAAGATGGACATCGAGAGCCAGCGCGACGGCTTCCCGATGCTCGTCGGCGAGATCGCCGGACCGATGGGGTTGAAGCTCCCGTTCATGGAGATCTGGTCGAGCTGGGTGGCAGGTCGGTTCTTTCGCCAGGTCCGCGACATCCAGTCCCCGATCATCGCCCGGTCCGACTATCGGGCCGAGCTTGTTCCGGTCGAAGGCGGGCTTGTAAAGCCGACCGTCGACATGGCGCTCACCGGGCCAGGCTGGGCCGCGGCGATGCGCAAGGGCCTCTCGCTCGGGAAAATGAAGCGCCAATGGGAGGAGACCCTCAATCGGCTGCGCCTGCCCGCGGGTGACGAGGACGTTTCCCGGGATCTGGGGCCGGAGGCCGTCGCGGCGTTGCGGCGCTGGGAGGGCTGCGCGGACACCAGCATCGTCAAGCGCTTCGAGCTCCACTTCCGGACCGCGCGACCGACCGACCTCTCGCGACTCCGCGCGTTTGACCTGGCGGATCGCTGGGGGATGGAGCGGGATGCGGTGCTCGACGCGCTGCTTGGGGCCGTGAGCGTGGGCGCGGTCGAGCTGTTCTGGAGCGTCCGTTGCAGCCGGTGCTACGGGCAGGTCGCGGGTGGGAGGCTGCTGTCCGATCTCGCCGACCACGCCGAATGCAAGGGCTGCGAGGTGCGGACGGACGTGGATCTGGCCTCCAACGTGGAGGTGCTGTTCGCCCCGCACCCGAGCGTGGCAGCGCAGCTCGACGTGAACTTCTGCACGGTCTACCCCAAGGGCGCGCCCTCGCAGCTCGCGGTCTTCACGATGGCGGCGGGGCAGCGGATCAACGCGCAGGTCCGCCTCTCGCCGGGGGCCTGGCGCCTCGGGCAGGGGCACAACCGGCCGGACCTGGACCTGGACGTCGGCGACTCCGGACCCACGAGCGTCAACTGGACGGCCGCGCGCGCGGGCGCGGTGACGCTCAAGACCGGCGAGGTGACCCTCGACCTCCTCAACGACTCCCCCGACCGTCAGCGCGTCTACCTCACACGGGAAGGCGGGGCGGTGCCGATGGTGCCGGCCAGCATGCTGACGACGAAGGAGAGCTTTCGCCGCCAGCTCGGCCACCAGGTGCTCGCGCCCGATCTGCGCGTTGGCGTCCGCGCGATCGCGCTCGTGTTCACCGACCTCTCCGGCAGCACCGCGATGTACGAGGAGCTTGGCGACGCGCGGGCCTTCGCCGTCGTCCGCGATCATTTCGCCGTCCTGCGGACCGCGACGGCGCGCCATGGGGGCACGATCGTCAAGACCATCGGCGACGCCGTCATGGCCGCGTTCTACGACGCGCCCTCCGCCATGTCCGGGGCGTTCGACATGCTCGCCGAGTTCAACGTCTGGGTCGCCAAGCTGGGCCTCGAACACCCACCCTCGCTCAAGGTCGGCGCCCACGTCGGCCCTGCGCTCGTCGTGCATAGCGATCAAGCCGGCCTCGACTACTTCGGGGGGACCGTCAATCTCGCCGCGCGCGCGCAGGGGGCGGCCGATTCGGGCGAGATCGTCTGGACCGACGCGATGCAGGCGCAGGACCGCGTCCGTGAGATCGTCGCGGCCAACGGGTTTACTTTTGCCCCGATGGCCAAGTCGCTGAAGGGGATTGGCGAGGTCCGGTTGTGGCGAGCGGTGCCGGGCGCCGTCAGGGAGTAGACCGGTCGACGGAGGGGGCCGGCTACGGCGTGCGGCGAGCCGAGAGGGCGACGGTCCTGCCGATTCCCGTCCACGTGCCGGGCGCGCCGGCCCCGTAGAGCACGTCCACGCGAGCGACGCCGTACGGCCGGATCGCCAGCGCCCGATGGAGCTTGTAGCCGTTCGGACCAAGATAATCGCCGTCCAATACGGTGACCCCGTCGACAACGGTGTTCTGCACGCCGCCAAGGATCGAAAACCCGTTCTCCGCCTGCGCCATCTGCGTCGCCAATTGCGACGGCAACGGCGCGAGGTCGGCCTCGTCGGCCAGTGGATCGAAGGACGAGACGACCACCTCGACGACGACGGGGTCGGTCTCCAGATCGCCGAAGGCGACGTCGTCACCGGTGCCCTCGGAGGTCGTGAGCGCGGCCGGGACGTCGACGGTCCAGCCCGACGTCGCCACATGGCGCGGCGAGAGCGTCGGCGCCGCGGAGAGGACGTCGACGCGCCCCAGCACAACCCCAGCAACGAGGCCGAGAACCAGGAGGCCGCTCGTCGCCAGCGAGCCGAGGACGACCAACGCCGGAACGCGATCCGGCCCCGCGTCCTCGCCCGGCCCAAACGCCGCCCAGCGCGGCAATCCCCACGTCAACAGGCCGACCGCGCCGAGGATCGCGCCGACGGTACCACCACCCGCGTGCGCCGCCCAGTCCACGCCCGGGAGCATGGAATTCACGATGTTCAACATGAGGTTCTGCATTGCGCCAGCGCGCATCCGCACGCGCAGGGGCTCCGGCAGGATGCCGCCCGACCGCAGCGCGAGCACGAACTGCGCCGTCATCAGGCCCCACAGCGCGCCCGAAGCGCCGACCGACAGACCGTGCGTGAAGATCAGGCTTCCAACGCTGCCTCCGAGCGCAGAGAGCCCATACAGGAGGAGGAACCGCCATGTCCCGAGGATCCGCTCCAGCATCGTGCCCAGGCCAAAGAGCACCATCATGTTGAAACCGAGGTGCAACCAGCTCGCGTGCAGGAACGTGCAGGTGACCAGCCGCCACACCTCCCCCGCGAGCACGCGCTCCCGCATCAGCGCGCCCATGCGGATGAGCGCGGGCGAGTAGTCTGGCGCCCCGTTGTAGAGCTCATACAGGTACATCGTGACATTCATCGCCAGCAGTACCCAGGTTGCGGGTGATCGCCGACGGGCGATGCCGACGGCGAAGGCGGTTGGCGCGCGCTCAATCGTCGGGCGGAGGGTCGGGTCCATGGCGCCTCGTAGCCCGTTGGGCGGGGCATCCCCGCCCGACCGCCCCGGCATCGGCGGCGTGTTACCGCGCCGGCGTTCCGGAACCCGAGCCCTGCGGCTCGCGCGACCGGGCGAGGAGCCGGCGATGGAAGCGACTGATTGGAACGAGCGATACTCGGGCGGTAACGTCCCCGGCTGGGACCAGGGCAGGGCATCTCCCCTCGTCCTACGCCTGCTTCCGAACATCCACCACCCGCCCGCGCGGGTGCTGGTCCCCGGCTGCGGCCTCGGGCACGAGGCCCGGGCGCTCGACAGCCGCGGCTACCACGTGACCGCCTGCGACATCGCGCCCCTCGCCATCGCCCGCGCGCGCTCCGAGAACGGCGTGGAGGCCATCCTCGCCGACTTCCTCACCGCCGACTTCTCGGACGCTGGCCTCGGCACCTTCGATCTGATCTGCGAGAACGCCCTTTTCTGCGCCATCGATCCCGCCCGGCGTGACGCGTACGTGGCCGCCGCGGCCCGCGCCCTCCGCCCCGGCGGCAAGCTGTTCGGCGCCTTCATGGACTTCGACAACGCGACCATCAAGCGGCCCGGCCCGCCCTATGGCACCAGCGCCGCCGACCTGCTCCACCGCTTCCACCCGTATTTCGAGGTCCAACGCCTCGAACCGTCCGCCTTCGGGTTCCACGCCGCGGGCGGTGGCGCCAACGCGCCAGCGAACCTGCCGCAGCTTGAGGCGGTTTTCGTCCGGCGGTAGTCACCCACCGGGCGGCGCGCCCGACCGAGGGCCACGAAACGTCGTTCCACCAAGGAGCGCCGCTCGGTGGCCGGGAATTCATTTGGATGGTCAGCGGGGGGTAGGCCGCCCCCCAGGGCGGCCGGAGGGGGCGCCTTCAGCGCCCCCTCAAAAGAGACGGTGGCGCCTCGATCTGAACGCGATCTCGCGCTTAGCATCACCCCCAGTTTCGTATCAGCTCACGCGCGGACCGCGAGCATCTCCCAAAGCTCCCGGAACGCGGAAGCGTCAACGCCCTGGGGGGCGGCCGGAAGAGCAGGAATGGGCTGGTCTTTCGGCCTGGACTTGCCACGCGCGGCGTGGAGCAGGGCCAGCGTCCCGTGCAGCTCAAACGCCCCGTCCGCCTCGGCCCAGCAGGGCTGGCCAGCGCCGCCGTGCACGAGGGCACCATGGTCGAGCAGCGTCGTCACCCACCGGTCCCGCGCGCCGATCTGCGCCCCCGGCTCGGCGCGCACAAACCCGCAAACGCGCCCGCTGACGAGGTCCAACGCGATCGTCAGCCCATGCTTCACCCATCTCGCCGGCGGCAGACCAACGGCGCCGCGCACGCCCGACACCTCGCGCTCGCGCCACGCCACCTTGAGCAGGACCTCCTCCCGCACCGGACGCTCGGTCGGTCGGATCAGCACTTTTCGGACCCGCACCCTCGGCAGCACCTCCAACGGGGCGTTGGCGGGAATCCCAAGGACGTCCCGGTGCTGCTCCACCAGACGCATGGCGAACCAGGTCGAGCCCAGCGCCAGCGTGCTCACCTTGCCAAACGCCGCCTCAACCGCGTGAAACGGGGTGTCCAGCGCGGCAGCGTCAGCCCCGACGCCGCGTTCAACGAGGCGGTGGACGAGGCGGGCGCGCACGCCGATCACGTCGTCGGGGTGAGCCGCGCGGTCGCAGGCGAGCACGGCGCGGGCGAGGTCGACGAAACCGGCGTCCGCGGGAGGGAGGTAGTCCAGACCGCGGAACAAGAGGCGTTTGACGAGGTTTACGGCGAACGTGAAGGCGGCGCCGGCATGGGCGAGGACGTCTGAAGCAGCCGCGTTCGGGGGCAGGATGAGCGCGGGGTCGGCCAGCCGCGCGCTGTAGACGTCGAGGACGAGCGCGTAAAAGGCCCGGGAAAGCACGATCGACAGGTCGTGGGGCTCGGGCTCCAGACCGCCCGGCCCGAAGGCGGCGCAGGCGAGCGGGTGCCCGGCGTCCTCGTCGACGAGGTCGCGCAGCGGCCCGGGATGTCCCGCGATGCCACGGCCGAATTCCGGGGCGAGGCCCGAGAACACAGGCGTGAGGCCGATGTCACCGGCCGTCAGTTGCAACGCCTCGCGCGCCAGGGCCGGGGACGAGGCACTGGCGAAAAGGGCCGTCAAATCGGCGATCGACTCGTGCAGGGCGAGGGATTCGGGGCCTGAAGCGTCGTTCAGCCACGGCGCGATCCCGTCGAGGACGGCGTGGGCGGTCTCGTGGGTGACGATGTCCTGCGATGCCGCAGCGAGGATGCGGTCGTCGGAGGATGGCGCATTCCCCGCGGTGAACCAGTAGAGTTGCAACGACCCGGAGCGCCGGTCGTAGAACGCGTTGGCGTCGTCGCCGGCCTCCGGTACGACGAGCAGTTGGTCGCGCCCGAACGCCCACGGTATCGTCCGCCCCAGGCAATCCTCCGCCTCAAACAGGCGTAATATCTCCAGGACCGTCGCAAAGACGCTCCACCGGACGACGCCCGGCTCGCGCTGGGGCTCCGCGGTGCGAGGGAGCAATTCGTCGCGGCGGGTTGGGAGGGGACAGGCCGGGAAAAGCACGCCTCCGCGGAGGTCCACGATGGCGACGCGGTCCGAGACCGGCCCCGGCAGCAGCGATGGGACGGTGATGGAGCGAAGCTCAAAGCCCGCGAAGCCGGAGGCGTCGACCTCGTGGTCTTTCAGGAGGACGGGGATCTGGAGGGTGGCGGGCACCGCCCCGTCTATCGGGAAATCGGCCCGATCCGCCCGATGCGGATCGGGCCACTGGCGCGAACGGGCTAAGTTCGGCGACCATGGCGACGTTGAGCTTCCGCGGTGTCCAGAAGTCCTACGTCTCGGGGACGGGCGCGCGGCGCGGGTCCGGGGAGGGAGTCACGCACGTGCTCCATCGCGTGGATCTGGAGGTTGGCGATGGCGAGTTCATCGCCCTCGTCGGCCCGTCCGGCTGCGGCAAGAGTACGCTGCTGCGCTGCGTGGCGGGGCTGGAGGAGATCTCGGCGGGCGACCTGCACATCGGGCCGCGGCGGGTGAATGACATCGCGCCGAAGGATCGGGACGTGGCGATGGTGTTCCAGAGCTACGCGCTCTACCCGCACCTGAGCGTCAAGGAGAACATGGCGTTCGCCCTGCGTCTCCAGCGGCACCCGGAGACCGAATCGCGCGTGGCGGAGGCCGCCGAAATGCTGGGCCTCACCCCGCTCCTCGCCCGTCTCCCGAAAGAACTATCCGGCGGTCAACGCCAACGAGTCGCGATGGGCCGCGCCATCGTGCGTCGCCCGTCCGTCTTCCTCTTCGACGAGCCCCTCTCCAACCTCGACGCCGCCCTCCGTCAACAGATGCGCGTCGAATTGCGCCGTCGGCACCAGCTTTTACGCACGACCACGCTGTACGTGACGCACGACCAGGTGGAGGCCCTCACCCTCGCGGACCGCATCGTCGTGCTGAACGCCGGCGTCGTCCAACAGGTCGGGACGCCGGACGAGCTGTATTTTGACCCCGCGAATCGCTTTGTCGCCGGCTTCATCGGCAGTCCGACGATGAATTTCGTCGAGCACGTGCCCGGGTGCGTGCGCGGGGAGGTCGTTGGCGTCCGACCGAATGATGTGGAGGTTGGAAGCGGGGAGATCGTCGCCACAGTGGAATTCGTCGAGCGGCTGGGGTTCGAGGCGATGGTGCACCTGCGCGTGGGGGAGGAGACGCTGATGGCGCGCGTCGAGGGCGAGGCGCCGTCGCCGGGAGCCAAGGTTGGCGTGCGATTTTCTCGCAGCTACCGGTTTGAGAAGGCGACCGGCGCGCGCGTTCGGGAACCGGCATGATCGTGGCGTTGTGGGCCGCGTTTGTCGCCCCCGCCCACGCCACCGACATCACCCTCTGGCACGCCTGGCGCGGTGAGGAGCGCACCGTCCTCGAATCGGTCACGGACGACTACCAGAAGGCGCATCCCGGCGACCACATCGAGCTCACGTTCGTCCCGTACGAAGGGCTGAAATCCAAGATCGAGGCGGCGGTCCCGCGCGGGAACGGGCCCGACCTCTTCATCTACGCGCACGAGAACCTCGATGACTGGGTGGCGACGGGGGTGGTGCGGCCCGTCGGTCAGGTGGACTCCGACCGATCCCAGGTCGATCTCGCCCACCGCAGCACGATCCCTCGCGTGTTCGGCGACCCGGCCAATCGCGCCCTGACGGTGCTCCGGGACGGACACTCCGTGATCTACGGATGGCCGTTGGCGACGAAATGTTTGGCGTTGTTCTACAACAAAGCGCTGGTCGCCCACCCGCCCGAGAACACGGACGACCTCGTCTACCTCGCCGACACCCTCCGTGACGACCCCGTCCACCCCACCCGCTGGGGCTTTGCGTGGGACGCTACCAGCGCGTATGAGGACGCGGCGTGGATGCACGGGTTTGGCGGTGGAGTTTTTGCGCAGGACGGCCGCACCATCGCGCTGGACACCCCCGAAAACCGTGCCGCGTTCGGGTTCATCCAGCAGCTCGCCGGCCTCGGTCCGGCCGAGACCTCCGGCTCACTCATCACGCAGCTCTTCAACGAGGGAAAGGTCGCGATGGTCCTCAATGGACCGTGGTTCTTGGGCGAGATCACGCCGAAGGAGCAGGGCGGGCCGGACTTTGGGGTGACGATGCTCCCCTTGGTTTCGGACGCGGGCTTGCCCGCCGCGCCGTACATGACGGTGGACGCGCTTTTTCTCGCGGGGGGGCCGGCGCCCGAGGCCGCGGCGAAGGAGGCCCTCGCGCGCGACTTCGCTGCGTACCTGCAGAGCGAGGACGTCGTCGTCAGGCGCATCCGCGAGGGGCATCAACTCGCCGTCATTCCGCCGGATGGCGGCCCGTCCGACCACATCGTCATCATCACCACGGAGGGGCCCGTCGATGGCGGGATCACCGCGCCAACCGCGGCGCTCTACAGCGACCCGGTGCTCCGCGGGTTCATCAACCCGAACGCCCTCCCCATGCCCACCACCCCCGCCTTCGCGCAGACCTGGGAGCCCCTCGCCCGCGCCCTCCGCCGCCTCGTCCGCGGCGCGGCCACGCCCGAGCAGGCCGCCGCTGAGGCCCAGACAACCTGGGAAGTCGTCAGCCGCCCCGAAGCCCCGACCGTCGACGGCACCCCCTTCGCCGCGCTGCTGGCCCTCGGGCTCCTCGCGGGCGGACTGGTCGCCACCCAGCGAATGTACTCGGCCAAAGCATGGAAACACTGGCGCGAGTACCTGTGGATCGCGCCCGGCGGCCTGGCGGTGGTGCTGCTCGTCGTCGCGCCGTTCCTCGTCGGGGCCAGCGTCTCCCTGTTCGAGGTCGCAGGGTCTGCCAGCGACGGAAGCTGGCGTTTCGTCGGCCTTTCCCACTTCACCGACATCCTGCTCGACCGCGACTTTCCGCTCACGAACGCCTCCACGCGCGCGCTGTCGTTCTGGTACACGCTGGTCGTCACGCTCGTCTGGACGCTCTGCAACGTCGTCCTCCACGTCACCCTCGGCGTATTCCTGGCGATGATGCTGCGGGAACCGTGGGTCAAGCTCCGGAGCGTCTTCCGCGCGCTCCTCATCCTCCCGTGGGCGGTCCCCAACTACATCACGGCGCTCGCGTGGAAGGGCATGTTCCACCAGCAGTTCGGCGCGATCAACGCGTTACTTGGCCTCGTGGGCGTCGCGCCCGTGAGTTGGTTCGCAAGTTGGACGACCGCGTTCGCGGCCAACGTAGCGACCAACACATGGCTCGGCTTCCCATTCATGATGGTCGTCACGCTCGGCGCGCTGCAGAGCGTCCCGCGCGAGGTCGAGGAGGCCGCGGAGATGGACGGAGCCACCGGCTGGCAGAAGTTCCGGCTCGTCACCCTCCCCCTCCTCCAACCCGCGCTGCTCCCGGCCGTGATCCTCGGCTCTGTCTGGACGTTCAACATGTTCAACGTCATCTACCTTGTCTCGGGTGGTGAGCCGGACGGATCGACAGACATCCTCGTCAGCCAGGCCTACAAGTGGGCGTTCACCCGCGGACATCACTACGGCTACGGCGCGGCCTACGCGGTCATCATCTTCGGGGTCATGATTGTGCAGAGCCGTGTGCTGAACCGGTTGGCGGGTAGGAAGGTCGTGTGAAGCGGCCAAACCTGGAGCTGAAGTTCGCCGAGCTACGCGACCTTCGCAGTGTTCCGGAGGAGCGAGCGGTGCCGGCGCTCCGTCGCCTGCTCGCCGACCCCAGCCACCACGTCATCGCCCGCGCAGCCGTCCTCACCGGTGATCGGCATCTGACCGACCTTGTCCCCGACCTGCTCGCGTCCTACGCGCGGATGCTGGTGAACCCGGTCGAGAGCGACCCGCAGTGTGTCGCAAAGTTTCCCATCCTCGTCGCGCTGAAGGAGCTTGGCTATGCAAACGCCGACTTCTTCCTAGCCGGGACGCGCTACACCCAGTTCGAGCCCGACGTCCCGAAGCCGACCGACAAGGCCCCGCCCGTGCGCGGGCTGTGTGCGCTCGCGCTGATCGGCTGCGACATGGACGACTTTGAGGCGCTGGAGCGGCTGACCGACATGCTTCTGGACCCGGCCCCGGTGGTCCGCGGCGACGCGGCGCGCGCGATCGGCGGAATGGGCATGCACGAGGGGATCCTGCCTTTGCGGCTCAAGATCAAGACCGGCGACCGCGAGCCGCGGGTCCTCGGCGATTGCTTCACGGCGCTGCTGATGCTCGAACCAACGGAGTATCTCGACTTCGTCGCCGGGTTCCTGCACGGAACCCTATGGATCGAGGCGGCGATCGCGCTGGCCGGATCGCCGGAGCTGCGCGCGGTCACGCTCCTGACCGGGTTCTGGGGGTCGCAGGACTCGACGGAGACGCGAACCTCACTCGTCGGCCTGCTCGCGACGAGCCCGGTGGAGGCGGCGGCAGAATTCCTGGTCAAACTTCTGGAAACGGCGGAACAGGTGCTCGCCGAGCGAGCGATCGAAGGGCTGGCGAAGGGGCGGTTTCGCGCGCGGGTGGAGGGACGGGTGAGGGCTGCGGTGGAGGGGAGGCCGGGGTTGAGAGAGGCGTTTGAGGCGGAGTTTTGTTGACGGTCGGGCCGAGCCGAGGGGTGCGCGTCAGCTCACCCCTTCCCAGCCCTGGACGACGTTGTCCCCACGCATGTACGACTCCTGGCCGCCGTACACGAGCACACCAGACTTCCGACCAGAGATCGCCGCGTAGGTCCGCAGCCCGCCGAAGGCGTCCGCCGGAATCGTCGCTGCGGACTTGACCTCGACCGGGATCGCCTCGGACCCGAGCTCGATGAGCACGTCCGCCTCGTGTCCCGCATGATCGCGCCAGAAATACAGCGGCGCGGGTTCACCATGATGAAGGAACACCTTCAGAAGTTCGGTGACCACAAGGTTCTCGACGAGCGGACCACGCAGCGGGTGGGTCGCGACGTCTCCAACCGACCGAACCCCGAGGAGGGTGCACGCCAGCCCCGTGTCGTAGAAGTACAGCTTGGGCGTCCTGACCAGCCGCTTGGAAAAGTTGCGGAAGTGTGGTGGAAGCAGGCGAATGACGTAGCTCGCTTCCAGGATCGAGATCCACCGTCGCGCGGTCGTGTGGTCGACCCCGGCGTCAGCACCGAGGGCGGAGAGGTTGAGGAGTTGCCCGACACGGCCGGCACACAGACGAAGGAAGCGCGTAAACGTCGCGAGATCGCCGATGTTCGCGAGGGCGCGGACATCGCGCTCCACATACGTGCGGACGTAGGCATCGAGCCAGGCGCGGGGGTCCACGCCTCGATCATGGATCGCCGGATATCCGCCACGAAAGAGCGCTTCGTCCAGGTCACTGCCCATCCCGGCGACCGGCTGCCAACCGCTCGCGAGCGACGACGGCGCCCGAGCCTCTAGCCCGGCCAGCTCAGCCTGCGAGAACGGGAGCAGCTCCAGCAGGCCAGCCCGGCCTGCGAGGCTTTGCGTGATCGCGGCTGAAAGTTGGAAATTCTGCGACCCTGTCAGCAGGACCGGCCCGACGCGCCGCTCGTCCAGAAAGCCTTGCAGATAGCTGAACAGTTCAGGAGCACGCTGCACCTCATCCAGGATCAGTCCCGCCGAGCCGTCAAACCGTGCGAGGAACCCCCGCGGATCCTGCACCGCCTCCTCCCGGACCTGCAGGTCCTCCAGCGACCGGTACGGCCAGGCCGGAAACGTCGCTCGCGCGAGCGTGGTCTTGCCGCTCTGCCGCGGACCAGTAAGGAACAACGCTGGGAAACCACGGGTGAGTTCAACAAGGCGGGGGGTGAGCGTGCGGCGAGTCATGGTGATTGTGGATCAGATCCACAATTACCACGACCCGGCAATTTTCGCGCCTTTTTCGCCCCGGGTTCGAATGAACCGGGCCCTCGCGCGTACCTTCGTCAACCCCAGGTTTGTCCTCATGCGAGTGGGTGTCTGCGTGATCGCGGTTTTGGTGGCCGGGTGTGCGGCGAAGACCGGGCCTGACGGGGTCGATTCGGTTGCCGATTCCGCGACGATCACCCCCGTTTCGTGGCCGGTGGCCGTGCCATTGTCGGGGTGCTCCTTCGATCATACGGCAGCGCTGACGCTCGGTGGCCAAACGTCCTGGGTGAGCATCGACTCCGGGTCGAGCAGCACCGCAGTCTCCGCGAAGGGCTGCACCTCCTGTACCGTCGACGGCATCACATCTCTGTACGACCCGAGCAGCGGGCAGGATCAAGGTCAGTCCGCGTCCGCCAGCTATGACGCGGGCGAACTCACATGGTCCGGTGAGATCTACGCGGACCGCGCCTCACTCGACGGCGTGCCGCCCGTGTCACTCCGATTCGCCGCGGTCACCGAGACGGACATGTTCGGCTACATCTCGTGCGACTCGGACGATGGCGCTGTGGAGAGCCCCGTCGACGGGATCATGGGCCTCGGTCCGGACGGCAGCTTGTTGCGCGGGACGGACTCCTACCTCTCGGATGTCGTCACCGAGCAGGGCGCCCCGGAGGCCTTCGCGCTGCGGTACTGCCACGTGGGAGGGACGCTCTGGATCGGCGGGTTCGGGGCCGAACAGACCACGGGGTCCATGCAATACTCGGCGCTGCTCGCCGACGACACGGACTACCTCGTCGACGCGGAGAGCTTCGATCTCGTCGCGGCCGATGGCACGACGACGTCGTTCCCGGCCTCCGGTGACACAGGCTCCCTGAGCGCGCTGCTGGACTCCGGCGGACCGAACCTCATCCTGCCCGACGCCGCCTACCAGACGCTCATCGACACGGTCTCCGCCGACCCGGCGTACGCACCGATCTTCGGCGACGAATCCTGGTGGGAACCTGGCTCGGGCGGCAAATCGACGTCCACACCGCCGTCGGACATCGATACCGCGCTCCCCTGGTTGAACATCCACCTCGATGGTGACGTGGTCCTGTCCCTGCCGCCCACCGAGTCGTACCTCGCCTGGTTCGCACAAGGCGACGGCCACTACGGCTACCTACCGAGCGTCGCGAACGACACATACGCCCAGGCGGACCAGACCTTCCTCGACCTCGGCAACCTCCCCATGTACTCCTACGTCGTCTACACCGACCGGGAGGCCGGCCAGGTCGGCTTCGCGCCCGCGACGCCGTGCCCGTGACGCCTGCCAGCGGTCACCCCTTCACCCCGCCCGACGTCAGCCCCTCGACCAACTGCTTCTGCAAAAAGAAGAACAGCCCGATGACCGGGATGCTGACGAGGATGGCGCCCGCCGAGAACTTCCCCCATTCCGCGCCGAATTCTCCGACGTAGCCGTTCAGCACCACCGGGAGCGTGTACGCCTTTTCGTCGCCGATGAGCGTCGCGGCGAGGATGAACTCGTTCCAGGCGGTCATGAAGGAAAACAGACCCGTCACCACGAGGGCGGGTCGAGCCAAAGGCAGGATGATCTTGGTGAACGTCGTCCAGCGAGACGCGCCGTCGAGGGTCGCCGCTTCCTCCAGCTCGACGGGGATGGTGTCGAAGTAGCCCTTGAGGTTCCAGATCGAGAAAGGCACGGAGGTCGTGGCATAGACGAGGACGAGGCCGGTGAGCGAGTCGAGCAGGTGGAGCGCGTCGAGCAGCAGGTAGAGCGGGATGGACATCAGCACGCTCGGGAACATCTGCGTGAGCAGGAAGCCCGAGATCATGCCTTCGCGGCCGTAGAACCGCCAGCGCGAGAGCGACCACGCGGCCGTCGCGGCGACCGTCACGCCGACCACCGCCGTGGCAGAGGCAACCGCGAGCGAATTGCAGAGCTGCCGCACGAAAAGCCAGTGTCCATCCGCCGAAGTCGTCGACGCGACCGCGACGAAGTTCTCCAGCGTCACCGTCGTCGGGATCGGCGAGGCCCCGCCCGCGAAGCCTTGCGAGGGAGAAAGCGCCATCTTCACGACCCACAGCACCGGGTAGAGCACCGCACCCGTCGCCAGCACCAGAACGGCGTGCGTCGCCCAGAAAGCGCGGTCCGAGACCGTCCGGATGCGCTCAGCCCTTCCGCGACTTGGGGGCGACGTACCCGGCGTCGTCGTTATCACCGTCGCCGTCGGCATCCTCGGTCGCTCGAAGCACGGACAGCTCGCGGGAGGCCGGCGCGTCGACCCTGGATGCCGTCAGCCGTTTGGCTTCGTTGCGCTTGCGCTTGAACTCCTCAAAGGCGGCCTGGTCGTCGTCCTCGTCCTCGCCCGCGTCCCGCTCGGCGCGCCCGCCCTTCTTCTCGACACCCCCGGAGGCGTCCTTGAACTCCTTGATCCCCTTGCCGAACTGCCTGAACACGTCGGGCAATTTTCCAGCGCCGAAGAAGATCATCACGATGACCAGGATGATCAGCATGTGCGAGGGGGCGAACCAGTCCAATCGAGACTCCTGAACCGACCGCAGCTAACTTGAATCCCCCGAGCGCGACAGTCAAGCTCCCAAGCGGGGCTTTCGGATCCGTCTGGGCGGCTCGCTGCCCCCGGAGCCGTTCCACGATCCGCTGTGGGACGCCGCTTCGCCCCTCGGCCACTTCGCGAGGCTGCAGGGCAGGGTGAACTACCGAAACCGAGGCGCCCGCTTTTCCCGCCACGCGTCGTGCGCCTCCCGAAAATCCGGGTGCAACATGCAGATCGCCTGCGCCTGCGCCTCCATCTCGATCGCCGTCGAGAGCGAGACGTCCATCTCCCGCTCGAGCTGGACCTTGGTGACGGTGTTGGCGAAATGCGGTCCGTCCGCGATGCGACGGGCGAGCGCCTCGGCCTCGGCCATGAGCCGGTCGAGCGGCACCACCCGGTTGAAGAACCCGATGCGATGGGCTTCTTCTGCGCCGAGGACGTCCCCGAGCAGCAACAGTTCCGTCGCCCGCCCATGCCCAACGATGCGCGGGAGCAAATGACACGCGCCCATGTCCGCGCCCGAGAGGCCGACCTTGTTGAAGAGGAAGCTGACCCTGCCTTTTTCGCTGGCGATCCGCAGATCGCTGGCCATGGCGATGATGGCGCCGGCGCCCGCCGCGACGCCGTTGATGGCGGCGAGGATCGGAGCCGGGTGGGCGCGCATGGCACGGACGAGATCGCCGGTCAGCCGGGTGAACGCCAGCATTCCCGCCATGTCCAGCGCGAAGAGCTGGCCGATGATGTCCTCGACGTCGCCGCCGGAGCAGAAAGCGCGGCCGGCGCCGGTGATCACGATGGAGCGGGTGCCGGGGACGGCGGCGTCCTCGCGCAGAAAACGGGCGAGATCGGTGTAGATCGCGAAGGTCAGGGCGTTGAGCTTGTCCGGTCGGTCGAGGGTGATGGTCGTGACGCCCCGGTCGCGCGAGACCAGAAAAGGCCAGGGAGGTGCTGTCATCCCGGACCCGCCGTCAGCACGGCCGTGACCTCGATCTCCACCGTCGCGCCCTCCTCCAGCAGGTCCGCGACCTGGACCAGCGACATCGCCGGGAAGTGCCGCCCGAGGACCGCGCGCCAGGCCTGGCCGATCTCACGACTCCCCGCGATGTAGGCCTGCTTGTCCGTCACATAGACCGTCACACGGCCCACGTTCGCTACCGGAACCCCCGCCGCATCCAGCACCGCGCGCACGTTCTCCAGCGCCTGCCGGAACTGGGCGACGAAGCCCTCGACCATCCGTCCCTGCACGTCCCAGCCGACCTGGCCAGCCACGAAAAGCATGTTTCCAACAACGTAACCGTTGGAATACCCACGCGGAGGGAGCCAGCCCGCCGGCTCAACCGCTCCGGCGAGCGGCCGCTCAGGTGTTGAGGGCGCCGCCACAGACCGACAATGCCTGCCCGTTGATGCCCTTCGCGTCGTCCGACGCCAGGAACACCGCGAGGGAGGCGACCTCCGAGGCATCCAGGAACCGGTTCTGGGGGTTCTGGGCTTCGAGTTCGGCTTTGACGTCCTCGATCGACCGACCCGTCTTCTCGACGATGTTGGCGATCGCCGCGGTCAGCAGGGGCGAGTCGACGTAGCCGGGGCAGATCGCGTTCACGGTCACGCCCTTGTCCGCATACTCGGCGGCCAGCGCGCGCGTGAGCCCGATCAAGCCGTGCTTGGAGGCGCAATAGGCTGCGAGGTAGGGATACCCCTTGAGCCCCGCCACGCTGGCGACGTTGATGATGCGGCCCTTGCTGCGCGACGCCATGAACGGCAGCACCTTGAGCGAGCATAGGAACGCGCCCGTCAGGTTCACCTTCAGGTGCTCGTCCCAGACCCGCACGTCCGTCTTCAAAACCGGCGAGGATCGCGCCACGCCGGCGTTGTTGATGAGGACGTCCACCGGGCCGGCTGCCATGAAGGCCGCCTCGACGCTGGCTGGCTCGCCAACGTCGCACCGGACGCCGTAGCCGCCGATCTCGTCCGCGACCTTCTCCACCTCGTCCCGCGTGCGGGACATGACGGTGATCCGGTCGCCCTGAGCGGCGAACCGACGGGCGATCTCCGCGCCAATTCCGCGACCACCACCGGTGATCACTACATGTCTACGAATCGCCATCGACAAAACTCCGGCCGCCCAATATCACGTGCCGGGGGCCTTTCGTCAAGCCGCTCCGTCACCCCGTGCCGGCAGTCGCGACCCAAAATGACCGGATCTCCCTCGCGATCATGCCGGGCGCCTCCTGATGCATGCTGTGTCCGGTGCCCGGGATCGTCACCGCGGTCAGGGTCGGTACGGCGGCCTCCAGCTTCGCGACATCATCAGCCGCAAACACGGGAAATTCAGGCCGAAGCGCGAGGACGGGCGCCTGGATGCGGGCCAGGAGCGGGAGGTGGTGGCCGTGGCGGTACGGGACGGGGGATCGCGCCCGGTGCAGCGGGTCGAACGACCAGGTGACGCCGCCCTCGACCGGGACCGTGCCCCGTTCTGCGAGCCGGTTGGCCCAGTCCGCGCCGACCCGCGGGTGGTCGCGCAGGATGCGGTCAGCGGCTGCTCGCACGGACGGCATCGGACGGTTGCGCGGGGGTTTCTTCGCTCCGTCCAGGAATTGCTCCATCCGCACGACGACCTCGTCGCCGCCGTCGTGCAACCCGAGGCCGTCGAGGCTGACGACAGAGGCCACGCGCTGTGGCCGGGCGCCGGCGTACAACGTCGCGATCGTCCCACCCATGGAGTGCCCGACCAGGCGCACCGGCCGGGTTGGCGAGAGGGCGTCGAGGAGCACGTCGAGATCCGCGAGGTAGTCGGCAAAGAAGTAGCTGGCGCCGGGCGGATTGTGCTGCGAGCGACCATGCCCCCGGTGGTCGACGGCTACCCGCTCCCCGGGGAGCAGCTCGGCGACGCCCTCCCAGGCGCCCGCGTGATCGAGAAAACCGTGGAGGAAGACGGTGACCGGGCCGGCCGCCCCGGCCTCGTCGGCAGGCCAGCGGAGCCCGGCAAAGCGCATCCCACGCAGATCCCAGCGGTGTTCAATCATTCCCGCGACTATCGCCTCACGCGGGGATCATCGAAATTCGACTCCCCCGGAATTCGATACTGAACAGGCGTCCGCGCGCTAAGTGGCTCGCGTGAACCCACGCCTCCGCACGTTCCTGGTCTGGCTGTGCCTGCTTGGCCTCCTCGCTGTGCTCGTCTGCCTCGGCCTGCCCGGCACCAGCTACCCGTCGCGCCCGTACAGCACCCTCGTCGCCGACGTGCAAGCCGGCGAGGTTGACAGCGTCGAATCCCGCGGCGACGACCTGATCGTCCACCCGCTCAACGGCCCGACGTACGAGGTCGACGGCATCGCGAACGACCGCGCCGTGGGCAACTGGCTGGACAGCAACGACATCCCCATCCACGCCCGAACATCGGGCATGAGCTGGCTCATTCCGGCGCTCATCGGGGTCTTCCTGCTCGCTGCCGCGATCTACGTGCTGCGCAACAGGCAACAGGCGCAAAACGCGGCTGGCAAGACCATCTTCGACATGCGAAAGTCCAACGCCCGCCAGCTCAAGCCGGGCAACGAGAAGACGCGCTTTGTGGATGTTGGCGGGCACGAGGAAGCGAAGGAGGCGCTGGGCGACGTGGTCGACTTCCTGAAGAACCCGACACGATGGGCAAACGCGGGCATCCGCCTGCCGCGCGGCGTGCTGCTCGAAGGACCCCCAGGCGGCGGAAAAACGCTGCTGGCGCGGGCGGTCGCCGGCGAGGCGGGCGTGCCGTTCTTCGTGATCTCGGCGAGCGAATTCGTCGAGATGTTCGTTGGCGTGGGCGCGGCGCGCATCCGGGACCTCTTTGAGACGGCGAAGAAGGCAGCGCCGGCGGTTGTTTTCATCGACGAGATCGACGCGGTCGGGCGGCGACGCGGGTCCGGACTCGGCACGGCGCACGACGAGCGCGAGCAGACCCTCAACCAGCTCCTCGTCTGCCTCGACGGGTTCGACGCCTCGCCCGTCGGCAAGGCGGTGGTGGTGATCGCCGCCACCAACCGGTCGGATGTGCTGGACCGCGCGTTGCTCCGGCCGGGCCGCTTCGACCTTCGGCTCTCGCTCGGCTTTCCGGATGTGGTAGCTCGCACCGAGATCCTCCGCATCCATTGCCGAAACAAGCCGCTCGATCCCGCGCTTGCGCTCGCGGACTTCGCGGAGCGCACCCCCGGGGTCTCCGGCGCAACGCTGGAGCACCTGTGCAACGAGGCCGGAATGCGCGCGATCCGGCGGAGTCGGAAGGAGGGCGGGGCAGGGGCCGCCGTGATCCGCGCCGAGGACTTCGCAGGTGCCCTCGAGGCCGCAGCCAGGATCGAGCGCCGTTTTGATTCGCTCGACGCCTTGCTCGTCGAGTCCACGAGCCAGTTCACCCAGCCGACCGGCGAGGTCCACGCCCGGCTCTTCCTCGCAGACGACACGGTCGTCGAAGGCCGGATCGTCTGGGCCGACGCGACGTACATCAAGATCCTGCCGACGACGGCAGCAGCGGGCGAGGCTGATCCCCCCGCGACCGCGATCGTCGCCCGACTCGTCCCGAAACGTCAGGTTCGCGGCGTTGAATCGCTGGCGGGCACCAGCATCGCGGACGAGATCCGGCCCGACGCCTGGGCGAAGAACCGGACCGAGACCGCCTGATGGACAGCGACACGCTCATCGCTCTCATGGTCGCCCGGCTGGTCTTCTGGATCCCATTCGTCCTCTCGCTCTCCGTTCACGAGTACGCGCACGCGCGCGCAGCAGCCTTCCTGGGCGACAACACCGCCGAGTCCCAGGGCCGCCTCACCCTGGACCCCGCAGCGCACGTGGACCTTGTCGGCACCGTGCTCCTGCCGCTGTTCGGCGTGCCGATCGGGTGGGCGAAGCCGGTGATCGTCAATCCGGCGAACTTTCGGGGAGGGGGCGACGGGCGATTCGGCATGCTCTTCACCGCGATGGCCGGGCCGCTCTCGAACGTGGGGATCGCGCTGGCCTGCACGCTCGTGCTCGCGATCATCGGCGCTCTCGCTCCAGAATTCACCGTCGGGCCCGCCGGTCAGGTGCTCGCGTCCACCATCGTGCTGAACATCTCCCTTGCGCTGTTCAACCTGCTCCCCGTTCCGCCGCTGGACGGCAGCCGTATCGTCGACTGGTTGATGCCGGAGGCGTTCAGGCCAGCCTGGAACTGGCTCTATGCGCGCGCCAGACTCGGGATCGGCATCATCCTCGTCATCCCGCTCGTGGTCGGACTCGACCTGGGCGCCTGGTCGCGAGAGCTCGCGGGCTGGCTGGTGCGGTTGGCGACGGGCTGACCGCTCGGCGGCGCCCTACGACGCGCCGAGAAAGCTCTCGAACAGCCCCCGCCTCGTCCCGGGGTCGCGGAAGACCAGCAGCGGGTTCGGGAACTTTGCTCCAAGTTTTTCGGCCGTGCTCCCCAACAGCACCGCCGCCAGCGGTGTCAGGCCGCGTGACCCGACCGCGAGCAGGTCCGCGCCCTTTGCCAGCAGCAGCAGGGTGTCGGCCGGACGCGTCGACGCGACGATGCGCAGGTCGGCGTTGGCGTTCTCGGCGACGGTCCCGGACGCCTTCAGCGTGGCGACGGCCGCCCGCCACGTCTCCAGGACCTGCGCCCGGAGCACCTTCTCGTTGGCCTGCTCGCCCTCAGGGTCGAGGATGGCGACGGCCGTGACCGTCGTCAGGAACCCGCGCGCCGCCGCCCACGCAGCGACCGCGTTGTGCGAAAAGTCCATTCCCACCACGGCAGTACCGCGCCGCAGCGTCGTCCCCTCCGGCATCACCAGCACCGGCGCGTCCGCGAGCCGAACCACCCGCAGCCCATGGTCGCCCCAGCCCCTCGCCGGTCGCCCGACCACGACCACGTCGATCTGCTCCTCGCGCACGACCCGGTCGACCTCCTCCGTCAGCCGCCCATCGCAAAAATGGGTGACGACCTCGATGCCCTCGTGCGCGAGCGCCCGCGCCGTCGCCGTGAGTCCCTGGGGCAGCGGACCGCCGCTCGGGGCGGCCGCACCGAAAAAGCCCCGTGATCGCTCGCGAACATGCATCAAGTACACACGCCCGCCCGGCTGGTGGGACCCCGGGCCTCCGGGGAGCGAGAGCGCGCGCACGGCCTCGATGACCGCCAGATCCGGGCCCTCGGAAACGGGGTTGTCCAGCCCGGCGGGAAAGGCGATGAGGGCGAGGATTTGTCGGAACATCAGCGGGGCGCCTTCCAATGGGTGGAGAGCCGGTTGAGCTCGTGGAGCACGCCCCGAACGCGTTCAAGCTGGTCGAGGGCTTGCATCACGCGATCCTCGGCGGCCTCGGGGAGCTGGCCGGACTCGACGACGAGATCAAGGTGGGCGAGGGCTGCGGTCATCGGCTGGGCGAGCTCGCTCGCGAGTCGGGGGCCGATGTTCGTCGCCTCCACCCTGCGTTCACGGTCCGCGACCAGCTCCGTGGCGAGGCGGAGTCGGGCCTCCATCGCAGCCAGCGGGCGACGGTCGCAGAACACGCCGACGGTCCCGATGTTGCCGTCCCGCCCGCGCACACGGGCGGCGGTGAGCCGGACCGGGACGCTGGACCCATCGCGATGCCTCAAGTCGACGTTCATGGGCTCGGCGGCGCCGGGCAGCCCAGAGGTGCGCTGGCGGAGGCGAACCATCACGACCCGCGCGTCTGCCGAGTCTACGTAGAGATCGGGGACGCGCAGCCGCTCCACCGCCTCCGTCGACGACCAACCAAGCAGACGCGACGCGCCGGAGTTGAAGTGGACGATGCGGCCGTGGGCGTCGGCCGCGACCACCGCGTCGGCGATGCACTCCAGGAGTGGCATGAGGAGGTCGGAATCGGTCATTCGTGCGCCTTCGGGGCGGCCGCCGCGAGCACCGCCCGGTAGACCTCGCTGACGGGCACGCCGTGGGACTGGGCTGCAGCGGCGCAGTCCTCGTACTCGGGCGCCGTGTGGAACACCGCCCCTGCCCGGGCGCCGACCTTCAGCCGCACGGCTCCGAAGGCGGTCTCGACCGTCTCGTGGTGACGGGCGAGCACCTCGCGGTCGAGCAGGTGGTGGCGGTAGCCGAAGCTGCCAGAGTGCCGCAGCAGCGCGTCGCCCACCGCCGCGCGCGCATCGGGCGGGCAGAGCGCGTGGATCCACAGGCCGGGCCGCCCCTTTTTCATCACCACCGGCACCACGAACGCGTCGACCGCCCCGGCTGCGAAGAGCGCATCGAGCAGCGGCGGGACAGCCTCGCCGGCGAGATCATCGACCTGCGCTGTGAGCTCCGCCACCTGCGCAACGCCCCCAGCGTCACCGTCGCCGATCACGACGCGGAGCACGTTGGCGTGGGCCCGCGGGTTGCGGCTGCCGGCGCCGTAGCCGACCGAGCGCACGATCATCGCCGGCATCGGACCGGGGACGGCCAGGGTGGCGACGATGGCGGCGCCCGTCGGCGTCACCAGTTCGCCCCCAAAGGGGCTTGGCATCACCGGAAATCCCCGTAGCACCTCGACTGTTGCCGGGACCGGGATGGGGAGGAGGCCGTGGGCCGTTCGGACGGTGCCCTGACCCATCGGCAGGGGCGTCGAGACCACGGTGCGAACCCCGAGATGCGCCATCGCGGAGCAGGCGGCGACGATGTCGACGATCGAATCGACGGCGCCGACCTCGTGGAACTGCACGCCGTCGACGGGAACGCCGTGGACCCGGCTCTCCGCTTCCGCGAGGCGCGTGAACACCGCGATGGACGCATCGCGAACCGGTACTGGCAGCCCCGACGCCTGGAGAAGCGCCCGGATCGTCGCCCAATCGCGGGGCGGCTGACCGGGGAAGATGTCGTCGCCGACGGGGTCGTGCGAGTGGTCGTGGCCGTGGCCGTGCGCGCGCTGGTCGACGTCGTGAGCGTGACCGTGGTCGTGCGACCGCTGCTCGACGACAGACGACGTCTGTGCGCCGGCGATGGGCTCGACGACGAAGCGCGTCGCCGCGTACGGCCCACGAAAAACGCGCTCGACGCGCGCCTCCCAGCCGGGGATCCCGACCGAGCGCACGTCCGCGAGCACGGCCTCAAGCGGCGCTCCAGCGTGGATCAGCGCGGCCACCAGCATGTCTCCCGCCACGCCCGCCGCACAGTCCAGGTACAGGATCATCCGACCGCGCCGTGGGGGGTCGGGCGCACCCCGAGCATCCGCACCGCCAGGCTTGCGGCCCCAAACCCATTGTCGATGTTGACCACGGCGATGCCGGGCGCGCAGGCGTTGAGCATGGTCAGCAGGGCTGCGAGCCCGCCGAAGCTCGACCCGTAGCCCACAGACGTCGGCACAGCGATCACCGGCGCGCTCACAAGGCCCGCCACCACGCCTGGCAGCGCCCCGTCCATGCCCGCCACGACGATGACCACGTCGCACGCCCGGATCTCCTCGATCTTGCTCATCAACCGGTGCACGCCAGCCACACCAACGTCCACCACCCGTCGCACCGTCACGCCCATCACGCCGAGGCAAACGGCAGCCTCCTCGGAGACGGGCAGGTCGCTGGTCCCGGCACAGACGACCGCGACGATGCCCGCGCGCTCGGTCACGTCGCCACACCACCACACCCGAGCGCGCGCGTCGTATGCCCCACCGGCGCCGATCAGGAGCACCGCTGCTTTTTCCTGGTCGACGCGCGTAGCCATGGCGAGCTGCCCGCGCGAGAGCAGGGAAAGCGCGATCGCGAGGATCTGGTCCCCGGACTTGCCAGCCCCGTAGATCACCTCGGCGAACCCGGTCCGTTCGAGGCGGGCGTGATCAACGGTGGCGAACGGCACGACCTCGGACATTCGGCGGCTCTATCGCCCGCACGGGAACCGCGCCGGGCCACCCCGGCGGTCTCAGGGCCAGGGGCTGACGACCGTGCAGGCGTCGACGAGGATGACGTCCGCGTGCTGGTCCACGTCGCCCCGCATCTGGTCGAGGCGCGATCGCACGAGCCCCGCGTCGTTGCCGACCACGGTGACCGCCAGGACGCAGCGCTCGTGGTTCTCCAGATGCCCGACCTCGGCGACGGCCGCGCCGAACCGCGCGGCGAGCCGATCCTTGACGGATCGCACGCCGTGGCGCCGATCCTTGAGCGACCGGCTCCCAGGTACCTCCAGCACAAGACGCATGACGCCGACGACGATCGCCTCGTCCGGCGCCGGCAGGAACGCGAGGTTCGGCTTCATCGGCGCCGTGCTCACTCGGTCCGGGGGACCTCGACGCGTGCGAAGCAGCTGATCACGTCACCGACAGCGATGGTCTCGAAGTCCTCGACGAAGATGCCGCACTCAAAGCCCTTCTCGACCTTCTTGACGTCGTCCTTGAACCGCTTGAGCGCCTGGATCTTGCCCTCGTGCACGACCTTGCCCTCGCGCATGACCCGCGCGAGCGCGCCACGGACGATCTCGCCGTCGAGCACCATCGAACCGGCGATCGTGCCGACCTTGGTGACCTTGAAGAGCGCGCGAACCTCGGCTTCGCCCGTCTTCCGCTCCTCGAACACGGTGGGGAGCGTGCCGAGCATGCGCGCCTTCACGTCGTCGATCACGTTGTAGATGATCTCGTACTTCTTGATCTCCACGTCGTACTGGTCGGCCGCGGCCCGCGCCTTCGCGTCGGCCTTCACGTTGAAGGCGATGACAGTCGCGGCGTTGGCGGCCGCGAGCGTAATGTCCGACTCGGTGACCGGCCCGATGGCCGCGTGCAGGATCTTGAGCTGCGTGCCGGGGATGGCGATCCCCTCCAGCGCGCCGCGCAGCGCCTCCATCGTCCCGCCGACGTCCGTCTTGAGGACGACGTGGACGACCGGAACCGCGACGCCGCTCTGCTTGTAGAGGTCGTCGACGGTCATCTTCTGGCGTTGCGCCAGCGCCATCGCGCCCTGACGGGCCGACTCGGCGCGGTGCTCGGCGAGCGTGCGCGCGTCCTTCTCCGTCTCGACGACGGAGAATTCGGCACCCGCGGACGGAACGTCCTGCAGGCCGAAGATCTCGACGGGCTGCGAGGGGCCAGCTTCCTTGATCTTCTTGCCCGCGTCGTCCGACATCGAACGCACGCGGCCCCAGGTGTTGCCGATGACGAGGATGTCGCCCTGCTTCAACGTGCCGTTCTGGACCAGCAGGCTGACGACCGCACCGCGGCCGACCTCCAACCGCGCTTCCAGGACCACGCCCTCTGCGTGCCGCTCGGGGTTCGCGCGAAGGTCGAGGACCTCCGCCGTGATCAGCACGTTCTCGAGCAGGTCGGCGATGCCGGTGCCCTTCAGCGCCGAGACCGGGCAGAAGATGGTGTCGCCACCGAATTCTTCCGCCACCAGGCCGTGATTCATGAGTTCGCGCTTGATGCGCGCGGGATCGACGCCCGGCTTGTCGATCTTGTTGATCGCCACGACGATCGGCACCTTGGCCGCCTTCGCGTGGTTGATCGCCTCGATCGTCTGCGGCATCACGCCGTCGTCCGCCGCGACGACGAGGATGACGACGTCCGTCGCCTTCGCGCCGCGCGCTCGCATCGCCGAAAAGGCAGCATGCCCGGGCGTGTCGAGGAAGGTGATGGTCTTGTCGCCGCTCTGGACCTGGTAGGCGCCGATGTGCTGGGTGATGCCGCCGGCCTCGCCCGCGGCGACCTTGGTCTTGCGGATGCCGTCGAGCAGGGTCGTCTTGCCATGGTCGACGTGGCCCATGACCGTGACGACGGGGGGGCGCATCGGGATCGTCGAGCGATCCTCCAGCGTCGACTTGATCAAGTGCTCGGACTCGTCGAACGCGACGCTGTAGACCTCGTGGCCGAGCTCCAACGCGAGGAGCTCGCACGTCGCAAAGTCGATGGTCTGGTTGACCGTGGCCGGCGTGCCCATTTGCATGAGCACCTTGATGAGCTCGGCGCCCTTCACGCCCATCTCGTGCGCAAGGTTGGCGACCGTGATGTCGCCGTCGATGGAGATGCGGCGCTTGATCTTGGCGACTGGCGCCATGATCATGCCCTTCTTGCCCTTCGGCTTGCGGACCTTGCCGAATTCCGACATCGTGTGCTCGGTCCGGTCGGGCCGACGCCCCTTCTTCCGGTCCTTGGCATCGCCGCCCGGAGCCGCGGGGGCCGCGGGCGCATCGGTGCGGCCGCCAGCGGGGCGGACACCGGGTCCACCGGGAGGTGTCCAGCGAGTGGCGCCGGGCGCGAGGCCGGGGCGGCCACGACGACCCGTCGGATCGGTCGGATCAAAGCCAGGGGGCAGGGCGATGACGCCCTTGCCGAGCCCGGGGAGCATCGGCGTGTTGGAAACCGGCTGCAGCGTCGGACGGGCGGGCGTGACCGTCGTGCGGCCGTGACCGCCGGGACGATCGACAATGACGGCCCGATCGAGCGTAGGCTGGGCCGGCTCGGGCCTCACCTCGACGGGGGGCGCTGGGGCGGGAACCACGACGGGGGCGACAGCCTCCACGACGGGGGCCACGGCGACGGCCGGCGGCTCAACGACCAGTGGGGCGGCGACAGGCTCGGCGGGTTCCGCCTCGGCGTGGACCTCCACCGGGGCGAGCTCGACGGGGGCGGGTTCGGGAGGCGCCTGCTCGACGACCGGGGCGACCACGACGGCAACGGGCTCCGCCTCTACGACGACCGGCGCGGCGACGCGAACCGGCTCGATGGGACGGGCGACGGGTGCGCGCACGGGCTGCACGGGCCGGGTCTCGACCACCGGCGGCGCGACGACGACCGGCGGGAGACCAGCGCCACGGCGCAGGATCGTCCGCGGCGCTGCTGGCGCGGGGGTGGGAGGAGGCGGGGGGGCGACCTCGCCGCGTCGCCGGACAACGCCAGCGCCGACCCGCTGATCAGCGGCCGGGGTTGCGGGTTTGGTCTCAACGGCGGGCGCGCGCGTTGACGGTTTGCTCGAGGCGCCTTGAAGGCGATCCATCGCGTCGTTTTTGATCGACATGCTGACCCTTGGTCGGGGTTTCGAGCGCTGTGGGGGTCCGCTGTGTACGCCAAAGGCGAAGGGGCAGGGACCGGCAGAGCTACGGGGACGGGGCGGTAACGCGCGTGCCCTGTTTTTGCACCCCGATACTCAACCCGGCGTGGGTCCGCCCGTAAGGGGACCGAGCGCGGCCCGCCGCCCCAGCCAGAGCACCAGCTCGTCGGCGGGTCCGCCGCGGCGAAGCGCGATCACCGAGCGCAGTCCCTTCCCAATCCGATGCCCCAGCGCCTCCTTGTCAAGCGCGAGGACGTACACCGGGATGTCCCGGGACCCGCGAATATCCGCCAGCGAGGTCGCTGAGGCATCGCTGGCGACGAGCAGGGCGACCGCCTCGCCAGCCCGCACCGCGACCGTCGCCCCCTCGCCCCCGCTCGCCAGCCGCCCGCTTCGGGACGACAACGAGAGGAAGTCGAGGATCCGCGCCTCGGCGAGCTCGCGGGCACGAGCGAGGAGCAGCGACGAGTCGATCACGTCGACTTGCAACGCCTTCGCGACCCGGCCCGGCTGGGCGACGAGCGCGCTGATCGCAGCCTCCGTCGCCAACACCCACGCGCCCCGCCCGTCGTCCTTTCGTCGCCCGCCGGCCTCGATGTAGGCGGTGCCGTCAGGCCCTGCGAACACGCGAAGCAGCTCGGCCTGGGGGTGTTGTTCACGCGTCACGATGCAGGTGCGGACGGGCGCCGCGGTTTGCGGGCGGGGTTGCGGCTTCTTCGGCTTCACGGCGGCAGGCTCTCAATCAGCGCGCGTAAGGCGCCGCGCTGCAGCTTTCCAAGCGCGTTTCGGGGAAGCGCCGGGAGGAACAGGACCCGACGCGGGCGCTTGAGTCCCGAGAGGGCCTGCGCACGCCCCGCGATCGCGCCCCGCACGGCACCCTCGTCCTCGCCCGCCGCCAGCACCACGGCCAGGGCGACGACCTCGCCAAGGTCCGCATCCGCCACACCGCAGGCGCCGATCTCAGCCGTCCCCGGCACACCGACAAAGATCGCCTCGACCTCCGCCGGTGAGACGTTCACCCCACCCACGATCACCAGCTCCTTCTTTCGCCCGACGATCCGCAGGTAGCCGGCATAATCCCACTCCCCCGCATCGCCCGTCGCGAACCACTCCGAGGCGCGCGGCGCAGCGCCCCGGTACCCCGCAAAAACACTCGGGCCGGACACCTCGATCTCCCCGTCGACGAGCCGAACGGCGACGCCTGCCACCGGCGGCCCGACCGTCCCCGCGCGTCGCTCGCCAACGCCAGGGTTGGAGCAGATCATCATGGTTTCGGTCATCCCGTACCGCTCGAGGATCCGGTGGCCGGTCGCCGCAAACACGCCGTCGGAAGTCGCCGCGTCCAGGCCGTCGGAGCCGCTCACGAGCAGCTTCAACCTCCGGAATGGCGCCGGGTCGGTGTGCATCAGGGGGAGCCAGCGCCTGTACCAGGTCGGCACGCCGTAGATGTGCGTGACCTCCGGCGGCGGAACGACCGGCTCAAACCGGGCCTGCAGCATCGCGCGCGCCCCTCGGAGCAGCGTGCCGTGCAGGCCAAGAACCAGCCCGTGCGTGTGGAAGAGCGGCAGCGCGAGCCAGAGGCAGTCCGGCTCGGGGCTGGCGGGGCTCGACAGGCCCCACAGCGCCGCGAGCGCGTCCAGGTTCGTCTCCCACATGGCCCAGGTTTGCGGCACGCCCTTCGGCCTCCCGGTCGTCCCCGACGTGTACATCAACGCCGTGACCTCGTCCTCCGGCCACACCCCCCTCGCCGGCTCCTCCCCCGGATGCATCAATTCTGACGTCGTCAGTTTTGATAGATCGGCGGTGTGACTTGCGGCGGGAAAGCGGCCCGGGGATGTGGTGAGGACGAGGGCGGGAGCGGCGTCGTCGAGGATGGGAGCGAGCTCGGCCTCGCGGTAGTGCGCGTTCAGAGGGAGGCGGACAGCGCCGATGGCCATGCAGCCGAGGTGGGCGTCGACAAGGTCGAGGCCATTTTCGAGGTGGATGGCGACGATGTCGCCCCGCTGAACGCCCAGCTGCGCGAGCCAGCGGGCGGTGTGCTCGCCGCGCCGGCGCAAGTCGCCGTAGGTGTGCCAGACCCCCTTCGGATCGCAGAGGGCGCGCCGGTGCGGGTCGTGGGCGAGGAAGCGGCGGAGGAACACGCGGGCAGGTATCAAAAAAGCGGGTCCGCCGGTTTCTGTGCTCGCGGCCGCTCAGGGTTCGAGGCAGACCTCCGCAGCCTCGTACCGGTCCGTCGCGAAGGTCCACGGGATCACGGTCCGGAGCGCCGGCGGCCCGGCGATCCAGTTGGCGTGCAGGTTCGCACGCCCTGCAGCCGAATACGCCCGAGGGAGCCAGGCCGGGCTCACATCCGCCTCACCACGCAGGAGCACGTCCACACACGCCGCGTCGACGGGCTGGGGCCAGGCCTCGGTCGGGACCGCCAGCAGGGTCCCGGGTGGGGCGTGCGCGCCTTCGTCCAGCGCCTTCCATCCGTGTTGCTCCAGCGCCCATTGCCACCCCCAATGTCCGGTGAACATCCCCGGCTTTCCCCGCGTCTCCCCGATCGCGATTACCCGGTCCGTCAGGTATGCCACCGCGCGCGCCGAGTCCGCGTCGTCCGCCAGGAGCGCTACGCCCAAGGCCCCACCCAGCGCGATCGCCGGGATGCCACCGGGCGGGCACAAAAGCACGATGGCAGGCGCAAAGGGCAACCAGTACCGCGCCGCCGTGAACCGAAGCAGCAGCAAGAACGCGAAGCCCCCGGCGCCCCACACCCCAAGCCACCGCTCCCTCCCGTCGCCCGCGAACGCACGCACCACCGACGCGAACGTGGCCCCGCCCGCCGCCCCGAACACGCCCGCCTCGACCGTCAACCAGCCTCCCGCGCCAAACTGGATCGCGCCAATCGCCCCCACCACCGCGCCAAGCAGGTTCAGCCCATCCCACCCGAAAAGCGGCAGCACCACCGCACCGCCAAGAAAAGTGAGCGCGCTCGCCGCTTTATGCCCCCAGTCCAGCGCCGTCTCCGAGACCGCCTGGAAGTGCCCCATCGCGAGGATGTGCGGTTGCCCGTACGCCGCGATGTCGTGGGCGATCAAGAGCGCGAGGGGTGCGATGACCCAGGTTGCACCTGCGCTCTGTCCCAACAGCACCACCAGCGGGATCAGGCAGACCCCGCTGTAGCGAAAAAGACAGCCGCAACCAGCCACAAACGCCCAGAGCGCAATGCTACGGCCTTCGCGCACCGCCCGCGCGACCCCGCCCATCCCCAGCAACGTAACGGCGTAAAGGGGCCCATCCGGAAGCAGGGCCGAGGCCGACAAAACGACCATCGGCATGGCGAGCAGCGCGGTCGCTCGCAGCCGGACCTCCCCCGGCGCGCTGAACGCGCCCGAGAGCCACATTGCACCGAAGGCCGCGGGGATCAGCCAAAGCGCGACCGCAGCCCGCTGCACGAGCACGCCGTCCCCCGCCATCGCCTGTACCAACGCCAGGAACCACGCGATTCCGGGCGGGTTGGAGAGGACGTCGAACGCCCGCTCCGTGCGCCCCTGCCAGTTGATCAAAACGTTGTGCGGCGCCCAGGGATCGAGCGTCGCACCTCGCGCCAACGTCAGGAAGTTGGCTTCATCGTAGTTCACCGGCCGGGTGAGGAAGGGGAGCTGGGCGACAAGCGCGACTGCCGCGAGCCCAAGCGCGAACCGCGTCTCCGACGGCCCGGGCGATGGCGGCGGGGAGTCGGGTGGACGCCGGAGCTCAGGCACCCCCGAAGGCTAATCCGCTGGTCAGCTCACCCCGGAGAGCAGGTGCTGGATCCGGTCTTCCGTGGAGGGGTGGGTCCGGAAGATCCCCATGATGTCGCCGGGGGCCATGATGTACATGTGCGCGACCGCGGGCGTCGGGGTGTGCGACGGGATGCGCTGGAGCCCGCTTTCGAGTCGTTGGAGCGCACGGATGAGCGGGTGGGGCGACCCCATGAGCTTGGACGAAAACGCGTCGGCCGCGTACTCGCGCGACCGCGAGATCGCCAGTTGGATGAGCATGGCAGCGATGGGGGCGACGAGCGCGGCGACGAGAAAGCCGAGGCCGTTCCCGCGCCGATCCCGGCGATCGCCGCCGAAAATCATCCCCCATCGCGCCATCGACCCGAGCATCGAGATCGCCCCGGCCATCGACGCCGCCACCGCCATCGTCAACGTGTCCCGCCGCGCTACGTGCCCGAGCTCATGGGCGAGCACCGCCGCGATCTCCTCGTCGTCCATGCAGTTCAGCAGCCCCTCCGTCACCGCCACGGCGGCGTGCTTCGGCCCTCGCCCCGTCGCAAACGCGTTGGGCGCCTGCTGCGGGACGACGTAGACCTTCGGCATCGGCAACTCCGCCCGTCGCGCAAGATCCGCCACGATCCCATGCAATCGCGGCGCCTGCTCGGGCGTGACCTCCTGCGCCCGGTGCATCGCCAGCACGATGCGGTCCGAAAACCACCACGAGACGAAGTTGCTGACACACGCGAACCCGAGCGCCAGCACCATCCCCTGCTCGCCGCCGAGCAACCGGCCGACGTAGACGAGGAACACCGTCATCAATGCGAGGAGAAAGCCTGTCTTGAGCGTGTTGAACATGACGTGAGCATAGGCACCAGGCCTGCTCCCGCAAACGGTCGACTAGCTGATGTCACGCGTTTTGACACGCAGGAACGCCCCGAACAGGAACGCCGCCGTGAAGGACACGAGGACCACCGCGAGGGCATCGCGCGAAAAGCCCATGTCGTCCTGGCCCGCACCCTTGAGCCCAAGGTCGTAGAGCGCGCCGGTCACGTCATGGCTGTCCCATTTTCCGACGACGTGCGCGGTCGAGGGCTCGGCCAGCTTGCTGCCGGTCTTGATCATCGCGTCGAACGCGTAGCGGAGCGGGTCGAGCGAGGAGACGCCGCGGGAGACGGGGTTCATCTCGCGCAGGCCCACGAGCAGCGACGAGAAGCTGATCTGGGGGATCAACAGGAGCGGGAGCGTGCCGACGGCGGCCTCGCTGGACGAGAACGTCGCCGAGACGAGCAGGCCAAGCGCCATCCCGCACAGCCCCGTCAGCGACGCCATTCCCAGGAAGGCCCCGGGCTCAAAGTTGTAGGTGGACGTGTCATAAAGCCCGAAGACCACCCACGTCAGGCTCGCGAGGAACGAGCACTGGAGCACCGCCAACGCGCCCAGCACGGTGACCTTGGAGCCAACGTACGGCAGCACCCCGAGCCCCACCCGCCGCTCGCGCGCCCAGATCACGCGGTCGGCGATCAACTCGCGCACGGCCGCGCTCATGCCAAACCAGAGGCACGACAGCGTCAGCATGAAGATCATCGACTTGGTCGGCTTAGGGAACACCACGAACATCACCAGCGCAAGGAACGGGGGCTGGGCCGCCAGCACCCAGAGCCCCGTCCGATCCCGGAGCTTGACCTTGGAATAACGCCGGACCTGATTCACAAGTTGCTGGAAGAGCGAGACCCGCCGCGGGCTGATCGCGATGTCCTCGGTGTTGCGGCCCGGGAGCTTCAGCAGGTCCTCCCGCATCTTCACGAAGGTGCGGAAGTCCGGGCTCGCCCGATAGGCGGTGCCCCAGTCGGCCGGGCTTTTGTCCTGAAACCGATTGAAGACCGCATCCGGCGTTGCAACACCAAAATACTTGCACGCCTGCTGTGGCGGTCCGAAGAATGCGACGCGGCCACCGGGCGCGAGCACGAGCAGGTGGTCGACCTGGGCCATCACCTGCGGCGAGAGGTCGTGGGTGACGAGGAACACGATGCGGCCGCGGTCCGCGAGCTGGCGGACCAGGCGCACGATGTCCTGGGCGGCGCGCGGGTCGAGGCCGCTGGTCGGCTCGTCGAGAAAGAGCACGCGCGTGGACCGGGAGAGCAGCTCCTGGCCAAGGTTCACGCGTTTTCGCTGGCCGCCCGAGATGCCGCGGCGCATGGCGTCCCCGATGCGGGAGGCGCGAATGTGGTCGATTCCGAGCTCCTCCAGCACGCGAGAGACGGAATTCTGGAGGTCCGCGTCGGGCGTGTTCGGCGGGAAGCGCAAACGGCCGCTGAAGTGCAGCGACTCCTCGACCGTGAGCTCGGGGTGGACGATGTCGTCCTGAGGCACCGTCCCGACCTGCGAGCGGTCCACCTCCAGCATCGCGTGGAAGTCCCGCCCGTCGAACAACACCTCGCCCGAGTCCGCAGGCGTCACGCCCGCGATCGCATTGAGCAACGTCGTTTTTCCCGCCCCCGAGGGCCCAACCATGGCGATGACCTCGCCCGAGAACACCGTAAAGCTCACGTCGTCGAGCAGCGACACCGACCCGGCGCCGGACTTGATGGTGCGCGTGAGATTGCGGGCGGAGAGCGCGGTGAACACGCGATCGTTGTGGATGACCAGCGTGTCGTCCGGCCCGAGGCGCGCCCGGAACGGGCCGACGCGCAGCTCGTCCTCCGGCCCGAAGGGTGCAGCGGTCACCGGGCGGCTGTTCAGCACCGTTGGTCGCCCCGATTCCGCGTCCAGCAACCCCCAACCGTCCTTGCGACGAACCAGATCGACGTGGTGCTCGCCGACCTGCGGGTCCGGCAACACGATGTTCATGGCGGGGGACCGGCCGATGGAAACGCGCTCGCCCGTCAGCGCAAAAACCAGCCCCGTCGGCACGCCGTCCGCCGAAACGGTCCGGTACCGCGGCTCGTGCTTCTGGTGCAGCGCCGCGAACAGCACTCCGTCAATCCCCAGCTCCTTGGCGGCGTTCTCGAGCTTTCGCAGCTCCCCTGGGTCGATGTCGCCATCGCCCGCCACCGTCGCGAACATGCTGTCGAGGAGCAGCAGCGCCTCCCAGGACCCATAGCGCTCGGCAAACGCCAGGAGATCAAGGTCGGAGTCCTCATCGGCCTTCAGCGCACGCCCGGCCGCCTCGCCGAACCGGCTGACGAAGGCGTGCAGCTCACCGGCGTTTTCGATGCCGCGAAACTCGGGAGAGGCCGCGAGCCGGATCAGGTCGGCCGCGAACGTCGGTGCCAGCCCGGTGCGCTCGCCCGTGACCCTTAGCGCGGCCGCAAATCGCGGGGTGAGGTGCTCAGGGGCAGAGAGCGCCGTCATCATCAACAGATGCACGAACTCGCACGAAAATCGCAGGCGATCCGGCGGCACCGGCGACCCAAGGACCGCCATCTTCGCGGTGAACCGTTCGAGTAGCCGTACCCCCGCGCCCATCGAACCCCCCGCCGACCGTCAGCCGGTCACTTGTAGGTGACGGCCGTCGAGACAGAACCCTGCTTTCCGAGGTCGTTGAGCGTCGATGCGTGCACGGCGATGTAGTAGGTGTCCGTGGTTTGCGGCGTGTACTGCAGCACGGGCTCACGGTCGTTGCTGGAATCCTGCGCGACCTGCTTTCCGGAGTGATCGTAGAGCACCAGATCAGCGTTCCCGACGTTCGTATCGCCACACGCGAGCACCTTGTAGTCCGTCCCCGCGTACAGGGTGACCAGGTACACCTTGTGCCCACCCTGGTTCAACGTCGCTTTCTGCGACGTGCGCACGGCGTAACCGGTGTTGTACCCGTCCCAGATCTTGGTGCGGAGGCAGGTTTCAGCCTGATCTTCGTCGGCGCGAGCGGGCGTCGCGAGCAGGGAGAGCAGAAGGATGTGCATGACGACCTCAAACGGGGTGCGAAGGGATTCTATCGGGAAAAGGACCGGCCAGGGCCGACTCGGCAGGCCGACTTAGAGGAGGGTGAGGACCGAGTCCGTCTGCGCCTTGATCTCCTTGACGTCGTCCAGGGTGAGCGCCGGCTTCGCGGCGATCTCCTGGAGCTTCTCCAACGTGCCCTGGAGCTGCGTGATGACGCCACTCGAGGCCTTGTCCGCGCCTTCGGTCTTGACGTACTTCAGGAAGTACCCGACGACCTCGGGCTGGCGAAGCATCTGCGTGCCGGCGTCCGGCTTGTTCGCCGCGACGATGGCCGCCGCCACGAGGTTCGAGCCCTCAAGCCAGCTCCCGGCCTGGATGAGCGGCACCGAGCGGTCACCCGCCTCGAACTGGATCTCGGGGATGATGGCTCCGTGCATCTCGTCGAGCTCCTTCACGAGATCGTCCCGCGAGATGCTGTCGTTGTTGATGCGGGCGGTCAGATCGTCGATTGTCGCCGGCAGGTCCTTTCCGGCGCCCAGGGTGTTCATCCCCGTCTTCACCAGCGCCAGCCGGGCGACGAGCTTCTCTTTCGTCGCCTCCTTCACGGTCAAAAGACAGTCGGCGAGCACCACGCCAGTGCGCACGGCCACGACGTCCTTGTTGGAAACGTCGAGCTTCAGGTCGCGATCCTGGACGAGCTTGGAGAGCCCGCCGGAGATCCCGGCCTTCTCCATCGCCTTCTGCATCTCGGCCGGCGAGGGCGCGAGCGTGACATTCTGCGCCTCGGCGGCGAGATCGCTCATCGCCAGTGTGGGCGGGGGCGCGGCGGCGGTGGTGACAGGCGCCTGCACCGGCTTGTCGGCCGGCTTGGCGGCTGGCGCGGGCGTGTCGCCCGAGCAGGCGGCGACCGTGAGGAACAGCGCCAGCATCGGCGTGAGCGCGAGGGCGGGGGTGACCAGACGGGTTCGGGAAGAGAGCGACAAGAACACGGGCAACTCCGATGCGGGCGGATTCTACGCCGTTTCGACGGCAGGATCAAGCAGACGGCGGAGGATGGTCACTCGTGACTCATCCGATAGTTGAGGACGAGGCAGGGCACAGCGTCCGGCAGGTGTCCAAAGGTCGCCTCGACCTTCTTCTTGTCGCGGTTGAGCACGCCGTCGCACGGGATCATCATGGCGCGGGCGATCACCTCCGCCGTCTTGGCGAGCACCCAGTCTCCGCCCGGCGCGTCCTTGAGCGAACCCGCGACCGTGCCCTTCGCGAAGCTCAACGTCGGCGGCCGGGATCCCGCCCAGTTGTTTCCCGGGATGTCCGCGGCGAAGATCTTCGCGATGCGCGCGACCACCCCCTGCCCGTCCTCCGGGTTCTGCAACCCCTCCGCGTCCTTCCCGATCTGGTCGACGAGCATGCCGACCACCTTGTTCTCGTTCTCGCGGTCGTCGTCGCCCATGCCGTACACGCAGGTCGCGGCCCCCTGACGCAGGATCTCGGCGGTGCTCGGGATCTCGCTCGTCGGCGTCGGCTCGCCCGCAGCCTCGGCCGTCTTCGCCAGCAATTTCGTCCGCGTCGGGTCGTCGTTCGCCTCCACGGTCGCGTCGCCCTGCACGTAGGCGTCGAGGTAACTGGCGGTCAACCCCAGGTTCTTCGCCTGCCGGTACGTCAACCGGATCGGCCCGCGACCGCAGGACTCGGCCTGCTTGGAGTCGAGCACGGCGTCCCAGTTGCCCTGGAGCCGGTTTTTGGTCGCTGCAAGGTACGGGACAAGCCGCTTGGTCGCCACATCGAGGCTGTCGGACTTCTCCACCCGCTCGCGGAACTTCGCGAAGTCCTCCACCCGGTTCGTCTCCTCGAACATCCAGGAGTAGGGATCCGGATTCGCCGCGATGGACTTGGCCTCTTCCTTCACCTTGCCAAGGAGCTGGTCGTCCTTCTTCAGCGCCGTCCCGATCTCCGGCACTCCGAGGATCGTCGCCGCCAACTGGTCAAACTGGAAGTTCTCGACGCTCCCGCCCATGTTGTTGGCGTACGCGAGGTTCTCCGTGCACGTGTCCGCTTTCTTCGTCGCCGTGAACGCGTCGGCCTTGAACTTCAGCGCCGCGCACGAGCTCGCGCCCATCGCCACGTAGCCGCCGAGCATGATGACGCCCGTGATCAGGTACCTGGGCTGCCAGATCGTGCCGGAGACAACGAAATAATAAGCCTTCGAGAGCAGTTGCAGCGGGCCGATCGTGAACAGCCGCGCGAGCGCCATGCGGCGCCCCTCGTTGGCGAACTTCTCGGCGGTCAGGCCCCGCGCCGTCTTCTTGCCCTTGTTGGAGCGCGACGCGATGACATCGTCTGGCAACCTCGCCAATTCGATGATGAACCGGGGCCCGTCGGGGGTCACCAGCGCAAAACTGTCGCCCGGACGCACCGCGGTCGGCGTCGAGACCTGCACCGGGCTGCGCGCGTCTCCCTTCCACAGATACAACCCCGCGGATCGCTCCGTCGGTGTCAGGATCAGGTTCGCCGGGCCCTGGCGCAGCACCTTGCAGTGCTCGCGCTGCACACCGAGCCCATCCGGGATGGTGATGTGGCAGCGATCCTTGTTGGACCCGAGCCGGCATTCAATGCCTTCGAAGGGGCCAAAACGCGTCCCGCCGAACTCGGGCGTGAGCGTGAGGTAGAGGGCAATGTCTTCGCCAGCCATCTGCGCCCTCTATCTCCCGGGGGGTCGGCGCGCGGCTGGGGATCGCCACGGGTGGTCCCGATCCCTTTGGGCGGCTCCGCAAGATCAAGGCGCAACCACCGTTTGCTGTGGAACGCCGCTCGGGCACCCTCGCGCGGTCGGGACGTGAGGCCCTCACCCGGACGCCGAGTTCACGGGCACGGGATCGCAGGCGCGAAGCCGATTTGCTGGTTCGCCCGGTCGGTGTAGACGACGTAGCTGTACATCGGGAGGTTGCCGAGGTCAATGACGTCCGCGTAGTCCTCGAGGTGGAAAAGCGCGTCGCTGTAGAGGTTCGGCGAGTAGGTGTACGTGCCGTCCGCGTTTGCGTAGGCGGACAGGTAGGACTCGCTCGCCGGCATGCTCAACGTCATCCCTTCCCCGCCCGCCAGGTGGACGATGAACCTCGGCAGCTTCGTGTCGAACTCCGTCGGCGGGATCGACAGCACGGTCGGAGTCCCGTACGCCCACCACGTCGCATCGCCGATCTCGGCGAACGCCGGGTCCCCCGAGATCGCCGCTATCAACGGCACGTAGGCAGAATCGGGCACGATCAAGCTCGGACCGCCGGAGTCAAGGAGCGCGGGGAGGGCGGATCCCGTCTGGGACGCAGCAACCGCCACGCTTGTCCCGTCCTCCGCCAGCAACTCGAAGCCGTACACGGAGACCTGATACGCGCCGTCAAACAGGCCGCCACTCGCGATCGGCGCGTAGGTCATCCCACCGGTCGTCTCGGCACCGTCGTACCCGCCGAGCCAGAGCGTCCCGCCAACGTGGCACAGCCGCAGCGCGAAGGCGTCGGGGATCGTCCCGTCCGCCGCGAGGGTGGACACGTAGGAGTCCGTGCCGGGAACGAGCCATACATCAGGTGCAAGACCGATAATGCCGTCGACCGCGCTGGGGCTCCCGATCGGGTCGGCGTCGCAAGAGGACGGTCCGAACATGTCCGACCTCGACACCGCCGCAAAGTGGAGGGCTGCAGGGGCGATTCCCGACAACGCTACGGTGTCGCCGTACACCTCGCCCGACCAGCCGGATCCGCTGGCGTACATCCCAGCCGCGCTCTCGCCCTCGTCCGTCCCGTGGGTCGGGTCGTAGAGCGCCAGCACGCCCGCGTCTTCGCACGTCGTGCAGCCAACCGCCGAGACCGCGAGCGTGGTTGACCCTGAATCGATCGCCACCTGCTGCACGGCGTCGCCGACGACCGCGGCAGCCGTGTGATGCCACGAGCATCCCGCCAAAGGCACGGCAAACGGCACGAATCCATCGCTCGCCGTATCGCCCGTCGCTGCCGAGTCGTCCCCCGCGACCGGACCCGTACCTTTCGGCCCCGCGCACGCCGTCAGGACCGCAGCCAGGAACGCCCACGCCCGACTGCCGAAACGAGATTGCGAAGTGGCGCCGGAGCAACCGACCATGACGGCAGTCTACACGCAATCACCGCCGATCCCGGCGGCGGGTCGTCCAGATCGCTTCGGACGGCGAGTGCCGGCTTGTGGCAAGCCCCACGCGCAATCCCCGTTTTCTGTGGAGCGCCGCACGGGCCCCGCGGCACGGTGGGGGCGCGGCGTTCAGCCGGGTTCGACGCCAAACGCCCGTAGCTGTGCTTCCAACTTTGCGGCCCGCGCCGCGTTGTCGTCCGCCCGTGCCGCGTTCGCGTCGGCCCGCGCGGCGTTTTCGCGCGCCTGCACCGTCGCCTCCTCCGAGCTCATGAAGATGACACCGTCAGGACGGTACGCCCGCAGCCCCTCGGCCCGGGCACGAACCGGCAGCCGGTGTGCGGACTGACCCACGGCTGCTGCGCCGCAGCGATCTCCAACCCGCCGGCATCATCACGCTCAAACGCCGAAAACGTATTCCGGTCCGGGTCGTACGCGATGAACTCGTCGACGCCGAGCCGCTCGTAGAGCCGAAGCTTTCGGGTCTGCTCCGCGAATGAGTTCCCCGGCGACCAGACCTCCACAACCACCTGTGGCGCGATGCCGCCCTCCTCCCACTGCCGATACGACCCGCGGTCGCCCCGTGGACGTCCGTACACGACCATCACGTCGGGCCCGACCCGCTTGGTCGGATCGCCCTCCTGGTAGTACCAAAGCAGGTCGCAGGCGACGAACGCCTCGGGGCAGGCGACCGCGAATCCGCCGCGCATCCGGCTGCTCCAGCGTTCTTGAAGGGTGTTGTCGGACATGGGCTCCCCGTCCGAGTCGGGGTACATCACAGCCGGCGCCGGGCGACGGGCGGGCGGCGTGATCAGGCGAGCGGAAGCCATGTCTTGAGTGTAACCACCCCGTGGCCGCCGATCCTGGCGCTCGCTACCGCTCGCGCCAGTCTTGGCGTTGATTTTTCGGCGTTCCAAGGCCACGTTCGCCGCCAGCCGCCGAAGACGGCAGCCGGCACCGAACGTGCGGGGAACGCCGCGCGGGGGGCCAATCCGACCAGCCATCCACGCGATTTCAGGTGGATACAGACGCCATGTTTGCCAAGCGCACGGATTGGCCCCGGGGCGCGACACGCACTCCGCGATTCCGCCGCCCCTCCCACCCGCGACGCCAACGTCGCGCTCCCGTCCCACCGCCGCGGCCCTTCCGCCTTGATCCCCGACTTTCCCCGCTGGCACGCCCGGTGCTACGTGCCCTGTACCCCTGGAGTTCGTGTGCATCCCCTCCCCTTCGTCTCCGTCTCGGCCGTCCTCCTCGCCCTGCTCCCGGGCTGCGGGTCCATCGATTCGTGCGGCAGCGGAGGCACCGTCCCCACGACCGAGGACACGACCGTCGACAGCGCCCACATGGCCGATGCAGCCGGCTCCGATGGCGTCCTCTCCGACGACGAATGTGCCGCCCTCTGCGCCCAGACGATGGGCGTCTCCCAGGTGACAGCGTGCAGCGCCACCGAGATCGCGGACACCGGCGGCGACTCCGGGACCGACTCGGCTGGAGACACCGGCAACAGCGTCAGCTACACGCTCGAGTGCACGGGCGTCGTCTTTTACGGCTGCATGGGACGCCCGCCCGCGGGACTCTCCCGGCCCCGCCGCGCAGCGCCCGGGATCGGACCCTGGGCAGCGCAGGCCGCGTCGATGGAAGCGGCGTCTGTCCGAGCGTTCCTCGACCTGGGCACCGCGCTCGACCGTCTCGGCGCGCCCGAATCCCTGCAGCAACGCGCACGACGCGCAGCCCGCGACGAAGTGCGCCACACGCAGATCATGGCCAGGATCGCCCGTGCCCATCGCGCTCCGCTCGTCCCCGCACAGATCTCGGACGTCGCCGCCCCCGACCGCGCGCAGCTCGCGCTGGAGAACGCCCGGAGCGGGTGCGTCCAGGAGACGTGGTCCGCGCTCATGGCGCGACACCAGGCGCTCCACGCTCCCGACCCGGCGGTACGCGCGGCGATGGCGGAGATCGCCGGCGACGAGGCGACCCACGCGGACCTGGCCTTCGCGATCCAGGAATGGCTCGCGGGGGCAGCCGGCCAGGGCGCGGTCGCGGATGCCGTCGCCACCGAGATCGCCGCCATCCGCGCCGGCCTCACGGAGCAGGATGACGCCGAGGCCGCCGTGCTCGGACTCCCTTCGCGCGAGGCCGGCGTGCAGCTGTTGGACGACCTGGTGAAGCAGGCCTACTCGTCCATGCTCAACTCGTGCTCACGCCCCGAAGTTCTTCGCGATTGAGCCAAGCAAACCTACAGAACCCCCGCTACCCCGGCTCGATCCCCAACGCGCGAAGCTGCGCCTCCAACCTTGCGGCTTTCGCAGCGTTCTCGTCGGCGCGAGCGGCGTTCTCGTCCGCACGGGCGGCGTTCTCGTCGGCACGGGCAGCGTTCTCGGCCGCGCGACTCGCGATCTCCAGGGCGTGGCGCTCGGATTCCTCCACACTCCGAAAGGGCTCGCCGTCGGGCCGGTAGGCGCGCAGGCCGTCCTCACCCGGCACGAAGCGGCATCCGGTGCGCGGGCTGACCCAGGGCTCCTTCACGGCCACCACCTCCAGTTTTCCGCCCTCCCGCTCAAACGCCGCGAACGTGTTCCGGTCGGGGTCGTAGGCGATGAATTCCTCGACCCCGAGGCGTTCGTAGAGCCGCAGCTTCTTCGTCTGCTCTGCGAACGAGTTTCCCGGCGACCACACCTCCACCACGACCTGCGGCACCACGCCATCCTCCACCCATTGCATGTACGATCCGCGATCCCCGCGAGGCCGCCCGTACACGACCATCACGTCGGGTCCGACCCGCTTCGTCGGGTCGCCCTCCTGGTAGTACCAGAGCAGGTCGCCCGCGACGAACGCATCGGGGCAGGCGACCCCAAAGCCGCCGCGCATGCGGCTGATCCACGTCTCCTGTAGGGTGTTGTCGGACGTCGGCTCCCCGTCCGAGTCCGGGTACACGACCGGCCGCGGCGCCGGAGCGGGCTGCGGGCGGATCATACGGGAGGCGGTTTCCATTCGCGAATTGTAACCGCGGCGCGCGGGCTGGCGGCGACTATTTCTTCTTGCTCATCTTGTAGTCGAAGCTGGCCCACAACGACTCGTCCAACGCCAGCATCTTCTCAAAGTAGAACGCCTGCCCGGCGAGCGGGAGCTGCACGTCCACGGGCTCGACGCCCTGGCCCATCGCGTCCGCGCTACCCTCGGCCGCGTTCTGGACTGCGGCGCGGTCCTCCTCGGTGACGGTCGCGTTTGGCGGGAGCTGGGGCGCGGTGGAGTAGTAGTCGACGTGCCGGATCGAGCCTTCGAAGCTCTTCTTCGCGATCTTCGCGTTCTCCGGGAAGTACACGGTCCACTGGAGCTGGCTGGTCGGTGCGTTGACCGTCGGCAGGTCGAGCCGCTCGGTCCCGGCCGTCCCAAGCTCCTTGCCCTTTTCGACGTACACGAGATCCACGAGGAACGCCGACAGTGCTCCGGATGATGCGTCGGATCGCACGAGCGGCACGAGCACGCCGCCGTCGCCCTGCCCGACCTTCACGCCGCGCCCGGCGACGGACGCGCTCCAGACCTCCGCGCCTTCCGGCAGCTTCACCCGCAGGAATTGATTGCGGTTGTTGCGCACCGCGTACTGCAAGTGCGTCATGCGCCGCCCGTCCTGCGTCACCAGCGAGTCGATGACGGCCGTGTCAACGAGCGTGACGAGCATGTCGACGTCCGCGTGGGTCTTGACTTCGAGCGGGATGACGGCCGAGGCGTCGCGCGACTTGTACCCGAGCAACACCGGGAAGTCCGTCTGGCCGACCAGCGCGGCCGGAAGCTCACGGACATCGACCGGAACGGCGTTCGTGGCTGTTCCGGCGACGACCTCGACGGCGCTCCGAGCGTCCACGCCGACCCAGGTCACCGACCGCGCCACGTCCAACGCGGTCACGAGCGGCACCTGCGTGGCGCCTGCGAGCGCGCGCTCGTAGTCGACAGTCAGGCGGTAGGCACCCAACGCGGCGTAGTTGAGTGACACGTCGATGTTGCCGTCCGTGCCAAGCTTCCAGTCGCGCAGGCCCGGGCCCTGCACGTCCAGCACGGTCACGTCGGTGGGGACGTGCACGCGGAGGTGATCGATGCCGTTGTGGAGGATGGTGTAGTTCACGTTCGCGCGCCCCTGCAGGAAGCCCTCGCTCACACCAACGAGCACCTGGCTCTCGGCGTACACCCTGGACTCCTGCTTGACCGTGACCTCCTTGATCTGCTTCTGCCAACTGATCGCGAGCGAGCCAAGCGAAGGGATGACGGCGTCGACCGTGTGCGTCCCGGCTTTGTCCGTCTGCACAACGCCGCGTCCACCGGCCACGGCGAGCGTGACGGCATCGGGCGAGTCCATGCTGAAGGACACGGCCGTCGCACCGCTGGGGGCGAGGGGCAGCGCGAAGCCCGTCTCGCCATCCGCCGTCGCAAGCGCCATCGCGACGTCCAGCTCGGCGGTGACCGCGCCCTTCTGGTTGGTGATGAGTGTGTAGAACCCGTCCGTGAGGTAGATCGCGGCGTCCTTGCCGTCGACCTTCGCGGTCTTCAGGGCGGAGTTCGTGGACAAGAGCGGGATGCTGGCCCAGGCGTTGTCCTTGAGCATGCGGCCGTGGATGGTCACGTGGACGAGCGCGTAGGCGTCATCGCCGGTGCCCACGACCTTGCCGGTGTACGTCGCGTTGTCGAGTGTGTAGTCGAGCGGCGCGATGGCGGGCGGCTCTTTCGGCGCCTGGCCTTGATCGTAGAGGGTCTTGAAATCCTGCCAGGGCAGCGTGACCTCGGCGCGAGGCTCGGCGGCCGAGGCCGGCGCGGCGGCGAGGAGCGGCAGGGCCAACACAACGGCGAGGGCGAGGAGGGAGAGGATGGCGCCGGGCAGGCGGGAGGAAGACGAGGACATGGACTACTCCTTGGAGTGTAGAGAGCGGGGATCGGGGGAAACGGTGTAGGTGAAGCTGGGGAATTCGTCGGGGTTCAGGAGCGCCGCCGAGTGTGTCAAAAGGGCGCCGTCGAGCGGCAGTGCGGGGGTGAGCGGCGAGGCGCTGACTTCGAGCGGGTTCATACGGACCCGCGTGTCCGGCCCGTTGTGCGCGTTTGCCTTCGTCCTCGAGACGGCCTGGAGGTGCTTCACCTTCGCGGATTGCTTCGCGACAAGCTGTCGCTTCTTGTCCTCGTCCTTTCCCTTTTCCTCGTCGGCCTTCGCGCGATCGCGCTCGTAGGCGGGCGGAGGAGGCGGCGGCGGTGGAGCCATGAAGCCGTCGGTCTGGGGGTTGAAGTACGGCGTGTCCTCGTCGCGGTAGGCGGGCGCGCCGCCTTGGGGGAGGTCGTAGGCGGTGTCGCTCGAGACAATCGTGGCGGGGCCGCGCGGAGCAGGCTTCGGCGGCTGCCGGGTGGCATAGGGCGACGAGGGCGGGAGCGCGGTTTTCGGCACGCCGAACGCCCCAGAGGGCATCGGGACCGTCGGAGCAGGCGTGGCGACCACACCGGCCGCCGCGCCGAGGGCAGTCTGGTAGGTGCGACCGGTCGGGATGCGGACGAGCGTGTCCTTTGTGGTCGAGGACTCCTCCTCGGCGTTTGCGGCCTTTCCGTTGTCCTTGGACTCGTCGATCTGCTGGATGGCGTCGTAGTTGAAGTTCATGGAAAACGTGCCCGTGTTCGGGTCTGTCGTGTTGACGCCGTCGAGCAGGATGGTGTTTTCGTCCGCGGCGGACGCAGCGCGGGTTGTGGGCGCCGGCGTGGTCGTGGCGACGGTCGAACGCGCCACAGCCTGAGCCGGGGGCGTCGCCTGCGGGGACGCTTGTGGCGACGCGGGCGGCGGACGTGGCGCAGCGGCGACAGGCGTGGGCCCGGGGGCAGGCTCGTCGGCCATCGGGGCGGGCTCTGCATCCGGCGAAGGGGCCTTGGCGCCGACCGTGATCGATCGCTGCGCGACGACCGGCTGGGGCGCTGACGCCGACTTCCCGCCCGCGCGAGACCGCGTCGAACCTCGATATTCGTTGCTCGCCGCGCCCGTCGCGTGGTGAGCGGGTGCCTCCAAATAGTCGATCTGATAGTCCGCCGGCTTCGCCTCGGGCGCCTCGTGCAGGGACCCGTTCAACTCGTCCCCGCGCAGGTTTCCGGTGCTGTCGCCACCAGCGTCCTTCTCGTCCAGCTCCTTTGGTCCGGGTGCCGCAGCCGCCGGCGCAACGTCGATCGTCTGGTCGACCACGGGTCCACCCGAGGGCGCGTTGTTGGCCGCACCGTAGTCGTCTGCGACGCCGTCGGCATCGGCGTTTCCGTCGCCCGCGACGCCAGTGATCGCCTCCCCCTTCACGACCAGCACCTCGCCCTTTTGCGTCGCGACCTCGCCGCCGACACTCCCGCTGACGTCTCCGCCGAGCACCCCGCCTTCGACGCCATTTTCGACCCCGCCCATCCGCCCTTCGTCGGTGCCGCCGGGCCCGTTGCTCCCGTACCCCTGGCCGCCCCCGCCCTCGCCGGTCCCGCGCGTGCCGATCGACCCCAGCAAACCCGCCTTTCCGGCCATCTCCTTCCCGTCGCCGTTGCCGAAGCCGTTCCCGTACGCCGACTTGGACTTCTTCTTCTCGACTCGCGCCTCCGCGTCCGAGAGCGTCTGCGAATATTCGGCGACCTTGTCTGATTGTTCGGTGGACTCAGTCTGCTCGGTGACGCCGATGTCCTTCGCGAGCGCGGTGACCTGCTTCAGCGCTTCCGTGGCCTTTTCATCGTCGCCCGCGAGCAGGGCCTTTCGCGCGTCTTCTTCGAGGTTTGATTGGGCGATCTGGGCGTCCGTGGTCTTGGCGTTCGCGAGGTCCTTCACCCGACGGGCGAGGACGTCGTCACCGGCCTGCGGGTTCGCGGCCGCGGCTCCGGCGTCCTGCGGCGGCGCCTTCGGGATCAGCACGTCCAGGTTCGACTGCAGGCGACCGACGTTGTCCATCGTCGCAGCGTCTGGAGCGGTGCTTTGCCCGGCATAACTGCGCGAGGCGTCGAGCCACTTCTGCGCGCTGTCAAAGTCGTTCTTCTTGTACGCGTCGATGGCGTTCGTCCACGATTCCCGAGCTTGTTCCTTCGCGGGATCGAGCACGGCCGTGGACGAGACGGGCGAGCCGACCGGACCGCCGGGGCGTTTGCCGTCCTGGCGCCAGCCGCGCGGCAGGTGCACTTCCCAGGTCGCCGCCTGGATCGGGGCGTTCACCGCCGGGAGTTTCAGGTCGCGCTTGTCGTGCCGGGCCCCGCTCCACACGGTGTCGTCGCCTACCCACGCGACCTCCACCGGGAACGCGAGCAGGCCCTGGACGGTCTCGATCGACTTCTCGAGCGGCACGTAATAATCATCGCCCTCGTGCAAAAGCACGGCGGGACGGCCCGAAACGCGCGCCGTCAGCGGGGTGTAGCCCTTCGGCGGCGTGACCTTCAGGTACTGGCTGCGCTCATTGCGCACCAGCCACGTCGCCCGCGCGAGGACGTGGCCATCCTCGCTCTGGCTCACGACGTATTCGGCCGATTGCACGATGGTATCCGGGCCCATCACCGTGTCGAAGCTGCCCGCGGTGAGCGAGGGTGCCGCTGACCAGTAGGCCACGGGCGTCGCCTCCGACAAGCCCCGCGCCCAGACAGGCAATTGCCGTGCTGAAACGGCCGTTCCGCCCGATGGGACCACATCCCCCTCGTCCGGCTTGCCGAGCGTGTACCAGGTCTCCACGCGGCTCACGTCCAGCGGCGCCGGGCTAGGAAACTGGCCGTTGATCGTGGGACGTCGGCCGGTGAACTCAAACGTCACCGCGCCCGACACCGCGGATGCGGGCGTGAACGTCAGCGTCGTCCCCGTCAACGTGTGCTCAAAGGGCCCCGTCGCCTCGACCTCGTCCAGCCCCCCGGTGTCGATCGAGAACGACTCGGCCGTCCCCCGGGTGACCACGAAGCGCACGCGACTCCGGACGTTCAACGCCCCGTCTTGCGGCCACGCCGCCGTCGACACCTCTGCCCGGACGACCGTGCCCTCGACCTCGGCGACCTCCGCCTGATGCGGTTGCCACGTGAGGTCCAGCGTGCCGTCTGCCGGCAGGATCCGCAGGGCGTCTACCTCCGCGGAGGTCCGGGCACCCGCGTTGGCGGGGAGCGACCCTGCGGCTGTGACGTCCAACCCCGGCGCGTCGATGTGGACGAGCGTGCGCGCGCCCTCGGGCAGGTGCACGGCAACGTGGTCGGGACCGTCGGCCGCCAGAACGCCAGAGACGGTTGTGACGACGGTGTCCTTCGCAGGGTCCAACGTCACGAACTCGGCCTCTCCCTCGGGCGTGAGCGGGCCGGTGGTCGCCGATGCGACGACGTTGTCGCAGAGGCGAAGCGTGGCCCAGTGCCGGCCCACCCGTCGGAAGGTGTAGGTGAGGTCGATGGTGGGGTCCGCAGCGGCCTCGCCCGAGTCGGGAGCGGCGTGGATATGCACGGTGACATCGGCGTGATCGACCACCCAGTCCGTCGGCGCGGGTGCCGGCGCAGCCCACGTCGGGGTCAACCGCGCGAGGGTCAAGAGGGTCAGGAGCGGCAGGGGTGTCACCATCGGGGCAGACAACGTCACACGTTCGAGGTTCTTACACCCGCCGGATATTTTCCTTGATACCCGGCGACATGCCCGACTTTGCCTTCCAGGACATGTTCCCCCTCGACCACCACGGCCTGACCAGTGGCGCGGACGCCGTGCCGTACCGCTCCCTCGGCACCGATGGCGTTGGCGTCGACACCTTCCGCGGTAGCCCCGTCCTCACCATCGCCCCGGCCGCCCTCACCACGCTGACCGCCGCCGCGATGCGCGACGTCTCCCACCTCCTCCGCCCCGGCCACCTCGCACAGCTCCGGAAGATCCTTGATGATTCCGAGGCGAGCGCCAACGACCGCTTCGTCGCCCGCACGCTGCTCCAGAACGCCAACATCGCCGCGGGAATGGTCCTTCCCGGGTGCCAGGACACCGGCACCGCCATCGTCATCGGCAAGAAGGGACAATCGGTGTGGGTTGGCGACGCCGACGGCCCTGCCAACGACGAGGTCGCCATCGCCCGCGGCGTCCACAGGACCTACGCCGAGTCCAACCTCCGCTACTCCCAGCTCGCGCCACTCTCCACGTTCGACGAGGTGAATACGGGAACCAACCTCCCGGCCCAGATCGACCTCTACGCGGTGCCCGGGGGCGAGTACCGGTTCCTGTTCTTGACGAAGGGCGGCGGCTCGGCCAACAAGACGTTCCTGTTCCAGGAGACCAAGGCGCTGCTGAACCCGGTCTCCCTGATGAAGTTCCTGGACATCAACCTCCGCAAGCTTGGCACGTCCGCCTGCCCGCCCTACCACCTCGCGATCGTCCTCGGCGGCACCTCTGCGGAGATGACACTCAAGACCGTAAAGTTGGCGTCGGCCCGGTACCTCGACGACCTCCCGAGCGTCGGAAACCGGCTCGGCCACGCGATCCGCGACCGAGCGCTGGAGGCGGAGGTGCTCGCGCTGACACAGCGCACGGGCATCGGTGCGCAGTTCGGCGGCAAATACTACTGTCACGATGTGCGCGTGATCCGACTCCCCCGGCACGGCGCGTCCTGCCCCGTCGGCATCGGCGTGAGCTGCTCCGCGGACCGGCAGGCGCTCGGCAAGATCACACGGGACGGCGTCTTCCTGGAACAGTTGGAGACCAACCCAGCCCAGTACCTGCCCGAGGCCACTGGACTGGCCGAGGAGTGCGTCCACATCGACCTCAACCGGCCGATGGCAGAGATCCGGGCGGCTCTGTCCAACTGCCCCATCCGGACCCGTCTGTCGCTCACCGGAACGCTCGTGGTCGCCCGCGACATCGCCCACGCGCGGTTCCTGGAACGGCTCCAGCGGGGTGAGCGCCTCCCCCAATATCTCCTCGATCATCCGGTCTATTACGCCGGCCCTGCCAAGACCCCGACCGGCATGGCGTCCGGCAGCTTCGGCCCCACCACCGCCGGCCGGATGGACGCCTACGTCGACGCGCTCCAGGCCGCTGGTGGCAGCATGGTCATGCTCGCGAAGGGCAACCGGTCCAGGGCGGTCACGGATGCGTGCAAGAAACACGGCGGGTTCTACCTGGGGAGCATCGGCGGCCCCGCGGCGATCCTCGCCAAGGAGAACATCCGGAAGGTCGAGGTGCTGGACTACGCCGAGCTTGGAATGGAGGCGGTCTGGAAGATCGAGGTCGAGAACTTCCCGGCGTTCATGGTCGTGGATGACAAGGGGAACGACTTCTTCGCCGATCTGATGGCGCCGATTCACGACGGGAAGTAGCGCTCCAGCCCATCGAGCGTCGCGCTCGTCCCGTAGTCCGACTCCGGGGCGTCCGCACCCGCGGTCGAACTCGGCCGCGGATGGGTCATTTCCACCGCAGGCTCTTGGACATCCGGTCCCACTGGTCCACGTTGTCCGCCCCGGCCGGCGCCCAAACGGTGAGGGTCAGCAGCTTGCCGCCGCGGAAGCAGAACCACGCGGCCTCTTCCAGCCGAACCTGCTTGGAGGTCACGGGGTTTGGATCGGAGTTCGCATGGAAGTCCGCCCTGAACACGCTGCCCATCGGCAACTGGATGGCCTGGACCTTGTCCACGATCACGGCGCGGCTGGCGCTGTCCAGCGTCGTCCGAATCGCGTCCGTCGACGGGGCAGCAGCCGCAGGCGCAACGGTCACGATGACGCCATCGAGCTTGTCGATCCAGCGTGCCCACTGCGCGGCGGTCGCCGTCGTGGCGGCGGGAGACTGCGTTCGGGCCCAGCCCTCCGGGACTTCCAACGAAAAGCCGCCGCTCGTCGAATTGTACCGGATGAACACCTGGGAGTCGGGAATGTCGCCTGGCGGATTCACCTCGGGCGCGACAGCACTCTCGGTGGTGGGGAGGGCGACCTCGGACAACGCGATGCCCATCGGATCAGCGCCCGCGAACGCGTGCGGCGTCGGCTGGAGACCGGCGGCGAGGAGCAAAAGCACGGGGCCACCACGGCGCGGGTACGAGGCGAGTAGGGGATGGCGCATGGCAGGGGTCCTCGGTGGAAATGTGGGCGTCGGGCGAGCAATGCCTCTGGCGCAAGCACGATCCATGCCACCCGCGCCCCGGCGGCGGTCCGGGTCCCTCCACGCCCTCCGATCCCCAGCGAACGTCGGAAGTTTCCGCCCGGACGTTCGGCGCGGGTCTTGCCCGGCGGGAGCCTGTCCATCACCCTGACCCTGTGCGACTCAATTTGAGCCGAGGTTCGGCGACATCACCAACGAGGGCCAGGGCACCACCGATCGCTCCGGCGATCCCGTCACCGCCGCGCCAGCTTGCTCAGCTCCACCAACGTGACGGGCACGAGCCCAAGCCCCAACGAAAGCAGGCAATCGGCGAGCGAGATGGGCGTGACGCCGAAGAAGCGCTCCGCGACCGGGACGTGGTGGAGCGTGAGCTGGACTGCGGTCGAGACGATGACGACGAGCAGCAGCGGCATGTTCGACAGCGCCCCCACCTCCCAGAACGTCCGCGTGCGACTGCGGGCCGCGAACCCCCGGAACAGCTCGCCGAACACGATCGTGGTGAACGCCATGTTGCGCGCCGCAGCCAGCCCCTCGTGCGGCAACGTCCACGCGTAGATCCCCAGCGTCGTCGCCCCTTGAAGCGCGCCCGTCCACACGATCGTCGTCCACTCCTGCCGCCCGAGCATCGGCTGGGACTGGCGACGCGGCGGTCGCGCGAGCACGTCGGCCTCGGGCGGGTCCACGACCATCGCCAGCGCCGGGAGGCCGTCGGTGACGAGGTTGATCCACAAGAGTTGGATGGGCAGCAGCGGGAGCGGCATCCCCGCGAGCCCCGCGCCCAACATCACGAGCAGCTCCCCGAGGTTCCCAGCCATCAGGTACACGACGGTCTTCTGGATGTTGTCATAGATCGCCCGCCCCTCGCGCACGCCGGCGACGATGCTGGCGTAATTGTCGTCGGAGAGCACGATGTCCGCCGCCTCGCGCGTGACCTCCGTCCCGCCGCGCCCCATCGCGATGCCGACGTGGGCTTCGCGCAGCGCAGGCGCATCGTTCACGCCGTCGCCCGTCATCGCAACGATGGCGCCGCGCTCCTTCCACATCCGCACGATGCGCAGCTTGTCCTCGGGGGTCGCGCGGGCGTGCACGAAGCCCTCCGCGGCCTCGCCCGGTGAAAGCATGCCCATCTCGCGGGCGATGGCCTCGGCGGTGACGGGGTGATCGCCGGTGATCATGACGGTGCGAATGCCCGCGGCGGCGGCCGCTGCCACCGCTGTGACCGCGTCCGGGCGCGGCGGATCCGCGATGCCGACCAGGCCGAGCAGCGTGAGCCCGCGTTCGGGATCGTCACTCCCGTCGTCCGTACCCGTCGCCAGCGCGAGGACCCGCAACCCCCGCGCCGCCATCGCCTCGCCCGCCTCCGTCGCCCCATCCGTCCCGGAGACGCACAGCCCAAGCATGCGATCCGGCGCGCCCTTCACGTACAGGACGCCGTCACTCCGTAGGATCGACATGCGTTTTCGGGTGGCGTCAAAGGGGTGCACCGAGCGACGGGGGTTCGCGGTTTCGACCGTCGCCCGGTCGAGCCCGAGGCCGCGCCCCCACGCCAGGAGCGCCAGCTCGGTGGGGTCGCCGGTCGCGGTGACGAGGTCGGCATCGCAGCACGCGACAGCGGCGGTGGCGGCGGCGCGCGGGTCCCTGGCCCACACGTCGCGGACGGTCATCTTTCCAGTGGTCAACGTGCCGGTCTTGTCCGTGCAGATGACCGTGGCGGCGCCGAGGGTCTCAACCGCAGGCAGGCGTCGGACGAGCACATTCCGGGCCGCCATCCGCTGGATCCCAACAGCGAGCGCGATGGTGACGACGGCCGGGAGGCCTTCGGGCACCGCCGCCACAGCGAGCGAGACGGACGAGAGAAGCACGTCCAGCCAGCCCAGCCCCTGCGCGAACCCGAGGATCCCCACGGCTGCGACGATCCCGAGGCAGAGCTTGATCAGCGTGCCGGAGACGCGTGCCAGCTCGATCTGCAGCGGCGTGTCGGCGTCCTCGGCGGTCGCGAGCAGGTGCGCGATGTGGCCAAGCTCGGTCTTCATGCCGGTCGCGTAGACGTCGGCGGTGGCAGTCCCGGCGACGATGGCGGTGCCGGCGTACACGTGGTCGCGCCGGTCGGGCAGCGCGACGTCGTCGCCGAGGGGCGTGGGGTCCTTGTCGACGGGAAGGGACTCGCCGGTGAGCGCCGCTTCGTTGACGGCGAGGCCGTTCACCTCGACAAGCCGGGCGTCTGCGGCGACGAGGTCGCCGGCCTTGAGGAGGAGGAGGTCGCCGGGGACGACGTCGGCTGCGGGGATCACCTGCGCGTGCCCGTCGCGCAGGACACGAGCGCGCGGGGCGGTCATCGCTCGCAGCGCCATGACAGCACGTTCGGCACGAAACTCCTGAAAAAAGCCGATGACGCCGTTGAGCGCGACGATCGTGAGGATCGCGACCCCGTCCGCGACCTGCCCGAGCGCCAGCGCGATGATGCTGGACACGACGAGCAGCGCGATGACGGGGCTCGTGAACTGGCCGACGAGCATCTTCCACGGCGGCGTTCGGGCCTGGCGTTGGATTTCGTTCCGGCCAAATTCCGCGAGCCGCTCTGCGGCGATGGCGGCGGTCAATCCGGTTGACGGGCTCGCGGCGACGGTCCGGCCGGACACCGGAGCCGCCGGCGTCACGGCAGCTCCACGCGTTGGTCGGGCCTGGCCACCTCGGCCTCCCAGCCGAACCGGTCCCGGATGCGGACCCGGAGCGCGTCGGACGCCGCCGGCTCGCCGTGGTTGATGTACACGCGGGAGGGCCCGGACCCGCCGTTGGCCACCATCGTCGCCAGCCAGTCCAGCAGCTCGCCCGCGTCGGCGTGGGCGGAGATGCTGTCCAGCCGCAGACGCTCGGCCCGGATCGGCACCCACTGCCCGTGGATCTTCACGCCCTCCGCCCCGTTCAGCAGCGCCTGCCCGCGCGTCCCCGCCGCCTGGAACCCCGCGAACAACAAGGCGTTCTTCGGGTCCGGCCCGCGTTGCGCCAGGTGGTGGACGATCCGTCCGCCCGTCGCCATGCCGCTCCCGGCGATGATGATCATCGGCCCTTCCTGACGGTTCATCGCCTTGGATTCGTCGGGCGTGCGGGTGAACGTGGCCGCGCGGCACATCGCGGCGCACTCCTGCGGGGAGAGGCGGTGGTCGTCGACGTGGCGGCGGTAGATCTCGGTCGCGTCGATCGCCATGGGGCTGTCGAGGTACACGGGCACGTCCGGCAGACGCCCCTCAGCCTTCAACCGGGTGACGAGGTGCAGGATCGTCTGCGCGCGGCCGACGGCGAAGGCGGGCACCATCACGACGCCGCCGCGTTCGAGGACGGGGCGGAGCATCGTCGCCAGGGCATCGGCCGGATCGCCGGGCTCGTGCCTCCGGTCGCCGTAGGTGGACTCGACCAGGATCACGTCGGCGGGATCGAGCGGATCGGGGGGCAGGAGGAGGGGGTCGACGGGCCGGCCGACGTCGCCGGAAAACACGATCTGTCGGCCGCCAACAGTCAATTCCACGCGCGCGGCGCCGACGATGTGCCCGGCTCGCCGGAAGCGTGCGGTGATGCCCATCGCCGGGGCGAATTCGGCGCTGTACCGCACCGGGCTGAGGCGCTCCAGGCACCGGTCCGCGTCGTCGCGGGTGAACAGCGGCTGCGCCGGATGATGGCGGGAGAAGCCCCGTTTGTTGGCATAGTGCGCGTCCTCTTCCTGGAGGTGCCCGGCATCGGGCAGGATGACACGGCAGAGATCCGCGGTGCCGTCCGTGCACCAGATGTCACCACGAAAGCCGGCTTTCACCAGCGCGGGCAGGTAGCCGGAGTGGTCGATGTGGGCGTGCGTGAGGATGACGGCCGAGAGTGACCGCACATCCACCGGCGGCGTGGCGCGGTTCTGCAGCCGTAGCTGCTTCAACCCCTGGAACAAGCCGCAGTCAATGAGGATGCGCGCGTCGCCCGCCTCCAGCAGCGTCTTCGATCCGGTCATCGTGCCGGCACCACCCAGAAATGTCAGGAACATCGTCACTCCTCAGCCCGGGAACGGGCAACAATGCGGTTCATCTCCCCTCCAGGCGGGCGACGCGCGCGCGGGCAAGCTCGGCGGCGAGGTCTGCAGCGATGGCGTCGCGGGTGACGGCCACGTCCTGCTGCCATGCGCTGACGAGGTCGGCGGTGGTGCCGGAGCCGGTGCCCCAGACGGCGAGCGCGGCGCTCCAGGCGGCGCGAGCGGATGGCCGGGCGAGGGTGTTCAGCGCGGTGGCGCGGGCTTCGGCGGCGGCTTCGTCGCTCCGCGCAATGGCGATGGCCTCGTCCAGCTCACGGCCGACCATGTCGGCGCGGCGACTCGCGGCGTCCACGTCTGCCGCTTCCGCCTCGATGCGCGCGTGGGCGCCGTCCCAGACCGGGAACATCACGCCAAGCTGCGCATCCACACCGTCGATCATGCCCTCAGGCATCACCCGGAGCGCGGTCGCGACCATGAAGGTCGGCTGGCGGGCCGTCCGCGCGATGGTCAGGTCCGCCGTCGCCATCCGGACCGTGGTGGCGGCCAGGGTGCGCTCGGGCTGCGCGCGGGGCGCCGTCGGCACACCGACGAACCGGGATGGGTCGGCAGCGACCAGTCCGGCAACGTCGTCGCCGACGATCAAGGCGAGCCGCGCACGCTCGCCATCCGTGGTCGCCGCGAGCGCCGCCCGGTCGGCCTGCACGCGCGCCACCTGCGTCTGCAGCCCGAGCAACGCGGCGAGCCCCTCAGCCCCCATCCCCGTCATCGCCCCGCCCATCCCCGTCATCGCCCCCATCCCCGGCGTCGACCCACCCATCCCCGGCATCGACCCGGTCCCCGTCATCGTCCCGGTTGTCGCCTGCCCGCCGCCCATCCCCGTCATCGCCCCCATCCCGACCGCGCCAGCTTCCGGGCGCTGGACCACGGGCCGACCCGCTCCAGCCGCAGCCGGGACGGCCGAGGACGACCGTGGCATCGGCGCCGTCGTGCCCGCACCTGCCGCGTATCGGGCCCGCCCAAAAGCGAGCGCGGCTTCCGCGGCGGCGACCTCGTCGTCGAGCGCGGTGGCTTCGAGGCCATCGGCATGCAGGCGGGCGGCGGTCTCCCAGAGGGTCTCGCGAAGGTCGGCTTCGAGGCGGAACTCCTCCTCCTCCGCCCATCGCACGTCCAACGACGCCCGGGCGCGAGGGGCCTGGTACGCGGCAGGGAGCTGGATCGTCTGGTTGAAGCCCACCATCAGCATCGTCGGGTCGAGCGAGGACGGCATCGCGCCGAGCGCCTGGGCGCCGATCATCCACTCCGGGTCCATCGGGCGACCGGCAGCGATGGCCTCAGCACGACCAGCGTGCGCGTCAGCCGTCAACGCCGCGGCCTCGGGGTGACGGTCCAGAGCGAGAGCCAGGAGGGCGTCGAGATCAGCGGGAGCGTCACCCGCGCGGGCATGTCGAACGGCAAACACCTGCGATAACGCCAGTAATCCGCAAAACGTGATCCCCCGGGCACCCACGGCTGGACGCCCCGCCGTCAGAACGTGACCCCGCAGTTTCCTGCGGGGTAGGGCGCGAAGAGGCGGAAGGTGACCATGCTGAACTCCGGTAGCAGGGTGTGGATGTGGAGCCCCGCTGCAATGGCTGTGCCAGCATTGAACTCGTCTTCACGGCACGCCGCGTCGCAGATTGGGCGATATCGCACAGCCCCGTGTGCGCCTGCACACCCGAAACCCGGCCGACCGCCCCCGATGCCGGTCTCATCCCGCCCTTGGCCTCGGCGGAGGGAGCCGGGAGACCCTGCCCCGGCCCACCCTGGAGCCCGCTTGGCCGACCCCCGGAAGACCCTCAACCCCCAGCGGCGCAAGCGCCGCCTCGGCGACATGCTCGTGGAGTCGGGGCTCATCACGCCCGACCAGCTCGTGTTCGCGTTGGGACACCAGAAAACCCACGGCGGCCGCCTCGGATCCGTGCTCGTCACCCTGGGTTACATCACCGAGCAGCACCTTGAATCCAGCCTTGGCAAGCAGCTTGGGCTGGAGACGTGCGACGTGGAGTCGATCAACCCGCCCCCCGAGATCCTCCGGTTGCTGCCCGAAGCGGTCATCCGCAAGCATGAGATCATCCCGCTCGCGGTCAAGGGCAAGGTGCTGATCGTCGGCATGATCGACCCCACGAACCTCGCGGCCATCGACGAGATCCTCGCCCGCACCCGCCTCGCCCGCGTGGAGCCGCGCCTCGTCACCGAGACGACCTTCCGCCGCTTCATCAGTACGAGGTACGCCTCGGCCATGTTGATGGACCAGATCGGGAACGACACCGGCCTCGACCGCAGCAACGTCCAGCCCGGCCTGCCCGGCAGCCCCACCGAGGGCCTCGACGAGATCTCGCGCCGCGTTCGGGCCGAAGATCCCGAAGCCGCCGTGCCGATCGTCGTGCGCCTCACCAACTACGTGCTCAAGCAGGCCATCGACCGCCGCGCCAGCGACATCCACATCGAGCCCTACGAGACGTTCTTCCGCATCCGCTTTCGCGTCGACGGGAAGCTGGCGACCGAGCTCGCCCCGCCCCTACGCCTGCATCCACCGATGGTCTCGCGCATCAAGCTCCTCTCGGAGATGGACATCTCCGAGAAGCGCAAGCCGCAGGACGGGCACATGTCCATGCGCGTGGACGACCAGGACGTGCAGTTCCGCGTCTCGACGTTGCCGACCGTCTTTGGCGAGAAGTGCGTCATCCGGTTGATGAAAAAGGAGGCCCACCTTGCCGATCTGGCGCGGCTTGGCTTCAGCCCGGACCAGCTCAAGACGATCAAGCGCGTCATCCGCCTCTCGCAGGGCCTCGTGCTCGTCACCGGACCGACCGGCAGCGGCAAGACGACGACGTTGCACGCCGCGATCAACGACATCAACGACCCCGACATCAACATCGTGACGTTGGAGGATCCGGTCGAATCCGCGATCCCTGGCTCCAACCACGTGCAGATCGCCGAGAAGGCCGGGCTCACGTTCTCCAGCGCGCTGCGGTCGGTCCTGCGCCAGGACCCGGACGTCGTGTTCGTTGGCGAGATGCGCGACAACGAGGTGTCGTCCATCGCAATTCGCGCGTCGTTGACCGGGCACATGGTGCTCTCGACGCTGCACACGAACGGCATCGTCGAGACGTTCGCGCGGCTCATGGACATGGGCCTGGAGGCCTACTTGCTGGCGAGCTGCCTGCAATTGGTGGTCGCTCAGCGGCTGATGCGGCGCTTGTGCTCGCAGTGCGCAAAGACCGAGCCCATCAAGGGCGACACGGTCGTGGAGTTCAATCTCAGCCCGGAGCAGGTCACCACGGCGCTCCACCGCGTGCCCGTTGGCTGCAAGCAGTGCAACGAGACCGGCTACCGCGGCCGGATCGCGGTCTACGAAGTGCTCGCGCCGAACAACAATTTGCGGGCGATCCTGCGGGCGAACGGCGGCGAGGACGCGCTGCGCAAGGCCTGCGACGATTCGGGCGTGGTGTGGCTCTGGGACGCGGGCGTCGCGCGCGCGCTGGCCGGCGAGACCAGCTTCGAGGAGGTCCGTCGGGTGCTCGCCCCGCCCGAGTAGCCTTCAGAACGCCCAGGACTGGCCGAAGCCAAGGACGACGGCGGAACTTCCCGCCGCGCGGATCTCGGCGCAGAACGCGTCCACGTCCACGCCGGGGAGCTGGCGCGGGGGCGTGTAGTAGGGCAGGGTGAAGTCGTCCCAGTGGCACGGCACCACCACTTTGGGCCGGGTGATGGCGACGATCTCGCGGGTGTAGTCCTTGCGGTATTGTCGGCCGACCGCGCACAGGCACAGAACGTCGACCCCTTCGTCGCCGACGGCCGCACGCACGTCGTCGACGAGGAATTCGGCCGAGTCGACGTGGAGGACCCGCACGCCGGCCACGTCGACCAGCCAGAGGAGGACCTGGCCGTGCCGTAGCTCGTACACCCGGGGCGGCCAGGGAGGGGGCGCGACGATGTCGCCGGGCAACGGCACGCGTCCAAACAGCGCTTTGCCGTGGAGCGAGGGGATGGGCGTCGCCAGGGCATCGCCGCACCGGATCGCGGGAAACCGGGCCCCCGCATCGCCTTGCATCGGCCCCGCCAGCACCATCTGCGACTCGGGCAGCCCCGCGGCCCGGCCCATGTGCAGCGTCGCTGAGGAGCCGATCAGGCGGGCGCCAGTCAGCCGACAGAGCGCGGGGGCGTCGAGGGCGTGGTCGTGGTGGCTGTGCCCGCACAGCACGTCGTCGGCGTGCGGGATGACGCGCCGGAGCAGATCCTCGTCGCTGGCGAGGCGCGCGAACGCTGTACGGAAAAGGCCGGGACGGGAAAGGTACGGGTCGAGGACGAGGGTGCGCCCGGGCGCTTCCAGGACGAACCCCGCCGTGCCGAGGAAGGTGAGGCGCCGCGTTCCCGAGCCGGGGTCCCCGGTCGGCACGGGCGCGCGCGGGCAGAGGAACTGGAGGAGATGGCCGGCCATCCTTTCCCGTAGCCTGTCCGTGCGTTACCCCGCGACCGCTTTCCGGAGTCCTCTTGCAGCCTTCTCCTTTCCGTCTCAACAACGTCGGCCCCCGCGTACCCACGGTCGGCCTTCGCGTGGCCGCGGTCGGCGTCGTCGCCCTCCTCGCCCCGCTCGCCTGGGCCGGCATCGCCACCCCCGAGCTCAACTTCACCCAGTTCACCCTGCCGAACGGGCTCCAGGTGCTGCTCTCGGAGGACCACTCGGTCCCGCTGACCTCGGTCGAGATCTGGTACCACGTCGGCGCAAAGAGCGAGGTCCCGGGTCGTTCGGGGTTCGCGCACCTCTTTGAGCACATCATGTTCCAGGGCTCGCGGGACGTTGGCGAGGATCTGTACTTCAAGTACCTCGAGGGCGCCGGCGCCACGCTGATCAACGGCACCACGGACTTTGACCGCACCAACTACTTTGAGACCGTCCCTTCCAACCAGCTCGACCTCGCGCTCTGGCTGGAGAGTGACCGGATGGGCTTCCTGCTCGACACGCTCTCCCAGGCCCGCCTCGACAACCAGCGCGACGTTGTCCGCAAGGAACGCCAGCAGTCCACCGAGAACGTCCCCTACGGCAAGGCCGAGGAGCAGTTCTACAAGCAGCTCTTCCCCGCCCCGCACCCTTACAACGGAGTCGTCATCGGCTCCCACGCCGACCTGCAGGCCGCCACGCTCGACGACGTGAAGGGCTTCTTCAAGACCTACTACGTGCCGAACAACGCGACGCTCGCCGTCGTCGGCGACTACAACCCGCTCACCATCAAGGACGAGATCACCAAGTACTTCGGCGATATTCCGCGCGCTGCGGACCCGCCGAAGGAGCAGATCACCCTCGTCCCGCACACCACCGAGCAGCGCCTCTCCCTCACGGACAATGTGGAGCTTGCTCGCGTCTACTTCGGCTGGGTCACGCCCTCGAGCTTCCAGCCCGGCGACGCCGAGCTCACGCTCGCCGCGAACGTCCTCTCCAACGGGAAGGCGAGCCGGCTCCAGAAGGCCCTGACCATCGACAAGGCCATCGCCTCGGACGTGTCGGCCTCCCAGTACGATCTGCAGCACGGCAGCGTGTTCTCCGTGCAGGTCACCGGCAACCCGGGTGAGACCGCCCAGCAGGTCGAGGATGCCGCGTGGCCCGTCATCCAGGGCCTGGCGACGACGCCGCCGACAAAGGAGGAGTTGAACCGGGCGCTGACCGCGTGGCAGGCGACGACGCTCCGGCAACTTCAGTCCCTCGGCGGCTTTGGCGGCAAGGCGGACATGCTCAACTACTACAATCATCACACGGGCGATCCGGGCTATCTCCCGAAGGATTTTGCGCGGATGGAAGCTGTCACCCCTGAGTCGTTGGCCAAGGTCTACGGCGAGCAGATCAAGAAGGACAACCGGGTTGTCGTGCAGGTTTCGCCGCCGGCACCGGCCGCGCCCGCAGCACCGACGACCACGCCGGCCAAGGCCGGAGGTGCCAAGTGATGCGCGCCACCCAGACACTCACCCGCTCCGTCCTCGCGCTGCTCCTCCTCGGCATCGCCGTCAGCCCCGGCACCGCCGAAGCCAAGAAGAAGAAGAAGGTCGACGACGTCCCCGTTGTCGTCCAACCGGCGCCGCCGCCGCCGGACCCGAACGCCTGGCGCGCAACGCCGCCAACGCCCGGCGCCGAGTCGAGCTGGCAGGCACCTGTCGCCGAAACGTTCACGTTGAAGAACGGGATTCCGGTCTACCTCGTCCAACGCCCGGGCCTCCCGCTCGTGAGCGTGCGGCTGATGATCGAGGCCGGCCGGGAGACGAACCCGAAGGGCAAGGCAGGGCTCGCGTCGTTGACCGCGGACATGCTCGACGAGGGCACGGCCACGCGTTCAGCGCTGCAGATCAGCTCCGATGCGACCGGCCTCGGCGCCGAGCTGAGCACGTCGGCCAACAGCGACTATGCCGAGATCGCGCTGGACGCGCTCACGGGCGACACGCTCGCGGCGAGCCTCGACCTGCTGGCGGACGTGGCGCTCAAGCCGAAGTTTGATTCCAAGGAATTCGCGCGTGTCCAGAAGGAGACGCTCGCCCAGCTCCAGAACCTCGCGAGCGACCCGCGCGACATCGCCAACCGCCAGTTCGCGCGGCAGATCTTCGGGAAGGACCACCCGTACGGCACGCCCTCGATCGGCGATACCGCCTCGGTGAAGTCACTGAAGGTCGCCGACGTCCAGGCCTACTACAAGACCTGGTACACCCCCGCGAACACCGCGATCGTGCTCTCCGGGGCCATCAGCGCGGCAGACGCGAAGACGATGCTCGACGCGCGCTTCGGGGCGTGGACGAAGCCCTCGATCAAGCGCCCGACGGTGGCGGCACCGGCGACGCCGCTGAAGACCCGCGTCGTGTTCATCGAGCAGAAGGGCGCGGTGCAGTCGATCCTGCGCGTCGGGACGACGGGTGTGAGCCGCACGGGTCCCGAATACTGGAACGCGAACCTCGCAGGGACGATCACGGCGGGGATGTTCTCCTCGCGGATCAACATGAACCTGCGCGAGGAGCACGAGTGGTCCTACGGCGCCGGCGGCGGGTTCAGCGACGCGCGGGACTTCGGCACGTTCACGGTCCGCACCAGCGTGCAGGCCGACAAGACCGCCGAGGCCATCGACCAGATCCTCATCGAACTGAAAGCCGCAGCCTCCAAGCCCCCGGCCGACGCCGACCTCAAGCTCGCCCGCGACTCGCTCCTGAAGTCCCTCGCCGGCAACTTCGACACGAACGAGAACACCGCCGCCGCCTTTGAGCAGGTGCCCGACTTCGGGCTCGGGACGGACATGTGGCAGCAGTACGTCAAGGACGCCAACGCCGCGCTCCCGGACGGGATCTATGCAGCCGCGAAGGGCTACTTCGCGCCAGAACGCCAGATCATCGTCGTCGTTGGGCCGAAGACCGTCACCATCGACGACAAGGACGCCGACGGCAAGCCCATCAAGGTGGATGTGCCGGTGATGGAGAACGTGAAGAAGCTTGCGACGCAGGACGGCTTCGAATTCGTCGGGCCCTGAGGACCGAAAATATCGGCCGATCCAGCGCGGCCGCTCAAACGTAGTTATGGGTACGCGCGGGATACCCCCGCGTTGGAGGCCATATGCACGCTTTTCTGATTCTCACCCCGTTCCTCTCTCTCACCGCCTGTTCGGGCAAGGGCGCGTCTGACTCGTCCCCGTCCATGGACAGCTCAGCGGACACCGACACGGACACCGACACGGACACCGACACGGACACCGATACGGACACCGATACGGACACCGACACGGACACCAACGCCTGCACGACCGACGTGTGTGCGACCTACGGTGGCGCGGTCCCCCTCGTCGCGCAGCAGATCACCACGACCGCGGCGTCGGACCCCGAGTTCTCGCCGTTCTTCGCCCCCCTGGTGGCCAGCGGTGCGGACGCCGTCGCGGCGTTCGAGACCAGCCTCGCGAACTTCATCTCGGACGCCTACGGCTGCACCACCGGCGCCTACACGGGCCCTGACATGATCACCGCCCACACGGGCATGGCCATCACGCAGGCCCAGTACGACGACTTCATCGCCCTCATCGCCGGCGTGTTGTCGAGCGACAGCGTTCCGGACAGCGACATCGCGAACTGCTTCGCCCCGCCGCTGACCGATCCGGCGTTCGAAGCCACGATCATCGGCCACTAAGCGGGATCGCGGATGAAGTGGCTCGCCGGCCTGGGCGGTGTCGTGATCGCGCTCGTCGCGCTCATCGGCTTCGCCCACACCCCGTCGGGCCATTTCCTTCTGCCCTACCTCTGGCTCGGCGGAAAATGCCCGGTTGGAGGCGACATGAAGCCTGAGGCGCGCGATGCCGTGCGCGCTCAGGTGCTCGCGCCGGCAGCCGGCACCGTGCCGGCGCATGCGCGGCCGGCCATGGGCTTCACGCTCGCCGTGACCACCGCCGCCGAGATCACGGCGTGGGAAGCGGCACACTCCCTCACCTGTCCCCAGGACGTCGGGACGACCCGCTGCGAGAACGTGCCCGCCAACGCGCTTGACGCGGCAGCCGCGGCGTACGGGAGCGCCCGACAGGCCCAGGAGGTCCGCTTCGGGTTCGACGCCGCGGGCCTGCTCATCTCCGTGGACGTCCACTACGATCTCACCGACTCGACGGACGCGATCGCGCTCTACCAATCGATCAGCGACGCGCTGATGGCCGCGGCCGGCCCCGTCACCACCGAGCGCGGCCTCGGCACAGTCGAGCACATCGACCACGGTCCGCTCCAGCAGGACCGTCGCGAATACGACTTCGCCGACTACCGTGCGACCGTCACGCTCACGAACCAGGGCCATGGCCGCTACGTGCTGCGCGAGACGTTCCAGGACGTGCCGAAGACAGGCCCGGTGCCCCTCGCGGGCGCGGTGCAGCCGCCATCGCAGACCGAGACGCGCTGACGGGCGCGGTGACGCTCCGGAACCCGCGATGAGGCCGCCGATCCCGGCGCTCGGCACACCTCGCGCCAGCACTGGCCCCCTGTGGTGCATCATCGCCCTGACGCTGGGCTGCGCATCCCCGGTGTCCTCGTCCGAAGGCGTCATCCTCATCAGCCTCGACACGCTCCGCGCCGACCACCTTGGCGTGTACGGAGGCAGCAACGGCCTGACCCCCAACCTCGACCGCTTCGCCGCCGAGAGCGTCGTGTTCGACCAGACGTACGCGGCGGCCAACGAGACGCTCTACAGCCACGCTGCGCTGTTCACCGGTCAGGCGCCGTCCAGACTCTCCTCGTTGTCCCGGCATTTTGCCATTCCCACTGAGGCGCCGACGCTCGCTGGCGTCCTCACCGCGGCCGGCTGGGACACCGCCGGCTTCGTGGCTGGCGGCCACCTCTCGCGCTACTTTGGGTTGAACGCCGGCTTTTCGACGTGGGACGACGCAAGCGCCTGGGGGTCGCTGCACGACACCGGACCCAAGGCCCTCGCCTGGCTCGACGCTCGGGACTCGAAGAACGGCCGTCCTTTCTTCATTTTTGTCCACGGCTACGACACCCACGACCGCTACCTCAAGCCCACCCCCTTCGGCTACGCGTTCACCGCGCCCGAGCCCGACGTCGGCCAGAGCCTCGGGTCGCTCATCGCCCGCACCGCAGGCGCCGCCGGGCACGTGATCGACGGCGTCTACTCGCCGTCCATCGACGATGAGGCGCTGCTCGGCCTGGAACACCCGCGCTTTGACCGGGGCCGCGGCATCCGCACCTTGGACCCCGACGCAAAACCCTTGTCCCCCGCGGACATCGTTCAACTCAACGCCGTCTATGACGGCTCGGTGGCCTGGGCGGACGCCTGCTTCGGACTGTTCATGGCGGGGCTCGACGCGCGCGGACTGCTCGACCGGGTCACCGTCATCGTCCTTTCTGACCACGGCGAAGAGCTCGGTGAAGCCGGCGTATTCCAGCATCGGTACAGCCTGGACGACGCGACCACCCACGTGCCGCTGATGGTCCGCTTGCCCGGAGGCGCGCACGGCGGGAGGCGGTTGACCGGGCTCACCAGCCTTGTCGATGTCGCCCCCGCGATCCTCGATCTGCAGGGCTACCAGGGCCTCGGCGACGCCGGTCATCCCGTGCGGGACGCGATCCTCGGCCGCGACTATCCTGGACGAAGCAGCGTCATCAGCGAAGGCGCGCTGCACCTCCTCAGCGCCCGCGGACCCCACGCTCGCCTCACTTTGGAGGGCGTCAGCGCCGAAAACCCGCTCGCTGCCTCGCTCCTCGCCGCGATCCCGGTCGACGGGGTCTCGCTGCGCGCGGAGGGCGACCCCGAGGAGATCCCGGCGTTGCGCCGAGATCTCGTCGCGTTCCGGACGCCCGGAGGGCCGCGGTGAACCGACACGCCCTCGCGTTCCTGACGCTCACCGTCGCGTGCGCGCCCGCCGCCCCGACGCGCTGGACCGAGGCGGACGCCCTCGCCCCTCACCGCCTCCGCCTTGATCTGAACCACGATGGCCGCGTCACCAAAGACGAGTATGAACGCACCCTCTGGCGCGGTCCCGACTTTGCCTCTGCCGACCTCGACGGTGACGGCGACCTCTCCGCGCCAGAGCTCGTCCACCTCGTCCAGGTCCAGTCCTCCACCGCGTTCGATGGGCCGCCGGCGGCCGAGCCAGCGCCATCTGGAGGCCCGCACAGCGCGCCCGACGCTGACCAGGAGCACGTCCTGGAGGTGCTCGTGCTGCTCGGGGACGCGCTGCGCTCCCACGGGCTCCCCGGCCCCAACCCGGACGCCGTCGCCGCCGCCGTCACCACCGGCGACCTGAACAGCCCCGAGACCCTCGCGGTGCTCGACACGCTCCGCCCGGCCTGGCTTGGGCAGGGTTGGGCCTGGCCGGCGGGCCTGCCGTGAGCCCCCTCTCGCCGCCCCCCGGGAAGGACCTGCCAGTCCCACCCCCCGCGCCCGACCTGCCCGGCACCGCGCCCGAGGACGTCGTAGCGGCGCAGATCGCAGCAGGAACGTGGCGCCCCTCGGGCCACAGCTCCCCAGCCCCACCCGTGACCGCGGGGACCGTCCAGGCTGCCCCACCCCCTTCGCCGTCGACACCACTCGCTACCGGCTGGGGCACGGCCGCGACTCTCGTCAGCGCGACGGTGATCGCCGCCTTGTTCCTGGGGATCGCTTGGCAGCGACGCCGTCGACGAGGCCGGCGGCGGGGGCGCAGGGCAGGGTAGTCAGCCCGACTTGCGCCGACGCCCGACCATCAAGCCCGCGACCACCAGCATCGCACCCGCGACGCCGCCATCGGGCGCGGACGCGCAGCCACAGCCGCCACCGCCCTTGGTCTGGCCATTGCCGGAGGTGTCGATCGGGCCGCCGTGATCGCCGGTATCGGAGCCCGTATCGCCCGTCGTGGACGTGTCCCCACCGCCGGTGTCGCCGCTCCCGGTGTCGCCGGAATCCCTGCTGCCGGTGTCACCGCTGCCGGTGTCACCGCTGCCCGTGTCGCCGGTACCGGTGTCGCCGCCGCAGCCCGCGCCTGGGTGAACGCTGGCGTCGGTGTCGTTGCAATCGGTGCCGCCGTAGTCAGCGCTCGCGTAGCCGTCGCCGTCCTGATCGACGTCGTTGCCGTCGCAGTTCTGGTCGACGCCGTCGTACCAGATCTCGGTGGCGCCCGGGTAGACGGTCGCGTCCACGTCGTTGCAGTCGTCGCCGCCGTAGGCCAGCGCGTCGTGCCCGTCGCCGTCCTGGTCAAAGTCCGAGCCGCCGGAGCAGTCCTCGTCCACGCCGTCGTACCAGGTCTCGGCGACGCCGGGGTTCACGCTCGCGTTGCTGTCGTCGCAGTCCGTGCCGCCGACCACCGTGCTGGTGTAGCCGTCCCCGTCTGCGTCCCCCTCGCTTGCGTTGTTGCAATCAGTGATCTTGCCGTCGTAGGGGTCGTCGGGGGCGCCGGGGTAGACGGTTGCGTCGGAGTCGTCGCAGTCGGTACCGCCGTAGCTGGAGCTGTCAAAACCGTCGCCGTCCTCGTCGTAATCGGAGAGGCCGTCGCAATTCTCATCGACACCGTCGTACCAGATCTCCGAGGCTGCGGGGTTGATGGTCGCGTCGTTGTCGTTGCAGTCGCCACCGCCGCTGCCGGTCGCCGCGAAGCCGTCGCCGTCGACGTCCGTGAGGTCGCTGCCGTTGCAGTCCTGGTCGATGCCGTCGTACGCAACCTCGGTCGCCGCGGGGTTGATCGTGGCGTCGTTGTCGTTGCAATCGGGGCCGCCCGCCTCACTTGCGTCCCAACCGTCGCCGTCCACGTCCGTCACATCCTTGCCGTCGCAGTCCTGGTCGATGCCATCATAGGGAATCTCGGTGGCGCCGGGGTACACGGTGGCGTCGCTGTCGTTGCAGTCGACCGTGTTGTTATAGCCGTCGCCGTCGGCATCGTAGACGGACGAGGCGGGCCCGCCGTAGACGCCGATGTCGCTCACGCTGCCGTCCGGATCGTAGATGGACGGCGAGCCGGCGTCGACGAGTGGGCTCCCGTGCGCGAGGGTGAGATCGTCGTTCGTGCAGTCGCCGTCGAGGGTGTAGTTGGTGAGCTTGGGGTCGACGCCAAGGTTCGTGCCGCCGGTGACCCCAAAGCCAGACGGGTCGTCCGCGGCCGTGTTCGCGTACCAGTCGTTGTAGGTCGCAGACGCGGTGGAGTAGTACCCGTCGAGGCCGTTGCCCGCCGCCGTGTAGGCGACGAGGTTGTTCGTGAGGGTCAACGCCGTGTAGTAGGTGAGATAGAACGTACCGCCCGACGCAGAGGTGTTGCCGACCAACGTGTTGTTGGTCATGGCCATGTAGTAGGAGTAGCCGGTGTAGAACGCGCCGCCAGAATTGGTCGCGGAGTTCTCCTGGAAGATGTTGTTCGTCCAGGCGTCCGTCCCGCCGTAGGTGTAGTAGTTGTAGACGGCGCCGCCAGAGCCACTGGCGCTGTTGCCGCAGAAGTAGCTGTTGGAAACGGTCTTTGTCGACGTTGCATCGTCAAATAGTGCGCCGCCGTAGGTCGCCGTGTTTCCCTGAAAACTCGTCTGATCGATGGTCACGGCGTTCGCGTAGATGGGCATCAGAGCGCCCCCGTCGTACGCCGAGTTGTTGGTGAAGCGCGCGCCCGTCACGTCCAGGCTGTAGTAGTAGTTCGGGTAGAAGCAAACGCCGCCCCCATACTCACCGGCCGTGTTGTCCGAGAACGTCGTCCCGTCGATCGAGCCGGCCGAATAGTAGTACATGTCGATACCGCCGCCATCGTAGTAGTACGCGGTGTTGCCGGTCACCGCACCATCGACGATGGTCGTGGGCGTGTAGTAGTAGGCGTAGAGCCCACCCCCATAGTAATAGGCTTCGTTGTCCGAGAGCGTCGTGTCCGAGAGGCTCACGCCCCCATAGACCGCGTAAGCGTAGATGCCGCCGCCATCGTAGTAGGCGAGGTTGCCGTCGAAAACGTCGCCTGAGAGATCGAGCACGCCGTCGGAATTGACCTCGATGCCACCGCCATACCCGTACGAAGCGGTGTTCCCGTCGAACCGCGAGTCGCTGATGTCGAGGCCCGTGCCGTCGTAGCTGTAGATGCCGCCGCCCCCATAATAGGCGGTGTTCCCACTGAACTCGCTGTTGGTGATGGTCGACGTGGCGAGGTAGTAGACGATCGCGGCGCCCCCGTAGTACGCGGTGTTGCCGCTGAACGTGCACCCGTCGATCAGGAGCTCAGAGTTGTCGTACGCGCCAATCGCGGCGCCGTAGTAGCCGTAGTTGCCTGAGAATGTCACGTCAGTGGCCGAGATGCCCGCGTTCACCCCCGCGAAAACGGCGCCCCAGTAGCCCGACGTCCAATAGTAGTTGTAGTTGCCAGAGATCGTACCGCCAGTGATGCTCGCGGTGCCGCCATTGTTGGCGGAGATCGCCGCGCCGTTTCCGTAGTAGGCGAGGTTTCCGGTCAGGTCCGTGTTGGTCAGCTTGTCGAGGCCGCTGCCCGTGACATACAGGGCGCCAGCGTAAACGGAGACGTTGGAGGCGACGGACGCGCTCACATACGTGATCGCCGCGCTGTCGTCGAAGGAAGCGCCCCCGTAATAGGCGTTGTTGCCGGAGAGTGTCGTACCGTCAAAGGACGCCGACCCGCCGCCGGTCACGTAGACGCCGCCGCCGTAGTAGCCGTAGTTGGACGAGATGGTTCCGCCGAGAAAGCTTGGTGCACCGCCGTTGACCGATACGCCGCCGCCGTTCACGCTGTAGGAGCCGGAGTCGGAGATGTCGACGTCCAGGAAGCTCGGGCTGGCGCCCTCGATGTCGACGGCGACGCCTGCGGAATTGCGCACGGTGACGTCCTGCAACGACGCGCCAGGCCCCTCGCCGCTCGCGAAACGAACCGCGTACGTCGCAGCGGCGCTGCCCGGGTCGATGACGGTCCGGGCTGCACCATCCGTGCTCTCCACCGTCACGTCCTTGCCGTCAAAATCGACCTGCTCGGCGTACGTCGCGGGCTTGACCTCGATGGTGTCGCCCTCGCTGGACGCGTCGATCGCGTCCTGGATGCTGGTGAAGTCGCCGCTGCCGTACCGGTCGACGGTCCAGGTGGCGGCGTGGGCAACGGACGGGAGGCCGAGGCCAAGGAGGACGAGGAGGGTGGGGAGGGCGCTGGTTCGCATGGTCGTCTCGTGAGCCGGGCGATCATGCCTCCGCGGGCCATGGAAAGCAAGGGGACGCCGATCCTGGCGCTCCTCGTGGAGCGGCGCGATAGACGACGGCCCGTGCAACCCCCGCCGCCGCCCCCCGCCGAGCGCGCCCCTGCGCAGGCCCGCAGCGCATTGCGCGAGCGTGCGCGATCGCTGCTGTTCCGGGCGCGGGATGTCGTTGTCGAGGGCTACGATGCGCGCAGCATCTACGCGCTCGTGTGCTTGTCGGTCCTCTACGGCCTCGTGGGAATGGTGTTCTCGAACCTGTTCATCTTTCAGTGGGCAGCGCCGAGCTTGCCGGCGCTTGAGTCCAACGACTGGCGCGCGGTGCTCGGGGAAGCCTGGCGCCATGTGGACCTGCTGCTGCCGTGCATCTGGATCTTCATGTCGGCGCTGCTGTGCTGGCGCATCGTGCCCGAGCGGGACCTCACGCGCGCGTTTGTTGGCTTTGTCGGTGGCTTGCTGATCGAGGCATGGGGGACGGTGACGGTGCTCTGGCACTACTACACGCAAGAGCGCCCGCCCATCTGGATCCTCCCCGCCTGGCCCGTTGCCGCCCTGGCCATCGACCGCATCGCATGGTTTCTCGACAAAGCCCTCCCGCCGCTGTCCCCGCGCGCAACGCAGGCGCTGTGGTGGTGTTCGCTCCCCCCGTTCGTGGCCTGGTTCACGGCGTTCGTCTCGCCGACGGGGCACGACTGGGCCACCCAGCTCGCGTTCTTCGGGATGTTGCTGGTCCTCGGCCTCCCCAAGGATCATCGGGAGGATCTCTGCATCTTCTGGGGCGGCGCGGCGCTGGGCTGGTTCCTTGAATACTGGGGGACGAGCAGGCACTGCTGGACCTACTACACCGAGCAGATCCCACCGTTGCAAGCTGTCTTTGCGCACGGCTTCGCGTCGGTGGCGTTCGCGCGTGGCGCCTGGGGCCTGGGCGTGCTGCGCACCCGCGTTGCCAGCGTGATCACGCCCGAGCGGGCCACCGATGCCGGCGCTCGGCGCGCCTCGCACCGACCTCGGCGGTCAATTCTCACCGTTCCAAGGCCACGAACCCCGCCAGCCGGCGAAGACGCCGCCTGTCACGGTTCGTGCGCGGAACGGCGGGCTGGGGGCCAGCGGGAATCCCCAACCACGCAATTCCAGATGGATAGCGGCGCGATTTTTGCCGAGCGCACGCGCTGGCCCCCCGCATGAGCGACGTCACGTGGCGCGCCGTGGACCCCGCTGCCATCGGCATGTGGCGGGTGCAGGGCGTGATCCGGACGTTTGTCGGGCTTGGGCCGATGCTCGTCGGCGCGGCGGTGGGGCTCTCGGTGGTCGCGAGTTGGCGGATCGGCGTCGGCTTCGGGATCGTGGGAATCCTGCTCTCGGTCGTCCAGGCGCTCATCTGGCCATCGCTCTCCTGGCGTGCGTTCCGGTTCGCCGTGCGCGACGATGCGCTGCTGGTGCGGCAGGGAGTGCTCTTTCAGCAAACCGTGGCCGTCCCCCGGCATCGCATCCAGCACGCGGATCTGCGCCAGGGCCCGATCGAGCGCGCGTTCGGCCTGAGCACGCTCGCGCTGTACACGGCCGCCGGCATCAGCGTCGACGCGAGCATTCCCGGCCTCGACGAGGACGTTGCCGAGCAGCTCCGCGACGAGCTGCTCCAGCGCTCGGAGCCGGGCGACGGCGGTGTCTAGCCCCGCCGACGGCGAGTGGAAGCGCCTTGAGCCCGCCTCCCTCGCCATCAACCTCCTCCCGAACATCTGGCGGACCCTCCGCTCGGCGTGGCCGTTGGTCCTGGCGATGGTTGTCTCCGGTGGTGGTGCCGTGGTCCGCGATCTCGGCTTTGTCGGCCTGTTCTTTCTGCTGTCCCTCGGCCGCACCGTCACGCACTTCCTCACCCTGCGCTACCGGATGTCGGCCGGCAAGCTCGAGATCCGCAGCGGTCTGCTCGGCAGGCAGAACCGGGTGATCGACCCCGCGCACATTCAAAACACCGAGCTCCTCCAGAACCCGCTCCACAGGCTGTTCGGGCTCGTCGAGCTTCGGGTCGAGACGTCCGGACAGGCGGGTGCTGAGGGCCTGCTCTCGGCGCTCTCGCTGGCAGACGCAAGCGCGCTGCAGGCGGCGCTCCAGGCCACGCGTCGGAAGGGAGACGGCCTGATCGAGGCGGGGGATCCGGGCGATGAGGAGATCGAGCGCAACGGGATCGTGGAGGTGCTGGGACATGGTGTCGCCGTCGCCCGCGCCGGGGCCGCGCTCATCGTGTACGGGGTGGCCGAGGAGGTCACGCGTGAGCTCTACCCCACGTTGTTCGCCGATACGCTCGCCCGTCCGGGCGCGGGGGCGGTGCTGCTGGCGGTGTTCCTTTCGCTTGGGTACGCCTGGTCGGTCCTCGGCGCGGTCGTGCGCTACTACGGGTTTCGCCTGATTCGCTCGCGCGATGGCTTGCGCGCTGAGTCGGGGCTGTTCACCCGTCGGCGGGTGCAGATCCCCGCCGGACGCGTCCAACTGCTGCGGATCGACGAGGGCCTGCTCCGACGGCTGATGGGCTACGCGAGCGTGCAGATCGAGACGGCTGGGTCCAACTCCCCGCAGGTCGAGTCCGGGATGCCGGCGACCGCCGCCGCCGAGGCGATCATCCCGATGGTCGCCCAGGATCTGCTCGCCGAGACGCTCGACGCCGTCCTCCCGGGGTACGCCGCCACAGCCGCGGTTCCTTGGCGGCCGTCCGCGACGCTCGCGTTCATCCCCGCGGTGTTCCTCGGCATGCTGCGGTGGACCGCGCTCCTCTGGCTCGTCGGTCACTTCGTCCTTCCGGCGATCGGGCTCGGTCGGTACGACGTCGTCGCTGGGCTCGGGGCGCTGTTCGGCGCCTGGACGGGGTGGCGGGATTGGGGCACCGCCGGCTGGAAGCGCACACCCAAGCTACTCCTTGTCCGCCGCGGCTTTCTCTCGCGGCAGAGCACCGCCGTCCCCGTCGAAAAGGTCCAGTCCGTGCATCTCCGGCAGGGCCCGCTGCAACGGCGCTTTGGGCTGTGGCGGGTGTCCGTCTGGGTGGCCGGTGCCCGCCTGGAGACCCCGGAGCTTGGAGAGGCCGATGCACGCGCGATCTTCGGCGGACTTGGCGGCGAGATCGGTTAGCCAGCGCCCGCTTCCAGGTCTGCTCCCATGTCCGACGCCTCCCTCCGCGACCGCCTCCGCTACGCCTTCGACAACTCGATGTCCCGCGGCACCCCCGCGCTGATCGGTTGGTTGTCCTTGTTCACCGGGGCGTTCCTGCTGGGATCCGCGCTGATCATCTGGATCGCCGGATTGGGCCCGGCCGGCGACGACCCCAGCACGGTCGTGCCGATGAGCTACCCGGAGACCCTGTGGTTCGGGTTGATGCGGACCCTGGACTCGGGCACCATGGGCGGCGACCAGGGGACTTGGGCTTTCCGGTTGTCGGGGCTCTGGATCACGCTTGGCGGCGTCTTCATCGTCTCGACGCTCATCGGCGTGCTGAACAACGGCATCGAGGCGCGCATCGACGCCCTGCGAAAGGGCCGCTCCCGCGTCATCGAGCGTGACCACACCGTGATCCTGAACTGGTCGCCTCACGTATTCTCGATCCTCGGCGAGCTGGTGCAAGCCAACGCAAACCGCAAGAGCGCGTGCATCGTCATCCTCGCCGAGAAGGACAAGGCCGAGATGGAGGACGCGATTCGGGAGCAGGTGGGCGACCTGCGCAACACGCGCGTGGTGTGCCGCAGCGGGACGCCGATGGAGCTGAACGATCTGGACATGGCCTCGGTCCAGACGAGCCGGTCGATCATCGTGCTCGGGCAGGAGGGTGCTGAGGATCCCGACAGCGACGTGATCAAGGCGGTCCTCGCGCTGACGAACGGGCCCAATCGGCGCAAGGAGCCCTACCACATCGTCGCAGAGATCCAGAGCCCGGAAAATGTCGAGGCGGCGCGGCTCGTTGGCCGAAAGGAGCTCGAGATCGTCGTCGCGGGCGACCTCATCAGCCGCATCACCGTCCAGACCTGCAGGCAGAGCGGGCTCTCGGTGGTCCACACCGAGCTACTGGACTTCGGCGGCGACGAGATCTACTTCCAGGAGGAGCCGGCGCTGGTCGGAAAATCCTTCGCCGAGGCGCTCCAGGCCTACGAGACATCGAGCATCATGGGAATCCGCACCCATGACGCCCGCGTGCTCATCAACCCGCCGATGGGGACGACGCTTGCGGCCGGCGACAAGCTCATCGCCATCAGCGAGGACGACGACACCATCCGGCTCTCCGGCAAGGCGCCAGCGATCGACCACGCAGCGATTCGCACCACCCCCAAGTCGCCGGCGAAGCCGGAGAGCACGCTGGTCCTTGGCTGGAATTGGAAGGGGGCGAGCATCGTCCGCGGGCTTGACGCATACGTCACCGTGGGCTCGACGGTCACCGTGGTCGCCGAGGAGTCGATCGCCACCGAAATCGAGCTGCTTCGCGGGGATTTGAAGCATCAGGTCGTCACCCACGTAGTCGGCGAGACCACAAACCGGCGGACCCTCGACGCCCTCCCCCTCGCCAGCTTCGACCACATCATCGTGCTTTGCTCCGACGCCATCGATCCGCAGCGCGCCGACTCCCGCGTGCTCGTCACCCTCCTGCACTTGCGCGACATCGGCGAGAAACTTGGGCGTGAATTCGCCATCGTCAGCGAGATGCTCGACGTGCGCAACCGCGCCCTCGCCGAGGTGACCAAGGCGGACGACTTCATCGTGAGCGAAAAACTTGTCAGCCTGATGCTCTCACAGGTCTCCGAGAACAAGGAGTTGAACGCCGTCTTTGATGATCTCTTCGACCCCGCCGGCTCGGAGATCTACGTGAAGCCCGCGACCGACTACATTGCGGCGGGGAAGCCTGTGAATTTCTACACCGTCGTGGAAGCGGCCCGCCGTCGCAACGAGATCGCGATCGGCTACCGCATCGCCGCCAACGCGCGCGACGCCGGCGCCCAGTACGGTGTCAAGGTCAACCCCGACAAATCACTCGCAGTGACCTTCACGGACGCGGACAAGATCATCGTCATCGCCGAGGATTGAGCCCGCGCGGAGACGAGGTTACACCCCCTACATGTCCAAGCTCGCCGCACGCCTCCGCTGCGCGATCGACCTGCATGAGGCCGGGGTGCAGATCATGCAGCTCCAGCTCGGGCGCCGATATCCGAACGACTCCGAGGCCGAGATCGCAGCACGCCTTCGCGACTGGTTGCGCGGACCCCCGCCGAAGATCCCCGACCATCGGGAGGTGCCGTGGCCACGCTCCTGACCGACCTCGCGCGGGAGCTGCGCAGGTTCGTGGAGGCCCATGACCGAGGGGACGCGACGCTCGGCATGGCCGTGATCGGCGGCCTCGCGGTGTCTGCGCGTTCCGGGCCACGGTTCACCCGCGATGTGGACCTGGCGGTCTCCGTCGCATCGGACGCGGACGCCGAGGCTCTCGTCCACGCCCTGCTGGCACGCGGATATCGCACGTTCGCCGTCCTCGAACACGCCTCGGGCCGACTCTCCACCGCTCGGTTCATCCCTCCCGGTGGCGCTGAGGACGCGGTGCTCGTCGACGTGCTGTTCGCCTCCTGCGGCATCGAACCCGAGGTCGTCGCGGCGGCTGATCCGGTCGAGGTGCTCCCCGACTTGCTTCTCCCCGTCGCCCAGGTCGGTCACTTGATGGCGATGAAGCTCCTCTCCGCCACGCCGCGTCGAAGCCAGGATACCACTGACCTGCACGCACTTCTCGACGTGGCCGACGACGCCGAGCTCCAACGTTGCCGCGACGCCATCACGCTCATCGAGGCCCGCGGGTACAACCGCGGCCGGGACCTGCACGCAGCGCTCGCGACCCTCCTCGCTCTGCGCGACTCAGCCGAGTAGGCCGCTAAGGCGGAACCGGAACGCGGAGCATCTTCGCCCGGATCAGCGCGATCGGGATCGGACCCTCCGCGAGCAGCGCGTCGTTGAACGCGCGCTCTGAGTAGCTCGCGCCCTCTTTGGCCTTCACCTCCTCCTTGAGCGCGAGGATCTGGGACTTGCCCGCAAAATAGGTGATGAGCTGGGTCGGCCAATTGATCGCCCGCAGGACGTCCGGGTCTGGATCGGTCTTTCCGGCCTCAGTCCCTGCTTTCCAGTCGGCGGCCTGCTGAAGCGTCCACGTGCCTGACTCAATGTTCACGTCGTAGTACACCCGCCGAATGCGCACCCGGTAGGAGCGCAGCATCGCGGCTTTTGCCGCGTCAGACGTACCGTAGCCTCCGTTCTCCTCGAAGAGCTGCTCGGCGTAGAGCGCCCAACCCTCGACGGCGCTGCCGTCCTGCAGGATCGTGTGGATGGGGTCCATGCCGCGCAAGAGACTGAGTTGGAGGTGATGGCCGGGGACGCCTTCGTGCGCCGCGTACGGCCCAAGTCCGGTGGTGCTGGCTGCGGAGACCCCGGTGATGAGCGCGGTCCGATCGGCGAGCGACATCTCAGGATGGAAATGTTCGACGTTCCACCAGCCATCTGACGGAGGGCCGAAGGCAGGCGGAGGGTTCATGCTGCCACCGTCGCCGGTGAGCGGGACGAGGGCAGCCGGCGTCTCGCGGGCGCGCATGGTCGGGAAGTCGGCTGGGACGGTCAGGATCTTCATCGCGCGCAACGCGGCCAGGTTGTTCGCCACGAGTCCGGTGTAGAGCTGCAGGAACCCGTCGCGGTCGAGGGCGGTGGCCTGGGCGATCTGCTCGGGGGTGGCCGGAGCGGCCGGGGCGGCGGCAGGGAGCTTCGATAGTTCGGCGTCCACGGCTGTGAGTTCGGATTCGGCGCGCGCGAGGAGGCCCTTCGCGGTCCACGGCAGGAGCAGCTCGTTCTGGAGGCGCCACCCGTAGTTGTCCGCGCCAATCACCGCGAATTCGGGGAGGGCGGGCGCGCCGGGGGCGACGCGGGCGGCCATCGCGGTACGGGTCGAGGCGATCGCCTTCGTCGCACCAGCCTTTTCGGCGCCATCCGGGAGCTGGTCGATCGCGACCTGCAGGCCATCGAGGAGACCGAGGCCGGTGGTCACGTCCCGGGACGTCGGGCTTGCGACCTCCGCTTGCATCTCCACGAGCATTCCGGGGATGAGCGCGGCCAACTTCAGGCGCAGATCCACGCGTTCGGGCGCGTACGCCGTGAGCGAGATGAAGGCGTCGCCGACGGGCTCCAGGTATTCGCCGTACCGATGCGTCCAGAGTTTTTCGACGGTGAGCTGGCGATGCGCGATCTCGGCGCTCGCCCGGAGCCAACGGGCGTCGATCCGCTCATCGACCGACCAGCGCTTGCCAGGCCCGGTCTCGAGCTTGGCAAGGCCGGCAAGATCCGCAGTAAACCGGGCATCCTGGCGCGCAACCGCCGCGGGAGAGTAGGACGGGACGACGATGGCGTCGTCATAGAGCCCGACGGAGGAAGCCAGGTCCGGGTTGAGCGCCACCTTTGCCGCGATGACGTCACGGGCGATGCGGACCAGGCGTTCATCGCCGGGAATCGGGATGGTGGCGAGGCGGGCGACGGACGCGGGCGGGGAAGCCGGGCCCACACTGGCGCCGACCAGGATGAGGAGCGAGGCGGAGAGGGCGACGGCGGTGACGCGGGGGTTCATGCGCGCGAGCGTAGCCCGCGCCCGCGCGCGGATGGCGAGAGCGTCAGCGAAAGAGCGGGTTCCCCACCCCTTCCAGCCGCAGCAACGCGGCTTTCCGCTCGATCCCCCCCGCGTAGCCGACGAGGGAACCGTCCCCGCCGATCACCCGGTGGCAGGGAACAAAAAGCGCGACCGGGTTTGCGCCGTTTGCCGTGCCGACCGCGCGGACGCAGCGCGGATCCCCAAGGGTCGCGGCGATGGCGCCGTAGGTCGTCGTGCGACCGTACGGAAGGGTCGTCAGGACGGCCCAGACACGGCGTTGGAAGGGCGTTCCAGCGAGAGAGAGCGGCGTGGCGAACGGCATGAGCGTGCCGGCGAAGTAGGCATCCAGCTCCGTGCGGGCCTGGTCGAGGATGGGCGACCTCTCGGCAGGGTCGGGCACGGCGTCGTCGAGGAATACAGCCGTCTGAAGGCCAGCTTCATCGGCGACGAGCTGCATCGGGCCGAGGGGCGTGGGATGTACGCAGCGGGCACGCTCGCCGGACGGGTGCTTCACGGCGTTGGCGCGCAGCGGTTGGCTTGGCAGGTGCATGACGACGGCGGCGGCCAGGTGTACTCAGCGTTTGATGTGCAGCCGATGTCGATGGTTGAAAGCTGGAGATCCTGCTCAGCGCAGTAGACAGTCGACAGGCAGGGGTTGCCCATCAGCACGCACTGACCGTCGTCGATGCACGTCACGCAATTCGCGGGGTCCTCGTCGCACGCGCTGACGACGGTGGCGTCGCGGCAGGCCAGTAGCGTCAGGAGGAGGACCATGCGGCAACGTAGCCGACCGCTGGGTTAGCCCGCCGCGTGCCCCCTGATCAGAATCCAATGTCGCCCGTCGATGCTCCCCTCCGGCCTCTCGCCACTGCGGCGTTCCTCCTCTCCTTCGCGCTCCTGCTCTACGAGCTGCTGCTGACGCGGCTCTTCGCCGTGGTGCTGTTCGCGGACTTTGCGCACCTCGCGCTCGCGCTGGCGCTCTGCGGCATCGCGGCCGGGGCGCTCGCCCAGCACCTTCGGCCCTCGCTCATCCCAGAAACGGGCCTGGAACGCCGGCTCGGACTGCTCTCCCTGGTGCAGGGGGCGCTCACGCTCGCGGCAGTGCTTGCCGTCCTCTACTTCCCGGTGCTGAAGTACCTGGAGACGCCCGTCGAGGGCTACCAGGACCGCTCCTACATCAAGGATGATCTGCTGAACCCCTGGTGGTTCGCCGCGTTGTTGCCCGTCCTCGCCGCACCCTTCGCCAGCGCCGGACTGGTTTTCGCAGGGCTGTTCCAGCGTCGGAAGGCGGACATCTCCAGGCTCTACGCCGCGGATCTGCTCGGCGCCGCCGCCGGTGCTGCCGTCTTTCTCCCGTTGCTCGGCGCTCTCGCAGGTCCCGACGTGGTTTTTGTCGTGCTGGCCGCTTGCGCGCTGTCCGGGTTCCTGCTGTCTCGCGCGGGTGGTGCCTCGGTCGTTGCGCCGGCGATTGCGGGCGTCGTCAGCCTCGGGCTCGTCGGCCTCTCCCTGCACACCGAGGTGCTGAAGATCAGCCGCGCCGCGGGCTTCAAGGAGGAGGAGATCGTCTCGTCGATGTGGACGCCGTTGACCCGCCTCTCCGTGCTCCAACGACCGAAGGAAGCCTTCGTCCTCCTCGACAATTCGTCCGCTTCCGAGGTCGTCCGCACCAGGGCAGACGTGACCAAGCACGCCCTCGGCGCAAACCGGTCGATGGTGTGGCAGCTCATCCCGCCGACCACCCACGGCGCCATCCTCGCCGCCTCGGCCGGTCCGGACGTCGCCGTCGCCCAGTCCTTCGGCCACACCCACATCATGGCCGTCGACATCGCCTCGGAGATCTTCGACATCGTCGCCACGCGCTGGCCGGACAACGACGTCAACCCGTACACGCATGGCGACACCGTCCGCGTGCATTCGGACGGTCGCGCGGCCATTTTGCGCGCGACCGAGAAGTTCGACGTCATCCAGATGGTGCACGCGAACCTGTGGTCCTCGGCCGGCTTGCTTTCCAACGTCTGGTCCCCTGCACTCCTGGAGACATCCCAGGCGTTCGACGACTATTTTGCGCACCTGAACCCGGACGGCATGCTCTCGTTCGGCAAGGGCTCGCAAACGGACGAGATCGTCCGGGCCTGTGTGGCCTCCCTCGTCGGCCGCGGCGTGAAGGACCCCTGGAAGAACATCGCTTTTGTCGAAGGAAACAGCTCGGTCCTCCTCGCCCGCCCCCGCGCGTGGACGGAAGATGAGCACGCAGCGCTCATCGCGCTCGTCGACAAGTTCGGGCTGAAGCTGACGCTCGACCCCGCCGCGACCGGCCCAGGATCGGCCTGGAAGCACGTGATGAACGAGCCGGCCATGACCGACGACCACCCCTACCAGGACAGCCCGAGCATCGTTGGGGCGACGCTGAAGGAGGCGTGGACGCACGCCGCGGGCGAGACGGAGAAGCCGCTGGCGGTGATGTGGCGGTCGATCGTGGTGCAATGCGCGGTCGTGTTCGCGGCCGGGGCGCTGCTTCTGGCGGTTCCCTGGGCGCTTCGGGGCCGGAGCGAGGTCGCGACGTTGAAGGGCGGCGGGGCGGCGCTCGCGTACGTTGCGTGCCTCGGGTACGGCTACCTGGCGGTCGAGACGGTGCTCATCCACGCGCTGGTCCTGTTTGTCGGTCATCCAACCTATGCAATCACGGTCGTGGTGCTGGCGATGCTGGTGTCCTCGGGCGCGGGCAGTCTGTACGCCGACCGCGTGCCCGTCCAAAAGCTGCGCCAGGTGCTGATCGCCGTGGTGATCCTGGGTGCCTTCCAGGCCTTCGTGGTCCCGCCGCTGCTCTACGCGACGGCCCTGACCTGGCCGCTGCTGGCGCGCTGCGTGGTGACCGGATTGTTGTTGTTGCCCCTTGGTTTTGCGATGGGGATGCCGTTCCCCGTGGGGATGCGGGCGCTGCCCGACGTCGCGAGCCCGCTGGTGCCGTGGGCCTGGGCGATCAACGGCTGGATGAGCGTCGTCGCGAGCCTGGGGACGGTGCTTGTCGCGCGGATGTGGGGGTACAGCGAGGGTTTTGTGCTGGCGCTGGCGGCGTACGCGCTCGCGGCCGTGCTCGCGGGGGCGATGGGGAAGGTGGAGCGGCGGGCGACGGGCTGACGGCCGGTTAGCGGGAGGGAAACCGGGATTCCCATGCGCGCCTCTCTCGCAGCCGTCGTCGCCATTCTCGCGCTCGTCGCGTGCAATCCAACGAAGGACACGCCCGTCGACAGCGGCACCGACACCGGCGACAGCGGCCACGACAGCGGGCAGATCGACACCGCGACCTGCCAGGACATGGACAACGAGCTTGGCCAGCCCGACGCACCGGGGTGTGCAGGGGCCGGCGGGGTCTGCGTCTCCGACCAGGCGGCGTGCGCGGACGGCACGCTCCAGTCCGCGTTCGACGGCGAGTGCACCTTCTCGGACGGCCCCGGGTACTGTTGCGTCCCACCCCCGCCCGCAGCCTCCGGGAGCACCTGCGCGGCCAGCGGGGGCGTCTGCGCGCCCATCGGCGGCTGTGGGGCCACGCAGGGCTGGTACACGCCAAACGGCGACGAGTGCTCGGCCGCGTACGGCGTCGGGTCGATCTGCTGCGCGCCGCACGACGCCTGCGAAGGCTGGGGCGTCGTCGCCTGCTGTTCCGACGATGGCGCCACCGCGTTCGTCGCCGACTGCGACTTCGGCACGCTTTCCTGCCCGTTGGATGGCACGAACCTCACGTGCGACCAGGACTGTCCGGCGTTCACCAACTGAACCGAATGCGGTTACCCTCCGCGTCCTTCCACCCTTTTTTCTGCAGAGGTTGATTCATGGACATCGTCGTCGTGCTCGGAATGTTGATGTTTGGCGGGTTCTTCGCCCTGATCCTGCTCGGAGGGTGCTTCACGGTGGTCGCGCAGGGCACGGTCATCGTGCTGACCCGCTTCGGCAAATTCGCGCGGGTGCAGCGCGCAGGGCTGAACTTCAAGCTCCCGATCATCGAGGGCGCGGCCAAGCGGCTGTCGCTGCAAAACCAGTCGGTCGAGCTCGTCTTTCAGGCGATCACCTTTGACCAGGCCAACGTGCACTTCAAGGCGATGTTGCTCTACTCGGTGCTGAACTCCGAAGAGGACACCATCCTGAACGTCGCGTTCAAGTTCGTCGACGAGCGCTCGTTCATGGTCGCGCTGACGCGGTCGGTCGAGGGCTCGGTGCGCGCGTTCGTCGCCACGAAGAAGCAGTCGGAGATCCTCGCGCTTCGCCGCGAGATCATCGACTCGGTCAAAGACCAGCTGGACCACGCGCTCGCGAGCTGGGGCTACCACCTCATCGACCTGCAGATCAACGACATCGGCTTTGACGAGGAGATCAGCCGGTCGATGGCGAAGGTCGTGGCGTCGTCCAACCTCAAGGCCGCCGCCGAGAACGAAGGGCAGGCGCTGCTCATCACCAAGACGAAGGGTGCCGAGGCCGAGGGGAACGCCATCAAGATCGCGGCAGAAGCCGAGCGTCAAGCCGCGCAGTTGCGCGGTCAGGGCATCGCGCTGTTCCGCGCCGAGGTGGCGAAGGGCATGACCGAGGCCGCCGCCGAGATGGCCAAGGCGAACCTCGACGTCAGCTTCATCCTGTTCTCGATGTGGACCGAGTCCATCAAGCACTTCGCCGAATTCGGCAAGGGCAACATCCTCTTCCTCGACGGCTCGCCCGAGAACATGCAGGACACGATGAAGCACATGATGGGCATGGCGCGCATCCCCGTCGCGCCGCTGCCGCCCAAGACGCCGGGGCATGGCGCCTGAAGGCCCTCAGACGTTGAGCCCACCATCGATGTCGATGCAGCGACCGGTGAAATAGTCGCATTCGAGGATGAACTTCACGCCCGCGTAGATCTCGCCGGGCGTGCCGACGCGCTTGAGCGGCACGGGCTTGACCATCGCTTCGAACGCCTCGGGCTTCATGCCGGCGAGGATGGGCGTGTCGACGAAGCCGGGCGCGATGGCGCCAGTGCGGATGCCGTAGGGCGCGAGCTCGAGCGACCAGACGCGGGTGTCGGCGACAAGTCCGGCCTTGGCGGCCGAGTAGTTACCCTGGCCGCGGTTGCCGTAGCGCGCGATCGAGGAGATGTTGACGACGACGGCGGGCCCGGGCTTGCGCTCGATGACCTGGGCGGCGAACTCACGAGTGAGGAGGAAGGGGCCGGTGAGGTCGACGCCGAGGACGTCGTTCCACTTCGACAGCGGGAACTTGATGACGGCGCCGGTCTCCTTGTCGACCTTGACGATCAGGCCGTCCCGGAAGATGCCGGCGTTGTTGACGAGGCCGTTCAGCCCGCCCGCTCCGCCCGACGAGAGAGCGTCCGCCGCGTTCTTGACGAGGGCGACGACTTCGGCCTCATCGGCGACGTTGGCCTTGAAGCCGACGACCTTCGTGCCGAACTCGGCAGCCATCGCAGTGGTCTCCGCGATGCCGGCGTCGTTGACGTCGCAGAAGGCGACGTTCGCGCCATCCTTTGCGAGCGCGAGGACAAACGCACGCCCCATTCCAGAAGCGCCGCCGGTGACGAGGATGTTCATGCCTTTGACGTTCATTTTGGGGCTCCGGAATCGGGTCTGAGAGGGTGGGACGACCGCGCACATGCGCAGGCCGCGCCGCTTCTAGCCCCGCGCGTAGGCCCGCGCCACCGTTGTCCGTCATGCGGCAGGACCCGGGGAACAACCCCCGCCGCGACCAGCCCCACGGTCAGCCGGCCGCGATCAGGTCCGACACCTTCGCCAGCATCTCCGCCAGCTTCGACGCGTCCGTCCCACCCGCCTGCGCCACGTCCGGGCGACCGCCCCCTCGCCCGCCGACAATGGCGGCCAGCGCCCCCGCGAGCTTACCCGCGTTGTACCTTGCCCCCGCGAGATCCTTGGAGACGGCGACGACGAGCTTCACGCCGCCCTCGTCCTTCGCGGCGAGCACGACGATCCCGCTCACTAGCTGATCCCGGAGCCGCTCGGCCTCCTCTCGCAGGGTCTTCGCGTCGACCTCCATCTCCGCCGCGAGCACCTTGACCCCGTCGACGACGACCGCCGCCTTGGTCAGGTCGCCCGCCTTGAGTTGGACAAGCTCCCGCTTCGCCGCCTCCAACTCTCGCTGCAGCCTCGCGCGCGCCTCCTGCAACTGCTCGACGCTCTCCAGGATCCGCGCCAGCGCGTTCTCGGAAGCCGCCGGGGACTTCAGCGCCGTCGCCAGTGCCCGCACCCCGTCCTCCTGACTGTGCACCCAACTCAACGCACCGAGCCCGGTCTGCGCCTCGACGCGCCGGATCCCGGCCGCGATCCCCGCCTCGGAGACCAGCTTGAACAAGCCGATATCGCCGGTACGAGTGGCGTGCGTGCCACCGCACAGCTCCTTGGAGTACGGCCCCATCGTCAACACACGCACGCGGTCGCCGTACTTCTCGCCGAACAAGCCCATCGCGCCGGCGTCACGGGCGTCCGCGATCGCCAGAACCTCGGTGGTGACGGGGTTGTTGAGCCGGATCTGCTCGTTGACGCGATCCTCGACCGCGCGCAGCTCGGCCGATGACATCGCCTTGTGGTGCGCGAAGTCGAAACGCAGCCGATCCGGCCCGACCAGCGAGCCTTTTTGGGTGACATGCGTGCCGAGGACCTCGCGAAGCGCCGCGTGCAGCAGGTGCGTCGCGCTGTGGTTCGCGCGGGTCTGCGAGCGCGCCGCGTGGTCCACCTCCGCGACGACGACGTCGCCAACCCGGACCGTCCCCGACGTGATCGTGACGTGGTGGACGTGCAGATCGCCCGTCGGCTTGGAGGTCTCGGTGACTGCTGCCTCAAAGCCCGCGCCAAGCAGCCGGCCGACGTCCCCGACCTGGCCGCCCGACTCGGCGTAGAACGGCGTCCGATCCAATACAACGGCGACCTCCTCGCCCGTGTGTGCGGTCGTCACCAGCGCCCCTTCGCTGACCACCGCCACGACTGTCCCCTCGCCCTTCTCGGCGTCGTACCCGGTGAACGTCGTCGGCGAGCGCTGCGCCAGCGGCAACCAGACGCCCTCGACGAACGCCCCGCCTGCGCCCTTCCAGGCCGCCCGGCCTTTTGCCTTCTGCTCGGCGAGCAACGTCTTGAATCCCGGCTCGTCGACCGTGGCACCACGCTCGGACGCGATCATCTCGGTCAGGTCGAGCGGAAACCCGTATGTGTCTGCGAGCTGGAACGCGACCGGGCCACGGACCAACGTCGGGCTTGTCTCCAGCTCTTTTTCGAGGACGACCATCCCGCGGCCCAACGTCGCGGCGAACCGCTCCTCCTCCGCGTGGGTCACATCCCGGATGAACCCGGCCCGCTCGGTCAGCTCGGGGTACGCGCTGCCGACGTGCGCGATGACGGCGTCGACAGTCTCGGTGTAGAAGCCCGGCTTCAGCCCGATCTTCACGCCGTAACGGATGGCCCGCCGCATGATGCGCCGCAGCACGTACCCAATCCCGATGTTGGACGGCATCACCCCTTCGGCGATGAGAAAGGCTGCTGCGCGGCTGTGATCCGCGATGACCTTCAACGCGACGTCGATGGCGGGGTCGGTGCCGTAGGTGTGGCCCGCGAGGCCGGCGCCACGGTGCAGGATCGGCAGGAACACGTCGGTGTCGTAGTTGGAGTAGACGCCCTGAACGACGGCGCAGACGCGCTCGAGGCCGGAGCCCGTGTCAATGCTGGGGCGCGGGAGGGGGGTGAGGACGCCGTCGGCCGAGCGGTCGTACTGCATGAACACGAGGTTCCAGATCTCGACATAGCGGGGATCTTCGCCGGCAGGTCCGCGGAGATCGTTCGAGATGGCGGGGCCGTGGTCGTAGTGGATCTCGGTGCACGGTCCGCAGGGCCCGGTGTCGCCCATCTGCCAGAAGTTGTCCTTCTTGCCGAGCTTCTGGATGCGGGCCGGCGGCACGCCGACCTCGTCGCGCCAGATGGCGAGGGCCTCGTCGTCCTCCTCGTAGACCGTGACCCAGAGGCGGTCGGGGTCGATCTGGAGGTTTCCAGCGTCGCGGCTGCCGGTCAGGAACTCCCAGGCGAACCGGATGGCCTCGCGCTTGAAATAGTCGCCGAAGCTGAAGTTTCCCAGCATCTCGAAGAACGTGTGATGGCGGGCGGTGTGGCCGACATTCTCGAGATCGTTGTGCTTGCCAGAGACGCGCAGGCACTTCTGCGAGGTCGTCGCGCGCGTGTAGGGCCGAGGATCGCGGCCCAAAAACACGTCCTTGAACTGCACCATGCCGGCGTTCGCGAAGAAGAGCGTCGGGTCGTTGGGGATCACCAGCGGTCCGGAGGGCTGGATCGAGTGCCCGTACTTCTCGAAGAAGCGGAGGTATCGGCTGCGGACTTCGGCGGAGGACAAGAAGGGGGCGGACATGGACGAGACCCGGGAGGAGGCGGCTTCTAAGCGTCAGCGCGGGGATCGTCACCCCCGCTGACGCTGCACCCCGACTGCACCTCGGCGCGCCGAAAGTCGCATAGACTGGGACGATGCAAGAGCTCCTCCTCGTCGACGACGACCCACGGCTACGCGAGATGGCGCGGTTCACGCTGGCTCGGGCAGGCTTCACGGTCCGCGAGGCCAGCAACGGCGTCGAGGCGCTCGACGCTTGCGCACGTTCCATGCCCGATCTCATCGTTTTGGACGTGCTGATGCCCGAGCTGGACGGCCACTCCGTCTGCCGCGCCTTGCGGGCCCAGCCCACGACCGTCCCGATCCTGTTCCTCTCCACCCGTGGCGAGGCGTTCGACCGCGTCGCCGGCCTCGACCTCGGGGCGGATGACTACCTGCCAAAGCCCTTTCTACCGAGCGAATTGGTGAGCCGGGTCCGCGCGGTGCTCCGACGGGCTGCGCCGCCTCCGAGCGATGGCGTCATCACCCACGGTCCCGTCACCCTCGACCCCGCCGCCTTCCGCGTCACCGCGCACGGTCGGACGGTCGATCTGACCGTCACGGAATTCCGCATCTTGCAAGCGCTTTTACGACACCCCGGGCAGATGGTGAGCCGCGAGACGATGGTGAAGCAGGCCTACGGCGGCAGCCACCACATCTCGCCCCGCACGCTCGATTCGCACATCCGGGGCGTCCGCCAGAAGCTCCGCGACGCCGGCCTTGCCGACCGCGAAAGCCCAGAACCCGGCGACGTAGCCGCTGAGGGGATCGAGACGCTGGTCGGGCTTGGCTGGCGCTGGTCCTGACGCGCCACGAGGCACAGCGCGGCGGCGGTGGCGGGTGCTGGACGCCGGCCTGCCGCTGCAGACGGCGTTGCTCGCCTCGTATCTGGGGGTGTTCGCGCTCCCGCTCGTCGTGCTCCTGCTCGGCGGGGCGCTGTCGCACGAGCTGCTGACCGAGCGCGAAGACGAGCTGCAACGGGCAACTGTGCTGGTGACGCGCCTGTTTGACGCGTCCTTCTGTTCGGGAGCGGGACCGCTCGTCGACTGCGACGTGGACTGGACCGGCGACGACGTGCAGCAGCTGCTCCGTGACGTTCGGGAGTCCACCGGTGCGGGGGTGCGCGTGCTCGACGAACATGGCATCATCATCGCGACGACAGGCCCGAACCTCGGGATGGACATCTCGGGGCGCGACGAGGTGCAGGCCGCCTTGCGTGGGCAACAGGGCACGGCCGGACGCACGCAGATGGTGCCGAAGGTTGGCGTCAGTCGGTTGGATCCGCGAAAGGAGATCCCGGTGACGTGGGCGATCGCGACCGCACCCCTGGACCTTGGCGGGGGCGAGCGGGGCGTGCTCGTGCTGAGCCGCCCGACGCGCGAGGCCTCCGGGGCGATGGCGACGATGGTGAGGGGGATCGGGCCGCGCGGGTTTCTTCTGCTCGGAGCTGGCGTTCTGGGCATCGGCTTTGTGAGCTGGCGGCTCTCGCGGTCGCTCAAGAGCCTCGCCATCTACAGCCGGCGTCTCGACGCCGGACCGGAGCCTGACCTCGAGGCTCTCACTCGAAGTCGCGTGCTTGAAGTACGGGAGTTGGCGATCGCCTTCTCGGCCGTCACCGAGCGGCTGCGCGCCCGGGTGGCCTACAACCGGGATCTCGCGGCGAACGTCGCGCACGAGTTCAAGACGCCGTTGACGACGCTCCGGGGGATCGTGGAGCTGCTGGACGACCAGGAAAACCCGCTTCCGCCGGAGCAAGCGCGCGTTTTTCTGGACGGGGCGCGGACGGATCTGGACCGGCTCTCGCGCATGGTGACCGGCCTGTTGGACCTCGCGCGCGCCGAGGCGCGGAGCCCGGGATCGAGCGATCGCGTCGATCTGGACGCGATCCTCGGCGAAGCCGGCTGCCCGGTTCGAGGTTCCGTTGGACGGGTGCGGGGCGAGCGGGAGGGGTGGTCGACGGTCGTCCGCAATCTAGTCGAGAACGCGCGCGTGCACGGGGCCGAGCCCGTCCATATTGAAGCCGATGCAACCGGCTTTTCGGTGATCGACGCCGGGCCGGGGATTTCGGCGGCCAACCTCCCGCGGGTGTTCGAGCGCTTCTTCACCACCGGGAACGACCGGCAAGGCACCGGGCTCGGGCTACCGATCGTGCGCGCGACCGTGGAGGCGTGCGGCGGAACCGTCGCGGTGACGAGTCAGCCGGGAGAAACACGGTTTTCAGTGAACGTGGCCCGCTAGGCGCCCGGCGGGAGCGCGAGGTCGATCTCGGCGAGGATGGTCGGCAGCGAGGTGGTGAGCTGATGGTCGTCGTCGACCGCTACGATCCGCACATTGTCGCGCTCAGCGGCCCAACGGAAGGACCCGGCGATCGGGACCACGTCGTCGCGACGGCCGTGGACGATGAGGGTGGGCACGGTCACGTCCGGGTCGCCCTTCGCGTCGATGGCGTCGACGTCGTCGAGAAAACCGATGTCGATCTCGGCGGTGCCGCCAAAGGCGTGGTCATCGACCGTGCGCCAGCCCGTTCGGCGCCACGCCTCGATGTCATGCGGCATTCGACGCTTCCAATTTGCGGCAAGGCCGATCGCCGGCGCCAGCAGGATCAACCGCTGGACGTTGGGGTTGCGCTCCGCGACGCGCAGGGCCACCCAGCCACCGAGGCTGGAGCCGAGCAGGATCGTTGGTTCATCGCCGATCCTTGCTTCGACGTGCGCGATCATCGCCGAGCCGCGGAGGTGGGCGAAGCTGGGCTGGCGCATGTTCAGGCGTTCGACATGGATCGACGGCCGGCGAGCGGCGAGGTGGGCGGCGACGGCGAGGCCCTTCGAGGAGTCCGGGCTCGACGCGAAGCCATGCAGGTAGACGTAGCGCATCGCCCCGCGGTATCCCCAATCGCCCGCCCGGCCAGAATCTGTCCGATGATCCAGAACCGCCCTCTGCGATTCCGAGCATTCCGCGGTAGGCTCGGCGATGCAAATCGAACCCATCGCTTACGTTCGGGCGGAACGCTTGGCCCCGACGGACGATCACTGGGGCCAGAGTGTCGCGCGCATCGAGCTCGTCGACGCGATGCCGTCCGAGGCCCTCACCGGCTTGGACGCCTTCTCGCACGCCGAGATCCTCTTCGTCTTCGACCGCGTCGCCCCCTCCACCGTCGAGCGCGGCGCCCGACACCCCCGGGGCAACCCGGACTGGCCCTGCGTCGGCATCCTCGCCCAACGGGCGAAGGACCGCCCGAACCGGATCGGGACGACGATTGTGCGTATTCTCGGCGTAGAAGGCCGTACGCTGCGCGTCGCCGAGCTCGACGCCATCGACGGAACGCCGGTCCTGGACATCAAGCCGGTGATGCGGGAATTCCTCCCGCGCGAGGCGGTCAACCAGCCGGGCTGGGCGACGGAGCTCATGCGCGAATACTGGTAGGGGGATAGCCATCGGGCCGTGCAGATCGCCACGATCGCGAACATCGCCAGCGCCGTTGCGGTGCTGGTCGCCGTGTTCTTCGGCAGCCTCCAGATCCGCCAGATGGCCAAGACGCGGGCGCTCTTTACGTCGACCGAGCTGGTCCACGCGATGCTCACGACGGAGTTCACGCAGAGCGTGCGCCTCGTGATGACGCTCCCGGACCACGCAGACCCGGCAATGATCGCCAACAACCCCGAGATGTCCGCGGCCGTGCTCTCGCTCTCGCACGTGTTCGAGAGCCTTGGCGTGCTGGTGTTCCACCGCATCGTCCCGCTGCACCTCGTGGACGATCTGATGGGCGGCTATGTTCGTCAAAGCTGGCGAAAAGTTCGGCCGCATGTCGAGGTGAAGCGCCGGGACATGGGTGTGTCGTACGGCGAATGGATGCAGTGGCTGGCCGAGCGGCTCGACGAGCACCCAAGCCCCGGAAAGAGCCATGGGGCGCACCTCGCCCACCGGCGGTGGAAGCCATGAAGCGGGTCGGAGCGCTCCTCGTCGTCGGCGCGACGGCCTGCACCGGAAAGCCGGCGGATTCGGCCGCACCCCTGGTCTTTCCGTATACCTACACCCCGCAGACCGATCTGCAGGACTACGAGCAGGTCCGCTGGGAGACCGAGACCTGGGATCCGCTCTCCGATACGGCTGAGGCCGCCTTGTACGCCGAGAAGTCCATCCTCCACCGGAAGAGCGCCCCCAAAGAGGAGCTTGACCACTACGTGGCCATGCGCCCGAAGCTGCCGCCGCTCGGGTCGGGAACGCAGGTGGACTTCGTCGGCGACGTGATGTGGATGGGCGATAATTGGAGTCACTTCCTGGATCCTGTCGCCGGGATGCTCGACGGCGACATCCGGGTCGGCAACGTCGAGACGCCGATCGATCCGGACCTGCCGACGGACAAGAATTCCCTGCCGCCCTACTCCTTCAACGCGCCGCCGGAGATCCTCGATAGCGTGCCGCTGGACGTCCTCCAGCTCACGAACAATCACACGATGGACATGGGGAATGACGGCGTCAGCGCGACGATCGCGCAGGTCGACGCCCGCGGGTTCCAACGCACCGGCATCGACACCCACGTGATCGTCCCCGCGCCCAACGGCGGCCAGATCGCGTTCCTGGCGTTCGCCTGGGGCATGAACAACCGGGTGGACGTCCCCGAGCGCAACCTCTACGTCGTGCCGTTCGGGCACCTCGGCGGGAGCGACGGCGAGGGCGACATCGACCTCACACCGGTCCAGGACGCGATCGACGGCGCGCGCGCGGCCGGGGCCACGAGCGTGGTGCTCCTGGTGCACTGGGGCTACGAATACGAGTATTACGCCGATCCGCACTACTTGATCCTCGCGCGCCAGATGATCGCGATGGGGGCTGACCTGATCGTCGGCGAAGGGCCGCACGTGGTCGAGCCGCCCGAGATCTGCTCGGTCGACGGCGGGGAAACACCCGCAATCGGCACGTGCGCCATCGACGACGGCCTCGGAAAACCCCGTACCGCTGCCGTTCTTTACAGCCTCGGCGACTTTGGGACCACGCTGCAGACGCTGCCGTGCCAGGAGGGCATCGTCGCCAGCGTGTCGCTCGACCCGGACGTGACGGGCCTGGGCTGGCAGGCGGAAGTGTCGACCTCGGGGCCCAACGGGATCGAGGCGGAACCAACGAAGGACAGCACCGACGTCGACGTCGTCGCGGAAAACGCGCGCCTGGACGCGCTCCTGGGGACATCATGGAAGCGCTGAAGCCGACACGCACCCTCACGGCCAACGCGCAGGCGATGCAGGCGCGCGTGAGCCGGCCTAGCCTTTTCTGGGCGTGGTCCCTGTGGAAGCTGCCTGCGGCGCGGTTTGCAGGGGTGCGACTGGAGTCCCTGACGCCCGAGCGCTGCGTCACGTCGGTCCCGTACGGCTGGCGAAGCCAGAACCCGTTTCATTCCACGTACTTTGCGGCACAGGCGATGGCGGCGGAGCTGTCGACGGGCGCGCTCGGCTTGCTGGCGATCGAGGACGCAGGCGTCCCAATCTCACTCCTGATCACCGGGATGGAGGCGAGTTTTGGGAAGAAGGCGGTCGCGCGGTCAACGTTCGTGTGCGAGGACGGTGCCACGGTTTTTGCGGCGATCGATGCGGCGAAAGCGACAGGCGAGGCGCAGACGTTCGTGCTTCGGACGGTGGGGACGATGCTGGACGGGCCGACGCCCGGGCTCGAGGTCAGCCGGTTCAGCTTCACCTGGTCGGTGAAGGCGAAGCGCCGCTGACCGGAGAGCCCTCGGCCAGGCGTCCAGCGAGCCGCTTGGCGAGCAGGTAGCTGTCACCCGGCCAGCGCGCCGACAGGTACTGCTGGTCCTCGAGGATCCAGGCGGGAGCATCGTTCTCGTTGGTGCCGCGTGCGATGAGCGTGAACGGCCCGGTCTCCACCACCCCGCCGAGCCGCCGGACCTCATCCTCCACGCACTCGGGGTAGGTCCGGTAGTAATCCCCAAGCTTCCAGGCGGTCAATGACCATGCCGTCAGCTCCATGTAGCGCGGCAGGCACGACGTCCGGCGCCCAGCAAGGAGCCCCGCGCGCGCCAACACCAGCGGCCCGTGGCAGATCGACGCGACCGGTCGGCCCGTCTCCCAGAAACGTCGGGCCAACGCCTGTAGTGCAAGACTCTCGAGGTACTGCCGCATGCCCCTGGCGTGCCCGCCCGCGAACCACATCGCATCCACGCTGTCGAGGTCGACGCCGACGTTCCAGGACCACGGAGCCAGGAACTCCGGCGACGCGATCATCTCGGCGTAGAACGCCTTTGGTTCCTTGTCGGCGCCGAGCTGGCCAAGCAGCACGCCGCTCAGCAGGCGGGGGTCGCAGGCGGCGACGCTGCCGTCTTGCGTCGCGAAGCGGACGATGTGGCCCGCCCGGGTGAGGACGCGCCAGGGAACCGAAACTTCGGTGACGTCAAAGTCACGGTCCGGCAATGGAAAAAGGATGGTGGACACGTGGGCGGGCCTCGCGCTCGGCCTAACCGGCGCGGCGGCTTGGCCGGGCGGGACGGCCGAAGGAGTCAGCATGCCCCGGACATCTCAATCTTTCTAACGACACTATTACGACGGACCTGGAGCCCCGCGTCAGTCGCAGGCGCGGCGAGTCCCCCCGGGTGCCCGGCCCCGGGGAGCACGCGTGCACGGCGAATCCGTGACGGTTTCACGGCTTGTCCGTGAAAGCCTGCACCCCGGCACGGACCAACGCCGGGTCGCCGGCTGGCACGAAACGTGCGAGATTCGCCGCGGCCACTCCGGCCGAAATCCACCGATTCAAGGAGCCCTCATGACCTTCATGCTCGCCCTCGCCCTCGCCCACCCCGTGCTCGCCGCCGACAAGGACGGCGACAAGAAAGCCGACAAAGCTGGGGAAAACGCCGCCGACAAGAAGGCGGAGATCCCGCCCGTGACGGTCACCGCGCTCGTGTTCGCCCACTACGGCCTCGACCTCGGCTGGAACGCAAAGACCAGCACGACCCCCGAGAACTCCTTTGACCTCGACCGAGCCTACCTCGGCGCACAGTCCCAGATGACCGAACATCTGGCCGCGAAGGTGCTCTTCGACGCGAACCACCTCGACGACGTGAGCGCCGACAGCCGGTTCCGCGTGTTCGTGAAGAACGCCTGGTTGGAAGCGTCGAACGGCAAGCCCGTAAAGGCCCGCTTTGGCGTGGTTGACACCGGCTACGTGCCGTTCGAGGAGAACTTCATGGGCGGCCGGTACGAGATGAAGATGTTCGCGGACGACGAGAAGGTGCTTTCGACCGCGGACATCGGCCTCAACTTCCAGGGCGAGGCGAGCGGAGGCCTGCTGTCCTACCACGCCGCGATCCTCAACGGCGAAGGCTACTCCAAGCCGGAAGTGGACGCCGGAAAGACCCTTTCCGGGCGACTTTCGGTGAATCCGCTGTCCAAGAGCGACAAAATGGCGCTGCCGATCACGGGCTTTGTCTCGTACGCCGTGCCGGCGAAGGGCGCGGCCTCGGTCACGGACGTCGTCGGCGCGCTCGGCCTCAAGGTCCCCCACCTCTACGCCTGGGCCGAGTACGTGGAGTCGATGCACGGCGCGATCGCCGGGGTGAAGGGCGTCAATTCGGGCGGTTTCTCGGTGCAGCTCTCGCCCCGCATGCCGAAATACGGCGGCCTGCTCCTGCGCGTCGACCGCTTCGACCCCGACCAGGCGACGGACAAGGACGCTGCGATGAAGATCTTCGCCGGGGTCAACCACGACTTTCTGCCGAAGGTCTCTGCGTCGCTCAGCTACGAGCGCACGCAGCCCGAGGTCGGGGATGCCAGCCACGGCATCTACGCCCGGATGCAGGCCGGCTTTTAGGCGACCGCCTGCCCTGACGCCGGGGTCGCGACGTACCAGCGTCGCGACTGCCAGCGCCCGACCAGGATCACGAGCAGCAGCACCAGCTCGGCGGTGAGGCCGAGCCACGCGCCGACCGCGCCAAGACCGGCCGTGCGGGCGAGCAGCACGCCGATCGGCAGCTTGACGCCCCACGACAGCACGATCGACGCCTTGAGCGTGAATCGGGTGTCGCCCGCGCCATCCAGCGAGAAGTAGGTCACCGTGGCGATGGCGTCGAGGAGCTGAAATGCCGCGGCTATCGCCAGCAGATTGCGGGCGATGGGGGCCACGTCGGCGGCGACGTGGAACGGCGCGAGCAGCAGATCAGGGAACAGGATGAACGTGAGTCCACCCGCAGCCATCAGCGCCATGGCGGCCTTCACCCCGGACTTCCACGCCATGACGGCATCGTCAGGCCGACGCGCGCCGACCGACTGCCCGACCAGCACCGCAGTCGCCTCCGCGATGGCCATGCCGGGCAGAAAGCTCGTCATCAGCACGCGGATCGCGACGACGTGCGCCGCGAGCTGGGCGTCCGAGATGCCAGCCAGCACGCCGGTGAGGACGGTCCAGGCGACGATGTCGAGCGTGCGCTGAACGCCGATCGGAAGCCCGAGCCGGGAGGACTCGGCGAGCAGGCGGCGATCGGGCCAGAACCGGGTCGCCCGGAGCGTGGGCCACGCCGCGATCAACAGCCAGATGGCGGCGACGCCGAGCGCGATGACGCCCGCCCACGCAGCCCCGGCGATCCCCAGCGCGGGCACGGGCCCAAAGCCGTTGACGAGCACCGCATCCAACGCGATCCACAGGATGTTCGACGCGACGTTCGCCCGCATCGGCGTGACCGTGTCGCCCCGCCCCTCGAACCAGGACGTCAGGCCCATCTCCACCAGCGCGATCGGCGCCGCGAGCGCACGAATCCCGAAGTAGGCTTGTGCCAACGCCGCGACCTGCGGTGTCGCACCGAGCAGCAGGAACACCCGGACGCCGACCAGCGACGCCACCGCGACGAGCACCCCGACGCCGCCCGCAAGCCAGAGCGACTGCCAGCCGAGGCTCTCCGCGTCCTTCACCCGGCCAGCGCCGGTCGCCTGTGCAGCCGCAACGCGTAGGCCCCGCATCAACCCCATTGGCATCGCCAAGAAGAGCCACGTCGTCGTGACGGCGAGGCCGATCGCAGCGAGCGGAGCAGTGCCGAGACGGCCGACAAAGATGGCGTCTGCCGCGGACATCAGCGAGTAGCTGACCATACTGACCATCACTGGCCAGGCCAGCGCGAGCACCCGACGCACGGACATCGGTGAGGCACCGGCACGAGCCGACGACTCGATGGAAAAGGCAAGATCCGACATGGGAACCTCCGACCGCAGGGGCGGACGGTTGGGGCGGCGTGAAGGCCGAGGGCAGGAGCCCCGAGGGGCGAACCGGCGGGTGCCGGCGGGACGAATCAGCCGCTACTGCGGACCGATTCCCGGGTTGCCGTTCACGCTCGGGGGCGCGACGATAGAGACAGCAACCACACAGGCGTAGGGGGCGCGGGTCTTCATCATCGTTGGCTCCTTCGGGCAGGTGAATCTGCCCACGTCTGCCTATTATGCATGGCTCGGCCCGTCAACCCGGATTTCAAGCACTGGCGCCCGGGATCGGCTAGAACGCCTCCAACAAGGAAGAATCGTGCGCGGAGGGTTCACCATCCTGGAGCTGAGCGCCGTACTCGCGATCATGGCGTTGCTGACGGCGAGCGCCGTACCCGGCTACACCCTGCTCGTGGACCGGGCGCGCACGGACGAGGCCCGCACGATGCTGGAGACCGTCGCACACGCAGAGCAGCGCGCGTTCCGGGACACCGGGCACTACGTGGCCTGCCCACCCGTCGGCCCGGTGCCCACCGGCGCCGTGCCCTTCCCAGCCGCGACGTGCTGGCAGGCCCTGAACCTCCGGGTCGACGGCCCCGTGCGCTTTCGCTACGGCGTCGTCCTGGATGCGGCCACCTTTGTGGCGACGGCCGAGGGGGACCTCAACGCGGACGGCGTCCCCAGCCTGTTTTCGCTCTCCGGCGCGGACATGACGCTCACGATCCGGGACGAGCTCGAGTGAACGCCCTGGACCAGGAGTCGCTGGTTCTGCGGCAGATCGCAGCGCTCAGGCGGCACGGCTGGGACCACCTGGATGCGCTTCGGGCCGCGGGGACGGCCCTCCCCGCCGGGGCCATGCGGGAGCGCGTCATTCGCGCGCAAACGACGCTCAGCGGCGGCCGTGAGCTCCCCGAAGACCTGCTCGCCCGGTCCACGACGACCCCCGACCAGCTCGTGCAGGCCGCGACCACAGCGGAGGCGCGGATGTGGGCCCAAAGCGCGATGCGCACCGGCCGCGCCACCGCAGTTGTGCCGGTTGTGCTTGTTTGCGTCTGGGCGACCGCAATGACCCTGGTCATGGGACAGACGGCGAACGGCGTGATGGTGCTCCCCAGAGCGACGGACGGCCTGCTTGGCCTCTGCATCGCGATTCGGGACACCAGCCCCATTCTCGTGCTCGGGACCTGGTTTGGCCTCACGCGGGCGACGTTCGTACCCGGCCGGCGGCCGAGCGAGAAAGCCGCCGCGCTGTTGACGGTCGCGGCCGGTGGCGCGGGCCTGGTCGACGACGGAGCCGTGGTCGCCTCGCTGAACGCCGCTGAGCGGGAGTACTTTCTCGCGCGGCGCGGGCGCGTGGGCCACGAGGCGGCGGCTGGGGAGCTCGCGGGAGAGCTGCTCGCGGAAGCGAAGCGCGACCTCGGCCTGTTCCGGGAGCTTGTCGGAAGCGTGGCTGTCGTCGTCTTCCTGCCGTTCGTCATCGCGGCGATGATCCTGTTCGCCTGGCCGATCTTCGCGATGGGATCGCACGTCTCATGAATCGGACCCGCGCGCTGCACCTGCTGCTTGGGAGGGCTCTCGCCGACGGCGAGGCCGTGGGGCCGCTGCTTCGGGAGCACGCCCGGGCGGGGGCGGCTGCCGCGGCAGAGGCCGGGAACCTCGACCAGGCGCTGCAAGGCGTCCGCGTACCCAGGGACCTCGCGCGGCTGACCCGGGACTGGCCGCCGGCGCTGCAGCCAGCGTTTCGCCGCCTGGCTGGCTTTCCGTCCGCGCTGGCCTTCGTCGCCCCGCTCGCGCAGACGCTGGTGTATTTCGGCTTTGTTGGCGGCGTTCTGGAGCTTGTGGGGATCGTCCTCTCGGTGAAGGTGTTGCCTTCCGAGCTCTACATCGTCCAGGAGGCGGGGCACGCCGCGCCGCCCGACCCGCTGGGTGCCCTACCGCTCGTGACCCTGCTGCTGCTGGTGGTGTTGCTCTGCGTGGGCGTCTGGGTGCTCCTGGGTGGGCCCGGCGTCGCGCTGCCATGGCAGAAGTCACTGGTAAACGCCCGAAAAGCTGCGCTCGCTGCCGCGTTGATCGAGAGCGGGGCACCAGCGGCGCTCCTGGCGCCGCTCGGCGCGGCGGACGGTGACGCGGCCGAGCTGGACGATCTGTGCGCACGGGAAATCGTACGTTCGGTCGTCACGTTTGGACGCTTTGTCGTTGCATTTCGGGTGGTCGGCTACGCCGTCCTCGTCGGCGCGGCGTTCGGGATGGTGAGCACGGTCTACGGCCTGATCCCGCAGCTCGACATGGCCGTCCATTGAGCCGCGAGACCGACGATCTTGCGGGACGGCTGGCGCGCCTTGCTCACGGCGGCCCCGGCGCGGGCTTGCCACGCCCACGCTCGGAGGCGTTCGCGCGCGACCTCGGCAACGGCGTTCCGCTCTCGGACGCGGCGGCCCGAGCGGGCTTCGACCCTCGCGTTCTCGCCGTGCTCACCGCCTCAGCCCCCGCAGACCCGGCGCGGGCGCTGGAGGGGGTCCTCCGGGTCGAGGCCGCGGTCCTGCCTGCCACGGAGTCGCTCCGGGGCGCCGCGCTCTACCCACTCGTGCTGGCCGTCGCGCTCGCTGCATCGACCGCGATCGTCGCCGGCGTGGCCGGGCCGGCGTTGGAGCACCTGCCGCTCGGTGAACCGGCGCACCCCGTGGTGGGAGTGCTGATCGGCGTTGGCGGCTGCCTGTTGGCGCTGGTCGCCATCGCCTGGCTGGTTGGGGGGCGTGTGGTTGGCGCGGCCTGGCGCGAGGTGGATGGGCTGAGGTTCCTCGCCAGCCTGGACGCGCTGATCGGCGCTGGCGCGAAACCAGTCGCGGCACTTCGGGCGGCAAGCGGCGGACTGCCGACGGTTGCTCGACGACGAGCGGACGTGTGGGCGAATTGGATGGAAGCGGGGGCGCCCGCGGGTGGCGTCGTGCCGGCCGTGCGCGGGTTGATCGACCCGTTGGAGCGGGACCAGATCATCGCCGCAGCGCGGTCGGGGGGCCTGCCGGAGACGCTGAGCGCGCTCGTCGATCGTCGTCGCCTCGCGCTCGACCGCGCAGTCCCCGAGACCCTCGCGCAGGTGGAACTGGCCGCGCTTGGCGTGGCGGCCCTGGGAATCGTGGTGCTGGGCGGCGGGTTTCTCTCAGCCCTGTACGGTGGGGCAGCGGCGTGACGCACGGACCAGCCGCCACCGTCCTCCCGAGCCGCGAAGGCATCATCGTCCGGAACCGCTGGTTCGGATCCCGGTTCGTGCCGTTCGACGACATCGCCACGTTCGACGCCGGCGACCTCATGACCTCCGACGGCATGACCTTTGGACCGTCGCCCGGCGACGCCGAGGCCGTGCGTGTCGCGCTGGCTCCCCCCGTCGCCACCGGAAGCGTATCCCGGGACGCCCCCGCGCTCAGCACCTATGTCAGCGGTCCCTGGTCCCCCGCGCGCGCGGTCCGCACGCTGGCGGCGATGGCGTCGGCCGCGGGCGCCTCGGACGTCCACATCGAACCCCACGGTCACCACTACCAGACCCGCCTGCGCCTGGTCGGGCAACTCGAGGACTTCTCCACCTTCTCCCTTGGAGATGGCGCCCGGTTGATCGCCGCGCTCAAGCACGACGCCGGCTGCCTCCCCTACCGCTCGGATCTCGTGCAGGAGGGGCGCATCCGACGCGACGGCATCGCTGCTGACGTCCGCGCCTCCTTCCTGCCCACCGCGCTTGGCGAGCGCGCGGCCCTGCGACTGTTCGGGTCCCTGATCCCGCTCGGCAGCCTCGGCCTGCCCGCCGCCGTGCTGACGGGTCTGAGCAGCGCGCTTCAGGGCCGTCGCGGCCTCGTCCTCGTCGCCGGACCGTCGGGTGCCGGCAAGACCACTACCCTCTACGCGGCCCTCGCCCACCTCGCCCGCGGGTCGGCCGACGCGCACCTGAGCATCGAGGACCCCGTCGAGCAGCGCCTTCGCCCCGCCGGCATCCCCGTCGACCAGATCGAGCTCTGCCCCGAACGTGGGTTGACCGCCGAGGCCGTGCTCGTCGGCGCGCTCCGTCAGGACGTAAACGTGCTCGCCGTCGGCGAGATCCGGACGCGCGGGGAAGCGGACCTGGCGCTCCAGGCGGCGCACACAGGCCGGCTTGTGCTGGCCGGGATCCACGCCGGCTCTGCCGCGGAGGCCTCGCGGCGCATGGTCGATCTCGGCGCTGACCCCGTCACGCTCGCCGACACCCTCCGGGCCGTCCTTTTTCAGCGTTTGGCCACCATAGCCTGCCCGGCGTGCGCTCCCGGGTGTGACCCGACGTGCACCGTCTGCCGGGGGACGCGTCGGCAGCGCGTGCCAGAGGCCGAGCTCCTGACCTTTGGGGGCGGGCGATGAGGGGGCTGAGGCGCGGCGGAAGCACGCTTGTCGAGCTGATGATCGCGCTGGCGATGCTGGGCATTCTCTTTGCGCTGTCGTCGAACGGCGGCCGGTCGGCGGAGCTGCAGGGGTTGGGGGAGCTGCAACGCGAACGGGCCTGGTTGGTCCTGGACTATCGGGCAGACTGCGCAGCACGTGGCGTACCGGTCGACGACGCGGTCCAGAACCGGCTGTTGGACACCCTGCCGGGCGCCAGCGTTGAGGTGGTGCGGGCGGACGCCACGGTGACCCTGACCGTGCACTGGCGGGGGGCCGGGACCGCCGGGGGGCTGGAGCGCGCCTCCATCACCGTCTTCCAGGGGGCCCAGCGATGACCGGACGTGGCGGTTTTTCCGCCGTTGAACTGGCAATCTGCCTGGCAGTGAGCGCCGTGCTCGTCCCGATTGCCTACCACTTTGCCGCGGCCCAGGAGGACCAGCGGGCGCTCGGACTCTGGGAGCTCCGGGTGGCGGCCGAGGTTGATACGATCTCCGAAGAGCTGGCGTTTGACGGCCATCGGGGGCCGATGCAGAGCGATGATGTGGCGTTTGCGGAGCCGGGTGGCGTGGTGCGGTACGCCGTGCAGGACGGCGTCCTGCTGCGCCAGGGCGGGTCGGACGAAGGCGCCCGCGCCCTCGCCTCGGACGTGGCGCGGCTCACCCCCGTGGCGGGGGGCGTCGACGTGGTGTTTGTCCGCGCGCTCCACCCCGAATCCATGCATGAAGAGCGTGTTTTCATCCCCGTGCCCACAACCGCCCCGGAGGCGCCGTGAGCGCGCGCAGGAGCCAGGAACGCGGGCACGTGCTCCTGCTGGTCTTGATGATCATGGCGGCGATCGCGGTCGCGGCGGCGATCTTCAGTCAGCGAGTGAACGCCGACATTCGCGGGCGCGACGACGACGACGTCCGACGCCAGGCCCTTTGGCTCGCACGCAGCGCGGTCGAGGCCGGGGTGGAGGGCCACCACGACATGATGACGCCGTCTGGCCAGGCGGCCGTGGACGTGCGTGACGGCGACGGTTCAACCGCCGAGGTCACGCTCGCGGGCGCTGTCGCAACCGTACAGCAGCGACCCTGGACCGAGCGGTTCACACCCGCGAGCGCGCCCGCGCCCGCGCCCGCAGGCGCGTCAGCCAGCCCGTGAGGCCTTGACCACGCCGCCGCCCCACGCTAAACTGCGAGCGCTTCGTTGGGGAATCGCCAAGTCTGGTAAGGCACTGGGTTCTGATTCCAGCATTCGAAGGTTCGAATCCTTCTTCCCCAACCACACCGTTGAACCCCCGCTTTTCAGAGATGGAGAGCGGGGGATCTTGCTTTTATGGGCGGAGAAACGGCGGTTTCGGAGTTCGAACCCCAGTTGCCGACATCGACAGGCTCCGGCCGCGAACCCTGCGATTTCGGGAAGTTCACCCAAGCTTTGAGGCCTGGTCGCTGAGCGGCTGCACCCGGCGCGTTCCGGCCAACAGCGCGGGGTTGCCGGGACTCGCCGCCACGATCAGTAAACCATTTCGTGGACAATAAACTTGACGATCTAATCATCCGCTGCATAGTTTACGTTGATGCGTCGATCACCAACTGACCTCGGTACCTACCTTCTGGCCGTCACCGGCCAGCCGGCAAGGCTGACACCCGCGGCTGTCGCGGCGCAGGACCGTCTGCCGCTGTTCGTCCGCGACCGGTACCGCCTGGGCCATCTTGACCTCTTCGGGCTCGACGTCGTGCTCGCCGAAGAGGTGGAGGGTGCCGAGCAGCTCGCCCCGAGGGCGTACGCTCTGCAGCTCGCGGCCATCTCAGAGGCCGCGGCGATGCCGGCGGTCCTCGTCCCCCAGCCGCTCACGTCAGCGACCCGCAACCGGCTCGTACAGGCCCGGATTCCCTTCATCGTACCGGGCACGCAGATGTTCCTCCCGATGCTGCTGGTAGATCTCCGCGAACGAGCGAAGCACGTTCCGTCACCGCCGACGCCGAAGCTCAGCACCGTCGCGCAGCTGATCGTGCTCTACCACCTGGAGCGGCAGCCGCTCGACCGCTGTACCCTTCGCGAAGTCGCCGCGCTCCTCGGCTATTCCGCGATGATGATCACCAAGGCCAAGGACGAGCTGCTCGCCGCGGGGCTATGCACCACCCGCCAGGCCGGGCGGGCGGTCCACCTCGCGTTCGCGGCCGACGGGAAGGCCCTTTGGCACCTCGCCTTGCCCAGGATGCGCTCCCCGGTTGGCCGGACCTACGCGGGGACGGAAACTGGGCCGCCGCATGGGAACGGCTCCGGAACCACACGCGCCCTCCCGCTTGCGGGAATCACTGCGTTGAGTCGCCAAACCGGGCTGGGGGATGACGATGTCCCAAGCTACGCCGGTCGCGATACCTCGCTGGCGACCGCCCTTCGAGCCGGCGAATTGCGCCTGGCCGACACGGTTGACGACGCAGCCGCATTCATCGAGGCATGGCGGTACGACCCGGCGATCCTTGCCGCGGGGGGCCTCGTGGACCCCCTGTCGCTCTACCTGTCCCTGCGTGACTCCGCTGACGACCGGGTGCAGCAAGCCCTCGAAACCCTCCTTGGAGAACGACAGTGGTGAGGGGCCTCGACCTGTTCCGCGCCCACTTCGCACCCCACGCCGGGGGCTTCGTGTTGATCGGCGGTGCTGCCTGCCACGAGTGGTTTGCCGTTCGGGGGCTCACTTTTCGAGCGACCAAGGACCTGGACATCGTCCTCATCATCGAGGCCATCGACGCAGCGTTCATCGCGGACATGCGCCGCTTCGTCGCGGATGGCGGCTACGTCGTCAAGGAACACGCCGACGGCTGCCCCGAGCTCTACCGTTTCTCCAGGCCCCAGGACCCGAACTACCCGTACATGCTCGAACTGTTCAGCCGCAAACCGGACACCCTCGACCTTCGCGACGACCAGACCGTCGTGCCGATACACGCGACGGGCTCCAACGCGAGCCTCTCGGCGATCCTGCTCGACGACGCCTACTATGCGCTCCTGCGGGCCCATTCGGTGGTGAACGCCGGCATCCCGGTGGCCACGGCAACGGTGCTGATCCCGCTCAAGGCACGGGCCTGGCTTGACCTGTCCCAGCGACGCGCAGAGGGTGGGCGCGTTGACCAGCGCGACGTCGACAAGCATCGCACCGATGTCTTTCGGCTCGCAGCAACGCTGGCCGGTCAAGCCGAGCCGGAGGTTCCTGACGGCGTTCGTGCAGATCTGCTTCGATTCCTCAGCGCCTTCCCCGAAGACGCCACGGAGTGGGTCGGCATCCTCGTCGGACTGCAGGTGACGTTCGGCAGGCAGACCTTCACGCCCAGAGCGCTCCGGGACGCTGTTCGGGGCTTCTTCCGCCTTGACGCCGCCAGATGACGCCAGGGGCGGTCCAAGGCCCGCCCAAGCGCAGCGCGCCTCATCGTCGCACCGGCACCCTGTCCGTCACCGCGCACTTGACCCTCGACACCGCCGGCACCGGCGCGAGCGCGATATGTCCAGTCGGCGTTGAACTGTCCGGCACCGGATCCCGACGGGTCCCCATCCCCGTCCCTGTAATCATGAGCTTGAACGTCTCCATTTGCACCCTGACCTCCGGTCCCGGTGCGATGCAAAAAGTTCGAACCTCATCCCTTAGCCCCAACCACACACTTGAACCCCCGCTTTCCAGAGATGGAAAGCGGGGGTCTTGATTTTGTGGGCGGAGAAACGGCGGTTTCGGAGTTCGAATCCCCAGTCCCCCCCGTGCACCTACCCGGCGTCGTCCTTGCCACGGCGACCAGGCGGGCCGACACGACCTCCCCAGTAGCCGGGACGACGACTCGAGTGGGCGATCGCCATGACCACCACGCGCTCGGGCTCGACGTCGAAGAACACAGCGTAGGGGAACCTGCTCGCCAGGGCGCGTCGGACCGGGTCCTGCGCCTTCCACGGCGCAAAAGCGAGGGGTCGCGCCGAGATGGAAGCAATGACACGTTCGATCTCCGCGGCGAACTCGAATCCAAGACCGGGTCGACGGGCCTCGTACCAGGCCGCTGCCTCGTCCAGCTCGTCGAGGGCTTCGGCGTGTACGTCGACCGGGAGGCTCACGACGCGGAGAGACGCCGGAGGACCCGGGCGCGCGCCTCTGCCCATGGGATCGCATCGGCGGTGCCACGGTCCCGGCGAGCCTGGATTTCCGTGAGCCATGCCTCATCCCAGCCGGGATCGGCGGGCCCGTCCACGCTGTCGATCAGCTCAGCAGCGAGGCGGAGACGGTCGGCTTCGTCGAGGTTCAGGGCTTCGATGGCGACCGAGTGGAAGGTGGAGGACATGCCCAGAGTATAGCCGCGCGGGTGCGGAACGGCAGGTGCGGCGCCAGCGCCCGGACAGATGCGTACATGGACGAGCCCCCTCGCTATTACGAGCGCCCGCACCACGACACCATCTTCGACCTGCTCGACGAGGTTCGTCGCCGCCCGTCCATGTTTGTCCGGGGTATCCGCGAGCTCGAGGACCTCGTCCACGGCTACCTGACGGCCCTCCACGTCCACAGCATCGACGAGGGTGTGCCGGACATGGGCCGGCACTTCGCCACGTGGCTTCAGCTTCGCACGGGCTGGTCGCTCTCGGCGGGCTGGGCCTATGCGATCCGAACGCATCATCGCGAGGGCACCGACCCGCTGGACCGCTTCTTCGAGTTGATGGACCTGTATCGTCAGCTCCGACCTGTGGTTGTCGCCCGAGCGACCCTCGATTCGCGTCACCTACCGACCGGGAAACGCGTCATCGTCGGCCGCGACCTCCGGATGCCACCGCCTTGCGTAATCGAGGTCGTGGCGTACCGCCCTGACTCCCTGTTCTTCCTCCGCCATCAGTACGCCGACGGCTTCACCGATGACAACATCCTCCTCGACAAGGGCCTGCGGGAGCCAGCCGGACTCGACGACGCCAAGCGCTGGGCCGCCGAGGAATTTCAGGTGCGCCCGGAGGTGTGGGAACCGGTCGGCTGACCGGCCCCGCGGACCGGCACCCTGTCCGTCACCGCGCACTTGACCCTCGACACCGGCGGCACCAGCGGCACGCCGATATGCTCGGCAATCGCGAGGATCATGGCATCGCAGGCCGCCAGCGTGTGCTGATGTCCGAGCTCTGCCGCGCGACGAGCTGCCTCAGCGGTCACCGGGGCAGCGACGCCCCGGCTCAAGACGGCGGCGTACTGGAGCGCGCGGTCCTCGCCGAGATCGCGGAGCGCCCAGCGGTACACCTCGTACTCCACGATCGCCGGGACCACGACGGCATCGTCCCCCTCGATGTGCGGCGCGAACTTGTCGGCGTGTCCCTCATCGCTGAAGTAGGCCAGCCACCCGCAGCTATCGACGATCACCCGGCTCACTTTTCGCGGTACCCCGTCGTGTCCGCACCCGGTGCAGACCCGCGCAGTGTCCGGACATCAACGGCCGGCACCAGCACGATCATGTTGCCCTTGGCGACCACGTCGTACTTCTGGCCAGCCTTCGCGCCCACCGACTTTCGGGCCCCTGCAGGGATGTGGATGTTGCCGTCGGACTTCAAGATGGCGTTCGACATGACCGTGACCTCACGGCCTAGTATTGCACGGCGGGATCGACGACGCTCGTCGTCGCACCGGCACCCGGTCCGCCACCGCGCACTTGCACCTCGAAACGGCCGGCACCGCGGCCAGCGCGATGTGTCCAGTAGGCGTTGAATGGTCCGGCACCTGGCCCCGACGGGTCTCCATCCCCGTCCCCGTAATCATGAGCTTGAACATCTCCATTTGCACTCTGACCTCCGGTCCCGGTGCGACACAGAAAGTTCGAACCTCATCCCTTAGCCCCAACCACACCGTTGAACCCCCGCTTTTCAGAGATGGAGAGCGGGGGTCTTGATTTTGTGGGCGGAGGAAGGCGGGATTTGCGGTTCAAATCCCAGTTGCCCGCCCCGCATCGCGGCGGCCGCGGCTCTCCGGTATTGTGGCGTTATACCAACATTATTGGCATATAGCCGTCCCCGGCCACCCCGCACTCGGGTCACCTCATCCTGGCCATGAACCCCCAGCGTCGCGTCGTCGTCGGCTACCACGGCTGCGATCGCTCCCTGCTCGAACGGGTGGTCCTGCGCGGTGACCGCCTGCAGCCGAGCGACAACGCCTACGACTGGCTGGGCAAGGGAGTCTACTTCTGGGAGAACGGCATGAAGCGTGCCGGAGAGTTCGCGGAATGGAAGCGCCAACGCGGGGAGATCGTCGAGCCGGCCGTGATCGGTGCGCACATCGATCTGGGCCGATGCTTCGACCTTGGCGACACCGGGGCGACGGGCGAGCTGCCCGAGGTTCACGCGCGCCTGGTCCGTCAGCTCCGGGCGTTGGGCGCTGAGATTCCCACGAATCGGCGCGCCGGGCCTGACGACTTTGATCTGGTGCTGCGGAACCTCGACTGCGCCGTGCTGAATCACGCGATGGCGGCCTACGACGCCGCTGACGGCGGCGGGCTCCGGTTCCAGACCGTGCGGGGCGTTTTTGTGGAGGGCGGTCCGGCGTTTGCCGGCGCGGGGATTCACCGCAAGAGCCATGTGCAGATCGCGGTCCGGGAGCTTGGCGTGATTCTCGACTACTTCGTCCCGCGTTCGGGATTATGATGGGTTTCATGTCCTTCGCCGGCAGCCAACCCCATGCCGACGACCACAAAAAGCTCATCGAGTTCCTCGACAGGCTGACCCCGGCTGAAAACGAGGCGCTCCTTCGGCGCTCGGGCATCATCGACGAGACTGGCTGTCTGGCTGCCCGATACAAGGCCGGCGGTGATCCAGTCACCGCGACCGAAGTCGAGCGAGCTGCCGCCAAGGCGTAGCGTCGGGCTCATCATCGCGGCCTCGCACCCCCGAACTCCCGCTCACCCATCAGGGCGGTGAGCAGGGGGTGAGGGCTCACCATCCCCGCCTCCAGCAGCATCCGGGCGTACCCGGTTCGCGAGACGGAGCCGGACTCGGACAACGCCGCTTCCATCGCCGCACGTGGCGCCTCGGCCTCGATGAGTCCCCGCAGGGGCTCGTCCACGAACAGGATCTCGTACAATCCAACGCGGCCGATCACCCCGCTGAACCGACATAGTTCGCACCCCCTGCCGACCACCAGGGGCGTGCGCTCGTCCACGATCCCGCTGGCGATCAAACGGCCCCGGCTCGGGTCCGACTCGGACACAGACTCGGCGCAATTGCGGCAGACCCGGGGCAAGAGGCGTTGGCTGACCACACAGCTCAACGCGCTGGCGAGTGAATAGCCGCGAACGCCGAGGTTCCGGAGCCGGGCGATCGACTCCAGGGCCGAATCGGCGTGGAGCGAGGAGAGCAGGAGATGGCCGGTCATCGCGGCTTCCACGGCGATGCGTGCGGACTCCTCGTCGCGGATCTCGCCGACGAGGATGACGTCCGGGTCCTGCCGCAGGGTGGCCCGCAGGAGCTGGGCGAAATCGAGGCCGGCGGCGGGGTTCACCTGGGTCTGTGTCGCGTAGTCAAGCCGGTACTCGACCGGGTCCTCGATGGTCACGATGTTGACGTCCCGCGTGCGACTCCAGAGCTCGCGGAGGCCTGAGTAGAGCGTGGTCGTCTTGCCGGACCCCGTCGGCCCGGTCGCCAGGATCAGCCCGGCGCGCGCGAGGAAGGCGTCGCGAAGCGCCATGGCGACGGGCCGGAACGGGATGAGGTTCGCGAGCTCGAGGTGCGGACTCGAGCCGTCCAGGAGCCGGAGCACGACCTTCTCGCCGCCCTCACAGGGGGTGCTGGAGACGCGGACGTCGATCTCCCGGCCTGCCGTGCGGATCACGAAGCGACCGTCCTGCGGCACGCGCCGCGTGGTGATGTTCAGCTCGCCGAGCACCTTCAATCGTGAGACGGTCCTCGCGAAGTCGGTGGCCGGAATCGCGTCGAGGACGGGGACCATGCGGCCGTCGACGCGGAGACGCACCCGGGATCGATCGCCCGCAGGCTCAAAGTGGAGGTCGCTCGCGCCGCGTTGCAATGCGGCCTCCAGGACGGCCCCCAGCACGCCGCTCGTCTCGTCGCCCCCCAGCTCCTGGACGCCGCCCGACGGGCTCACCAGGACGGGCGCGCGGACAGGCGGATCGGTCGGCAGTTCGACGCTGGAGGCCGGGGTCAGCGTGCGCGCGTAGCGCTCGAAGTCCGCTTCGCTTACCGCGACGATCTCGACGTCGAAGCCCCTCAGCGCCGCCAGGACGAAGCTGCGGGCTGCGTCGTCGTGGGGTTCGACCATGGCGACGCGCAGCCGGGCGTCGGACCTTTCGACGACCACCGCGCGACAGGCGATCGAGGCGCGTCGGGGGAGCAGATCCGTCTCGCTTCGCTGCAGTCTGCGCGGGTCGACCCGGACAAAGGCGATGTCGGAGTGCAAACGGGCGAGGTCCGCTGCCCGGGCGGCGAGGCCGCGACAGAGGGCGATGGCGAAGGAAGCTGAGCGGTGGACCAGGGCCTGGACGGGGTCGCGGCCGATGGCGAGCAGGACCCCGGGCGTGAGCGCTCGGACCGAGGCGGAGCGCGGACGGCCGGTGAGCGGGGCCATCTCGCCGAGGTAGCCACCTCGTGTCACGCGTCGAAGCTCCCGATCAAACCCGATGCTCGCCTGCGCGACGTAGATCTGGAACGTCCCGGAGAGCACCAGGTAGAGCTCGTCGCTCACGTCGCCCTCCCGCACAACCACCGCGCCCGCAGCGAAGGTGCGCTCGACGGCGCCTTGCGCGAGCGCGGCCAGGTCCGCCTCTGCCACCTCGGCGAAAAGGCCCATGCCCTGGAGCATCGCGACGACTTCGGCATCGGGGATCGCTGCGCCCGCTCGCTCGGGGCCCTCGCCAGGATGAACAGGCATAGGTAGACTCTTAGCGCAATACCGGCGTTTTGCCGGCTTGTTTCAAAAAGCCCCCATTCAAACCGTGCTTGCGGTTTTCCCGCACACGGCTTTCCAACGGTCTTCGTGGGGCAGCTTCGGACAGGTAGACGACGG